>NZ_CM001976.1:13185-261547 GCF_000406145.1 Dickeya dadantii NCPPB 898 | reverse complement strand
GCCAGCGTTCAATCTGAGCCATGATCAAACTCTTCAATTTAAAGTTTGATGCTGCTTCCGAAGAAGCGGTGCTCAAAGAATTTACTGTTAGTTCGTATGAATTAACTGTTGTCACTCTTCAAGACTTTTCACAAATATTTTAGTGAAGTGTCCTGCGAGTGCCCACACAGATTGTCTGATTGATTGTTAAAGAGCATGACCATTTACCGTGGTCGCGGGTCGCATATATTATGCTTTCCCGAAAAGAAGTCAAGCGATATGCGCCTGATTTCTTACTGAAACTGCGCTGGCGTTTCGCCGTTGCCGTGTCAGTGGAGGCGCATTATAGGGAGTTCTCCGTCGCTGACAAGCACTAATTTCAAAAATAATTTTGACCGCTCAATATTTACTCGTCAGCAGGCAAAAGCGTTAATCGTTCAAGCGCACTGAAACCATAACGACGCAGGACTGGCGACAGCGCCGCGACCTTGGGTGTAATCGATAAACAGTAAGCCAGATTACGCTCTGTCGACAATTTCGGATTATCCAGATGCTCAATCAGCCATGCAGTTCTGCGCGCAATAGCGGTGCCTGAATCAACAAGCCGTGTGCCGTCAGGCAATACCTGCTGCAACTCTTCCGACAGGAGAGGGAAATGAGTACATCCCAGAACGACCGTATCCGGAGGCTCCGGCAATTTCAGCCAAGGCTTAAGGATTTTCCGCAATACGTCCTCAGGTACCGTTTCCCCCTGAAGTTTGGCTTCCCCCCACTCCACCAGCTCTGCAGACCCCAACAGCAAAATCTGACAGTCATTGGCAAAGCGGGAAATCAGCTCATGCGTATAAGGGCGCTGGACCGTAGCGCGTGTCGCCAACAACCCAACGACGCCATTCCGGGTTAATTTGGCAGCCGGTTTTACCGCAGGCACCACACCAACGACGGGGAAATTAAAACGCGCACGCAATGCCGGGAGTGAAATCGTACTGGCGGTATTACAGGCAATGATGACCAATGACAGCGGGTGCTGTTTTTCTACCGCGTCAACGATAGACACCACACGTTCAATGATGAATTGCTCAGGCTTCTCCCCGTAGGGAAAAGCCTCATTATCAAAGGTGTAGATATAATGTAAGTCCGGCAACAGTTTGCGAACTTCATCATAAACAGACAAACCACCCACCCCGGAATCAAATACAAGGACCGTGGGGCGGGCGGGTAAATCAGAAACTATAGCTTCCGGTGAGATAGTATTCTCGCCCTGCAGTTCGGTAGCCATATACCGTCTCGTAATTCTTATCGAACAGGTTGGCGATTCTAGCACGAACTGTCAGATGAGAGGTGACGGGATATGATGCGGTGATATCCCACAAACTCACCCCAGCCAGTTTCACTCTCTCTGACGTATTAAAATTCTGGTCATAACGCTCACCTAAATAATGATAAGTGACCGTCCAGTCCAGGTCTTTGAACTGCCAGTCCAGATCATATTTGAATTGTTGCCGCGCACGTCTGGTCAGGACCTCATTAGTATCGACATTACGTGGGTCCAGATAATCATATGAAAGTTTGTGTGATACGAACCCTGTA
This sequence comes from Dickeya dadantii NCPPB 898, assembly GCF_000406145.1. Classification (NCBI taxonomy): domain Bacteria; kingdom Pseudomonadati; phylum Pseudomonadota; class Gammaproteobacteria; order Enterobacterales; family Pectobacteriaceae; genus Dickeya; species Dickeya dadantii. Next base: position 259,978 of record NZ_CM001976.1, on the reverse strand, counting down.
TCAAACGATGCGGTTGCTTCCACACCTTGTAAACGGGCACGTCCCACGTTCATATTTGCAAAGGTCGGCGCACTACCACTCTGGATCAGGTTCTCCACATCATTACGATATGTCGAAACATGCCAGTTCACCGGACCAGTCAGGCCTTCAATACCGCCTTCCCATTGCTTGCTTTCCTCTGGTTTGAGGTTGGAATTTCCAGCAAATGACCCATACAATTGGCCAACCGTAGGTGCCTTATAACCCGTCCCATAAGAAGCCAGCAGGCGATACCCTTCAACAAACTCCCACGCGGCACTGCTCTGCCAGGTAGTATGCTGACCAAACTGGGAGCTATCATCACTACGCAACGCACCTTCAAGTGTTACTGGCCCAAATGACTGCAACACCGTGGTATACACGCCGGTATTCCGCAATTCATACCCCTCGGTGACAAAATTGGTTCCAGGCTCGGTAGTCTGTTTCTGCCAGTCAACCCCTGCACCGATATTTCCTCTGCCAACCTGAACACTGTTACTCCACTGAACGTTGTACTGTTGGATATCATCCAGCGTCGCGGAAATATCAGAGCGGCCAAAACGCGGATCGTAATTATAGTCTTTGCTGTGGCTGTAGCTGGTAATCAGTTGAGATGACCAAATGTCTTGATGATAACGTAATCCGCCATCCCAAGATTGGCTATAGATCTGCCTTGTATCGGGAAATGCCTCTGCACGATTAAAGCTGGCGGTACCATCATAAGCGGTCCGATTATCAAAACCGTACCCGCGTATAAATCCGCTCACAGCCTCACTGAACTGATGCTCGACATTGCCGTATAACGTTTTGCTCATGAAGCCGTCACGGTCGGGCTGAGCAGGATCACCAAAGGGATCAGGCAAGTTGGCAACCACATTAAACCCTTTGGTATAAGTGTAATTACCGGCAAACGTTGCCAGCGTATTCGCCCCCAGTTGTTGCTGGGTGGCTGCGTCGTAGGACTGATAACCATTGGAGCCGATACCTGCGGAAAGCGTGGTACCTTTCTTCTCTCGTGTCGTGATGATGTTAACCACACCGCCAATTGCATCCGAGCCATAAACGGCAGAACGCGGCCCGCGGATATATTCCACTTTTTGAACCAGAGAGATCGGGATTTGACTGATATCGGAAGAACCGCTGACTCCGGCCTGATTAAGTCGAACACCGTCAATCAGCACCAGTACATGGCTCGAAGAAGAACCGCGAATAAATAGAGAGTTCAATTGCCCCAAACCACCGCTCTGGTAGAAATCCACCCCCGGCAACCGCCGCATCACATCAGTCAAACTCTTCGATTGCCAGCGATCAATATCATCACGTGTCACCACGGTCGTGGGCGCCAGTACGGATGAGATCGGCTGAGGGAAACGGTTGGCGGTCACCACCATCGCGTCATTGCTGTTTTGCTGTGTGTTGTCGCTACCCTGCGCCCATCCTGAAAAAGCCGTGGCTACCATCGCCGCCAGCATTGTGGTTTTTTTAGTAAACATTATAAGCATCCAAACTGAATTGGCAGGATGCCGCACCCTCATGATCGATAGCACGCGATGACCATGAAACATTGCGACGTATTCCGGCAGGTCTTCGGACTCGGGGCTCTGCCATGATGGCTGGCTCGGCGGCGATGACTTCCCATCCGTCAGGACAGTGTCCGCATTATGCTATCGTCGCCCATTCCCCTTACCGCTGCGCGTCAGTTCCAGATTCGCACTGGATTCCCTTTTCACTTGCGAGGCAAGACCGGACGCTCATGCTACGATCGAGGCGGGTGGATGTCTAGACTTCCATTTTGGATAGGAGAATCCATGCTGCAAGGCTGGACATCCCTTCAGGATGCCCTACAATCGCGCCCTGACAACATCGCCACCTTATCCAGCCGCTTTTTAGATGAGACCACCATGACGCCAGAGATTCTGCCCATCGATCAGTACGACGCCCAGCTTGAAGAAAAAACCGGGCGCCTCGGTGCCATGATGGCGCCATTCGATGCGCCGGCGCCAACCGTGTTCCGCTCGCCGGTCAGTCACTACCGGATGCGGGCGGAATTTCGAATCTGGCATGACGGCGATGACCTGTACCACATTATTTTTGATCAGCAGACCAAACAACGGATCCGGGTCGATCGTTTCCCGGCCGCCAGCGAGCTGATCAACCGCCTGATGCCAGCACTGATCAGTGCCCTGCGGGCCGAACCTGTACTGCGGCGCAAGCTGTTTCAGATTGATTATCTCTCCACGCTCAGCGGTGAGATTGTGGTTTCGCTGCTGTACCACAAAGCGCTGGACGACGAATGGCAGCAATGTGCTCGTCTCCTGCGCGACCAACTGCGCGCTCAGGGTTTTGCCCTACAGTTGATCGGTCGCGCCACCAAAACCAAAATTTGTCTGGATCGGGACTACGTGGATGAGTGCCTGCCGGTTGCCGGCCGTCAGATGATTTATCGTCAGGTGGAAAACAGCTTCACTCAGCCCAATGCGATGATGAATATCCAAATGCTGGAATGGGCGCTGTCAGCGACACAAGGTTCGACAGGCGATTTGCTGGAACTGTATTGCGGCAACGGCAACTTTTCGCTGGCGCTGGCGCGCAATTTCGAGCGGGTGCTGGCGACCGAAATCGCCAAGCCGTCGGTTGCGGCGGCGCAGTACAATATTGCCGCCAATCAGATTGATAACGTACAGATTATTCGCATGGCGGCAGAGGAATTTACTCAGGCCATGAACGGGGTACGCCAGTTCAACCGTCTGCAAGGCATCGATCTGGCGGGCTATCGCTGTGAAACCATCTTTGTCGACCCGCCTCGCAGCGGCCTGGACGACGACACAGTAAAACTGGTGCAGGCGTATCCGCGTATCCTGTACATCTCCTGCAACCCGGAAACACTGTGCGCCAACCTGGAAACCTTAAGTCAAACGCACCGAATCAGTCAGTTGGCGCTGTTTGACCAGTTCCCTTATACCCACCACATGGAATGCGGCGTGTTACTGGAAAAACGCCAGTAACATCACCACGGATTAAGGCGTATTGATTTCACCACTGCCGGGCTTGCGAGCCCGCAGCTTCACCACCAGCCATAGCGCCAGCACCACGCACAGGATTGACGGCACGAAATTGGAGCCGATTTGCGGGTACTCGGCGCGTACAATCGCGCTGTAAAGTAGCAGACCGAACAGGAAACAGCCTGCCGCCAGCAGCGGCGTGCCCTTTGGCATGGCATGGTGCATGTAACGCTGATGCAGGCAGTACACCGACAGAACCAGCGCAATCAGCGGAAAAATGGAAAACGGCACGATAGAACTGAACACGGCGACAAAGGAACCATTCGCGGACAAACCGGCCACCAGCGTCAGCACCAACGTGCTTTTCTCTGAATTTATCTGCTCTGTCATGACTTTTCCTCTGATTATCCCTCAGGGTAAACAAACCCCTTACCCTGTTCTTTGCGATACCAGTAATAGGCGCCTTTGGCAATCATACGCAACTGCAACACCAGCCGCTCTTCCAGCTGGCGCCGCTGCTCGATATCCACGTCCAGCGCTTCCGCGCCGGCGCTGAATACGATTATCACCATCGCTTCCGCCTGCGCCTCCGCGAAGCTGCGCGGGATATGATTTTCGACTTCAAGATAGTCCGCCAGTTCAGCGATAAAATGCTGAATTTCACGCGCTACGGCGGCGCGGAATGCCGCTGAAGTGCCGGAACGCTCGCGCAACAGCAGCCGAAAAGCGTTGGGGTTATTGCCGATGAACTCCATGAACGTCGATACCGACGTTCGGATCACGCTACCGCCGCTTTTGACGATACGCTGGCGCGCCTGACGCATCAGCTGACGCAGCATCAACCCGCTTTCATCCACCATCGTCAACCCCAGTTCGTCCACATCGCGGAAATGGCGATAAAACGAGGTAGGGGCAATACCGGCTTCACGAGCCACTTCACGCAAACTCAGGCTGGCAAAACTGCGTTCAGCGCTTAACTGGCTGAAAGCGGCCTCAACCAGGGAACGACGAGTTCGTTCTTTTTGTTGTGCTCTGACACCCATTATCCTGCCCGCAGTCATCGGCTCTCCTTAAGTCAAGGGAAGCACTATAACAAACTTTACTCTCTACATACTGTGCCAAAGTTTGTCATAGTAAAAATGTGATCATCGGTTCCCATACAGATGTCAGGGATGATTGGGTTATCAGCAGGACGATGTTACAATCGCGTTAGTAATTTGTATAAAAACAGGTGGTTCCTACCATGTCCATACAACAGCAATACGATTACGATGCCATCGTGATTGGTTCGGGTCCGGGCGGTGAAGGGGCGGCCATGGGGCTTGCCAAACAAGGGGCGAAAATTGCCGTGATAGAGCGGCATTATAATGTTGGCGGTGGCTGTACCCACTGGGGAACCATCCCATCCAAAGCCCTCCGACACGCCGTCAGCCGTATTATCGAATTCAATCAAAACCCACTCTACAGCGACAACGCCCGCGTCATCAGCTCCTCATTTTCCGATATCCTGCGTCACGCCGACAGCGTGATCGGCCAGCAAACCCGCATGCGCCAGGGCTTCTACGAACGTAATCACTGTGAACTGTTTTCCGGCGAGGCGCGTTTTATCGATGCGCATACCATCGCGGTCTATTACCCGGACGACACTCACGATACGCTGACCGCCGCGAATATCATTATCGCCACCGGTTCGCGGCCTTATCATCCGGCCGGGGTGGATTTCCATCACCCCCGCATCTACGACAGCGATTCTATTCTCGATCTGGATTATGAACCCAAGCACGTGATCATTTACGGCGCCGGGGTGATCGGCTGCGAATACGCGTCGATCTTTCGCGGATTGAACGTGAAGGTTGATCTGATCAATACCCGCGATCGTCTGCTGGCGTTTCTCGATCAGGAAATGTCCGACGCCCTGTCGTATCACTTCTGGAACAGCGGCGTGGTGATTCGTCATAACGAGGAATTCGAACACATCGAAGGTCTGGATGACGGCGTCATCATCCATCTGAAATCCGGCAAAAAGATGAAGGCGGATTGCCTGCTCTACGCCAACGGACGCACCGGCAACACCGAAACGCTGGGGCTGGAAAATGTCGGGCTGGAAACGGACAGCCGCGGCCAGTTGAAGGTTAACAGCATGTACCAGACCGCTCAGGCGCATATCTACGCCGTGGGCGATGTGATCGGTTACCCCAGCCTGGCGTCGGCCGCCTATGATCAGGGCCGCATCGCGGCGCAGGCCATTACTAAAGGCGACGCCACCGCGCACCTGATCGAGGATATTCCCACCGGCATTTACACTATCCCGGAGATCAGCTCCGTCGGCAAAACCGAGCAGGAACTCACCGCCATGAAAGTGCCGTATGAAGTGGGTCGCGCTCAGTTCAAACACCTGGCGCGGGCGCAGATTGTCGGGATGAACGTCGGTAGCCTGAAAATTCTGTTCCACCGCGAAACCAAGCAGATTTTGGGTATTCACTGCTTTGGCGAACGGGCGGCCGAAATCATTCACATCGGCCAGGCCATCATGGAACAGAAAGGCGAAGGCAATACCATTGAATACTTTGTGAACACCACATTCAACTACCCGACCATGGCCGAAGCCTACCGGGTAGCGGCGCTGAACGGTTTAAACCGGTTGTTTTGATAACCGGTTTTTTTGATGGCAATCGTTTTGATCAAACAAATCGTTTTGATCAAACAAATTGTTTTACTAAATCAATTGTTTTACTAAATCAATGACCTGATTAAGCCGACTGTTTCGACAACTGTTCCATGTGGAGTTGCATGTGCTCGCGCACCGAATCGGCCAGTTGCTCATAACGGCCGCGCAACGGCGAGCCAGGACGATACACCAGTGCGATGGTGCGTTTAGGCTCCGGTTTGTAACAAGGCAAATAGCACACGCCGTCACGCACTCGCTCCGGCGGCACCGCCAGCGACGGCAGCAGGGTAATACCGCTGCCCGCCGCTACCATGTTGCGCAGGGTTTCCAGGCTGGTGGCGCGAAAATGGGTATCCTCGTCCGCGCCCGCCTGGAAACAAAATCCCATCGCCTGATCGCGCAGGCAGTGCCCGTCTTCCAGCATCAACAGTTTTTCGCCCGATAAATCGGACATCGCCACCCGCTCGCGGTTCGCCCAGGGGTGATCCTGATAAATCGCCAGCTTCATCGGCTCATCAAACAACGGCACTTCGATAAAGGCTTCCGACTCTTTCACCATCGCCAGAATGGCGCAATCCAGCTTGCCGCTGTCGAGCTGGGCCAGCAACTGATGAGTCTGAGCTTCATGCAGGTACATTTCCAGCTTCGGGAAAGTGCGATGCAACATCGGGATAATCTGGGGCAACAGATAAGGGCCGACCGTCGGGATCAGGCCGATATGCAGCGGGCCGGACATGGTTTCGCCCTGCTGGCTGGCCATCTCCTTCAACACCTTCACTTCACGCAATACGGTTCTGGCCTGCTCGACCAGCAACAACCCCGCCTGAGTGAACAGGACTTTGCGGCTGGTTCTCTCCAGCAGCATCACCCCCAGTTCGTCTTCCAGTTTTCGGATCTGACCACTCAGCGTGGGCTGGCTGACGTGGCAGGAATCCGCTGCGCGTCGGAAATGACGATGCTCCGCCAATGCCACCAGATACTCTAAATCCCGAATATTCATGCCCTGATTCCCCTAAACATGATTCCCTTAAAAATGATAGTCCCTAGCGATAGATAGGATAGCAACGAACGATTAGTCCTATCAACATTTGATAATGAATAATGTCCCTAACAAATCGAGTCCTGACCACTGACGGATTCAACCAAACAGAACTTTTCGACCACCAGGGACTTAAAAATGTTTGTAAGCCAAGAAGGCAAAAAAATTCCGTCAGTAACTTTCCATACCCGTCAGGGGGATCAATGGGTTGACGTGACGACAGCGGAGCTCTTCAACAACAAGACCGTCGTCGTCTTTTCCCTGCCAGGGGCTTTTACACCAACCTGCTCTTCCAGTCATTTGCCACGCTATAACGAGTTGGCTGCGGTATTCAAGCAATTTGGCGTGGATGCGGTTTTATGCGTATCCGTGAATGATACTTTTGTGATGAATGCCTGGAAAGCCGACCAAGACGCAGAAAATATTACGTTTATTCCCGATGGCAACGGTGAATACACCCGCGCTATGAACATGCTGGTCGAAAAGGCGGAACTGGGCTTCGGCCCCCGCTCCTGGCGCTACTCCATGCTGGTTCGTCACGGCGTGGTGGCGAAAATGTTTGTTGAACCCAACAAGCCGGGCGACCCGTTTGAAGTTTCCGACGCCGACACCATGCTGAAGTACCTTGCTCCCCACTATAAGGTTCAGGAGTCTGTTTCACTGTTTACCAAACCCGGCTGCCCGTTTTGCGCCAAAGCCAAACAGTTGCTGCAGGATCGCGGTATTCAGTACGAAGAAATCATGCTGGGTAAGGATGCCACCACGGTGAGCCTGCGGGCCATGACCGGGCGTAGCACCGTTCCCCAGGTATTCATGGGCGGCCGTCATATCGGCGGCAGCGAAGAACTCGAAACAGTCCTGACCACATAAATTTTTATAAAGCCAACGAAACTTTGGCGGGCTTAGGCCCGCCCTTTTTTTATCTTCGAATACCGCTTTTTTCTCTCCGGATATCGTTGCTCACACCGTCCATACCCAAGCCTTAAGCACAAATGCCCGCCCGGATATCTCCGGGCGGGCATTTGACACAATCGTCGTTGGCGAGGAAATCAGGCGGCCGTCACCGGGCGCACACCCAACGTATGGCAAATGGCGTAACTCAGCTCTGAGCGGTTTAGGGTATAGAAATGGAAATCCTTCACGCCTTCACGGCTGAGAATCTTCACCATATCCATGGCGATCGACGCGCCGACCATCTTGCGGGTTTCCGGGTCGTTATCCAGCCCTTCGAACATGGCGGTCATCCAGTTCGGTACCCGCACATTGGTCATGGTGGCGAAACGCTGCAACTGCTTGAAGTTCGACACCGGCAGAATACCGGGTACGATTTCCACATCGATACCGGTAGTGACACAGCGGTCGCGAAAGCGCAGATAGCTTTCCACGTCAAAAAAGAACTGCGTGATGGCACGACTGGCGCCGGCATCAATCTTGCGTTTGAGGTTAATCAGGTCCGCCTGCGCGCTTTTCGCTTCCGGATGCACTTCAGGATAGGCCGCGACCGAAATATCAAAGTCTCCGACTTCCTTGAGCAACGTGACCAGATCAGAGGCGTACATCTCCGGTTTACCGCTGCCCGGCGGTAAGTCGCCGCGCAGGGCGACGATGTGACGGATGCCGCTCTGCCAGTAGTCCTGGGCAATGGCTTTCAGTTCGTCGCGGGAAGCATCAATACAGGTCAGGTGCGGCGCGGCTTCCAGGCCGGTACGTTCCTTGATGCCTTTGATGATGCTGTGGGTGCGGTCACGCTCGCCGGAATTGGCGCCGTAGGTCACCGACACGAATTTAGGCTTCAGGCTGCTGAGGCGGTCAATGGAGTTCCACAGCGTTTCTTCCATCTCGCTGGTGCGCGGCGGGAAAAACTCAAAGGAAACGTTAATCCGGCCCTGTAATTCAGCCAGGTTCTGATTCAGCGCTTCCTGATGGTTCGCGTGGAAAAAGCTCATATCCTTACCTCAATTCGCCATTATCATCGTTATTTTCTACAAACGTCTATACGTTTAGACGTCCATATAGAAAATGACCGAATCAGCCTAAAGAGTCAACGCTTTTCAGCGTGATAAATGCTGATGTTTGCTCATGCAAGATGAAGAAAATTCATGGTAGCCGACGGCCAGGCCACCATGCTCCATCACAAATAAACACACATGAAATGTAAGGAATACACCCTCAGTATTGGCAAAAAACGCGGCTCTCGCCACTGAGTGAATCGACGGCGTAAAAAAGCCCGCGGCTGCGCGGGCTTCAGAACAAGATGACTAACGCTCTCTGATTTCAGTTGGCTGCGATTACAGCAGTTGCGCCAGCCGATTGAGATCCGATTGAATCGCCCCGGCCGTCACGTCGCGGCCGGCTCCCGGGCCGCGAATCACCAGCGGGTTGTCGCGATACCAGCGACTTTCGATGGCGAACACGTTATCGCACGGCAACAACGCCGCCAGCGGATGATCCGCCCGCACGGCTTCCACGCCTACGCGCGCCTTGCCGTTGACATCGAAGCGGGCGACATAGCGCAGCACCAGCCCCATCTCGTTGGCGGCTTCCAGTCGCTGCAGCATTTGCTGATTCAGCGGCTCGCCGTCTTCAAAGAATTGATCCACCGAACCGTTCTCGCATCCGGCAGGCACCAACGACTCCACCCGCACCTGATTGGGTTCAATCTCGTAACCCGCTTCGCGTGCCAGAATAACCAGCTTGCGCATCACGTCCTGACCGGAAAGATCGACGCGCGGATCCGGCTCGGTCAATCCCTGCTGCCAGGCTTGATCCACCAGTTCGGTAAAAGGCACCGTTCCGTCAAACTGCAGGAACAGCCATGACAGCGTGCCGGAGAAGATACCACTGATAGCCAGAATGCTGTCGCCGCTTTCACGCAGGTCCCGCACCGCATAGTTCACCGGCAACCCGGCGCCAACGGTGGCATTGTACAGCCAGTGACGCCCGGTTTTAGCGAACGCGTCGCGGATCTGGCGATAGTTGTCGCCGCCGGATGCACCCGCCAGTTTGTTGGCGCTGATCACATGGAAACCATGGCTGGCGAAATCCAGATAGAGATCGGCGACCGACTGGCTGGCGGTGACATCCAACACCACCAGATCATCGTACGGATGAGCGCGCATCCACAGGAATAGCTCATCGTCGTCACGCTCCTGCGCTTCGTCGCCAAAGAAAGCCAGCACACGGCTGGCATCCAGCCCCTCGTAATCCAGCAGGCTGCGGGAACTGTCCACCACGCCCGCCAGCGTGAACTCAAAGCCGGTGCGCGCCGAAATCAGGCTCTGCTCGCGGGCGAACAGCTCCAGCCAGCGTGAGCCAATATTGCCTTTGCCGAATAGCACCAGACCGATGCGTTTTTCCGCCCGGAACAGCGAATGATGCAGGCCACGCACCAGATGCTCTGTCGGCCCCACACGCAGCACCGCTACCAGGCTGATGTCGTCTTCCGCCTGCCAGACGAACTCGATCGGCTGGTCACGCAGTTGCTGGTAGAAACGGTGACTGTGCAGCGGGTTGCGGCAAACGCCCGCCCCCACCAGCGCCACCAGCGCAAGCCCCTCGCGCAGATGAAGCGATACCGGCAACGCCGCCTGCTCCAGCACCTGCCAGGCGCTGTGCACCACTTCCGAGGTGTAGCACAGTTGCAGCAGGTTGCGATCCTGATGCACACCCAGCGCCAGCGGCCGGATCTGGGATTTTTGCAGCAACTGCTCGACGTCTTTGTGAGTGCGGGCAAAATCGTGCTCCGCCGGTACGCCAATCTCAATCAGGCAAACGTCATCGTGACTGGTGACAATCTTGGCGCCGGTGCCGGAGGCCAGCACGCGTTCAATGCGGGTCGACCCTTGTTCAGGCTGATAACTGCATCGCAATTGCAGGTCGATATCGCTGCCGGAAACCGGCTGCAGGGTGCGGGCGTGCAATACCGGCGCCGCCAGACGGGCCAGTTCGCTGGCCTCATCCAGCCGCAGCAGCGGCAGCAGGCAGGCATCTTTGACCTTGCGCGGGTCAGCGCTGTACACGCCGGCCACGTCGCTCCAGATAGTGACGCGCTCAACGCCAGCCAGCGCACCAATCTGCGTGGCGGAATAGTCGCTACCGTTACGGCCCAGCAGGACGGTTTCACCTGCATCATTGCTGCTGATAAAACCGGTAATCACCAGACGTTGCCCGGCATGCTGGGTCAACAGCTGTTGCAACAGCGGCCAGGAGCGGCCTTCATCGACCTGCGGCTGCGCCGCACGCTCGGCGCGCAGGAAGGTACGGGCATCCAGCCAGGCGGCAGGCAGGTTTTTCTGATTCAGCACCGCCGCCATCAGGCGGGCGGACCAGATTTCGCCGTGCCCGACCACTTCGGCATAGGCCGCATCGGTGAGCTTGCCATCCAGTAACGCGGCGAGGCGCTCCAGATCGCGAATGAATTCATTGATAAGCGGAGCTGCCGTTTCAGCCGGCAGCAAACCGGAGATCAGCTCGCTTTGATAACGGCGCAGCGACTGTTGTACCTGATGGGCGGAAATCCGGTCGGACTGGCTGAGATTCAACCAGCTGATCAACTGGTTGGTGGTGCTACCCGCCGCCGATACCACCATCAAATCGCCCGCCTGGCTGTAATCCGCCATAATGCCGGCGACGCGCTGATAACATTTCACATCAGCCAGGCTGCTGCCGCCGAATTTGTGCAGTTGCCGCCCCTTCACGGCCGCTGCGATCCCTAACGCACTCATTGTTACCTCTTGGCTGCTGCCTGAAATGCTCTGTCCAGATCGGCAACCAGATCGTCGCCGTCTTCAATCCCGACAGAAATGCGCAATAACGTCTCCGAGATACCGGCGGCGGCGCGCGCTTGCGGCGCCATGCCGGCGTGGGTCATGGTAGCCGCGTGAGAAATCAGGCTCTCGACGCCACCCAGCGATTCCGCCAGCGTGAACAATTCCAGTGTGGACAGAAAACGACGCAGCATGTCTTCATCGCCATCCAGTTCAAAACTCAGCATCGCACCAAAGCCGGACTGCTGCCGACGGGCAATCTCATGACCGGCATTCCCGGGCAAAGAAGGATGATACAACGCCTTCACCAGTGGCTGATGCCGCAAATACTCCACAATTTGTAGCGCATTCTTCTGCGCTAGCGTCATACGCGGCGACAGCGTGCGCACACCACGCAGCAGCAGGTAGCTGTCAAAGGCCGCGCCGGTCACGCCAATATTGTTGGCCCACCAGGCCAGTTCCGTCACCACCTCGGGGTCGCGGGCGATAACCGCGCCGGCGACCACGTCCGAATGGCCATTGAGGTATTTGGTGCAAGAGTGCACCACCAGATCCGCCCCCAGCTTCAGCGGATTTTGCAGCGCCGGACTCAGGAAGGTGTTATCCACCACGCTCACCGCGCCCGCTTCGCGCGCCGCCTGACAGATGGCCGCGATATCCACTACGCGCAGCAGCGGATTGCTGGGGCTTTCCACCAGCACCAGCTTCGGTTTTTCCGCCAGCGCCGCCTTCAGGTCGGCCGCATTGCCCTGATCGACGAATTTCACCCGGTAGGCGCCGCGTTTGCTCAGGCTGTCGAACAAACGATAACTGCCGCCGTAGCAATCGTGCGGGGCCACCAGCAGATCGCCAGGCCGCAAAAACACCGTACAAACCAGCAGAATCGCCGACATACCGCTGCTGGTCATGACCGCACCCGCGCCTCCCTCCAGTTCCGCCAGCGCGCGTTGAACGACATCACGGGTCGGGTTGCCGCGCCGGGAATAGTCATGCGCTCTGGGTTCATTAAAACCGGTGAAGTTATAGGTGCTGGAGAGATGAATCGGGGGAACAACGCAACCGAACTGCTCGTCATTGTTTAACCCACTGCGGACTGCGATAGTAGCCTGTTTACGCGTCATCGGTGCTTTTCCTGACTGGGAGACTGAGGTAAAGAGGTTAAAGAGTAAACCCGGACGGTATAGACGTCAATACATCTGGACTTCTAAACTTCTTTGCGTATAGATTGAGCATCCCTATAATAATCGTTAGAATTATGGCGTTTTGTGCCAGTGACTGTTTTCATCACGATCAATATTTAAGGTATCCCATGGCTGAGTGGAATGGCGAATACGTAAGCCCATACGCTGAACACGGCAAGAAAAGCGAGCAGGTTAAGAAGATAACCGTATCTATCCCGTTGAAGGTATTGAAGATACTGACCGACGAGCGCACCCGTCGTCAGGTCAACAACCTGCGTCACGCAACCAATAGCGAGTTACTGTGTGAAGCGTTTTTGCACGCTTTTACCGGCCAACCCTTACCGAATGATGACGACCTGCGTAAAGAGCGCGGCGACGAAATTCCCGATGCCGCCAAGGCAATTATGCGTGAGATGGGGATCGACCCGGATACGTGGGAATACTGAATCACCCGTTTGGAGCGGATGGGGAAAAATATCAGAAACAACAAAGGCACCCGCAGGTGCCTTTGTTTTGGCTGGAAAACCGCTTAACCGGTTTTCCGCCCCGGTGCAAAAACCAATTATTTTTTGGTGCCCGGGACGCTGAAGCGTTTGTTGAAACGCTCAACACGACCACCGGTGTCAACGACACGCTGTTTGCCGGTGAAGAACGGGTGGCAAGCACCACACACGTCCAGGTTCAGGTCATGAGCAGCGGTGGAACGGGTTTTGATGACGTTACCGCAAGAGCAAGTAGCGGTAATTTCAACGTAATTCGGGTGAATACCTTCTTTCATGGGAAACCTCTGTTTAAGGCCGTGTCGCTATCCGGCCCTGTTCCGCCAGACACCACACGAAGTTGAGTGAAATGTTCTTTACACCACAAGGTATAAAGGCGGCGAATCATACAGAAATTAACCACCTGATGCAATTGGATCCGCACGAACACGTCGCCTCTGATAAACAAGATGACGCGCAAGATTGCACAACGCATCCGCTCACAGTACCGTGACGGCAGACAAACCCTCATGCATGACGTAAGACCTTCATGACGCATTTGAACGCAGAGACCATGCCCGTTGTTCAGGTTGCCTTACCGGTACCGCTGACGCGCACGTTTGATTACCGGCTGCCGCAAGGCATGACGCCGCCGGTGCCGGGCGTGCGGGTCAGCGTTCCCTTCGGCAACCGTAAAATGATCGGCATCGTCACTGCCCTGAGCGCTGGCAGCGCACTGCCGCTGGAACAGCTTAAACCGCTGCACGACGTGCTCGACGACACCCCGCTGTTTCAGGACAGCCTGTGGCGCATCCTGCTGTGGGCGGCGGAGTATTACCATTATCCGCTTGGCGACGTGCTGTTCCATGCTCTGCCGATTTTGCTCCGGCAGGGAAAACCGGCCCATAGCGCGCCGCTCTGGCAATGGTTCGCGACCGAACAAGGCCGCGCCACACCGGTAAACGCGCTGAAACGGGCACCCAAGCAACAACAGGCGCTGGCAGCGCTGCTACAGGGGCCGCTGTACCGCCATCAGGTAGCGGAAACCGAACTGACGGAAGCCGCGCTACAGGCATTGCGTGAAAAAGGGCTGAGCGAACTGCGCGCGCTACCGCAGCAAGTGCGAGATTGGCGCGACGATTTCAGCCTGACGGGGGAGCGCCTGCGTCTTAATACCGAGCAGGCCACCGCCGTCGGCGCCATACGCAGCGAAGACGACCATTTTGCCGCCTGGCTGCTGGCGGGCATCACCGGTTCCGGCAAAACCGAGGTCTACCTCAGCGTGCTGGAAAATATTCTGGCGCAGGGCAAGCAGGCGCTGGTGCTGGTGCCGGAAATCGGCCTGACGCCGCAAACCATCGCCCGCTTCCGCGATCGATTCAACGCACCGGTGGAAGCGCTGCATTCGGGGTTGAACGACGGCGAGCGGCTGTCGGTATGGCTGCGCGCCCGACAAGGCGAAGCGGCTATCGTCATCGGCACCCGTTCCGCGCTGTTTACTCCCTTTGCCCGGCTGGGGCTGATCGTCATCGACGAAGAACACGACGGTTCCTACAAACAGCAGGAAGGCTGGCGTTATCACGCCCGCGACCTGGCGGTGTTCCGCGCCCGGCAGGAAGACATTCCCATCGTCATGGGGTCGGCCACGCCAGCGCTGGAAACGCTCTACAACGTGCAGATTGGCAAATACCGCCAGTTGCGTCTCAGCAAGCGCGCCGGCAACGCCCGGCTGGCGCAGCAACATTTGCTGGACCTGAAAGGGCTGCCGCTGACCACCGGTTTATCGCAGCCGCTGATCAGCCGCATCCGCCATCATCTGGCCGCGGACAATCAGGTCATCCTGTTTCTCAACCGTCGGGGCTTCGCGCCGGTGGTGCTGTGTCATGAATGCGGCTGGATCGCCGAATGCCAGCGCTGCGACAGCTACTACACCCTGCACCAGCATCAACGGATGATGCGTTGCCACCACTGCGACAGCCAGCGTCCGATACCGCAACAATGCCCGCAGTGCGGCTCCACCCATCTGGTGCCGGTCGGCCTGGGCACCGAACAGTTGGAACAGGCGCTGCCGGCACTGTTTCCCGAGGCCCCAATCACCCGTATCGATCGCGACACCACCAGCCGCAAGGGTGCGCTGGAGCAGCAACTGGCGCAGGTTCGCCAGGGCGGCGCCCGCATCCTGATCGGCACCCAGATGCTCGCCAAAGGCCACCATTTTCCCGACGTCACGCTGGTGGCGTTGCTGGATGTCGACAGCTCGCTGTTTTCCGCCGACTTCCGCGCCACCGAGCGCTTCGCCCAGCTCTACACCCAGGTGTCCGGGCGCGCCGGGCGCGCGGGCAAGGCGGGCGAAGTGGTGCTGCAAACCCATCACCCGGAGCACCCACTGTTGCAGACACTGCTGCATCAGGGCTACGACGCTTTCGCCAGCCAGACGCTTAAAGAACGCCAGAGCGTGTTCCTGCCGCCGTTTACCAGCCATGTGCTGTTCCGGGCCGATGACCACGACAATCAGCAGGCCAGCCTGTTCCTGCAGCAGCTGCGCAATCTGCTGGAGGCCAGCCCGCTGCGCGACGACTCGCTGTGGCTGATGGGGCCGGTGCCGGCGCTGCAGCCCAAGCGCGCCGGGCGTTTTCGCTGGCAATTGCTGTTACAGCATCCATCGCGCGCCACGCTGCAACGGCTGATCCGCAATTCCATGCCGTTGATCGATACCCTACCGCAGACGCGCAAGGTGAAATGGGTGATGGATGTCGACCCAACGGACAATTGAGCCGATTCTGAGCCGCCGGCCGACCTGATGCCAGCAGCGGCGACTTTTTTTGCGAACCGCACCGAGAAACAGATAATTCAGACGGCGCCTGCGTAAATTATTCGATAAATATTGAATGCAATCTGTTAAGAGTGATGGCGGAAGCAGTATGCTGATCAGGCGGTTGGCGCGACACCGGACGCCAGACGCCGGGTGACAACCCGCCACCCGGTGCTATACCTGTGCATAGGGATAACCGATACCGTCCCTGCCCGCACGGTGCAAGCCCGGGCTGAACCCCTGAACCGTACGATACTTCACGACAGCACCGCCAGGTCATGCCCGTGTGTCATAACGGCGCATGGTAAAACCAGACATCCTGTAAACGGTGGCCGACCTTGATAGCGGCCCCCTTGACTACAGCGCCAGTAAACGCTGACGCAAGGAGGAAATGCGTTGGAGCAGAAAAAATTCATCCCGCCCGCAACGATGAAAGACGTTGCCGACCAGGCTGGCGTGTCCACCGCGACGGTGTCCCGCGCCCTGACCAATCCAGAGAAGGTGTCGGCCACCACCCGCCAAAAGGTGGAACAGGCCGCGCTGGCGGTGGGATACTCTGCACAAAATCTTGCCCGCAACCTGAAGCGGCATGAATCAAGAACGATTCTGGCGCTCGTCCCCGATATCTGCGATCCCTTTTTCACCGAAATGCTGCGCGGCATTGAGGAAACGGCGGCGGAGCGCGGCTATCTGGTGCTGATTGGCGATTGCGCTCACCAGCGCAAAACGGAAAAGACCTTTCTGGACCTGATCACCACCCGGCAGATCGACGGCATTCTGCTGCTGGGTTCGCAGTTGCCGTTTGATGCCGGCAAGGACGAACGCCGTCATCTGCCGCCGATGGTGATGGCAAATGAGTTCGCTCCTGAACTGGATATGCCCACCGTGCATATCGATAACCTGACCGCGGCGTTTGAGGCCGTCAGTTATCTCAATCAACTGGGGCACCGGCGCATCGCCTGCATCGCCGGTCCGGAACAGATTCCGATCAGCGAATACCGGCTACAGGGCTATATTCAGGCATTGCGCCGCTGCGGACTGGTGATCGACAACCAGTACATCGTGCGCGGCGATTTCAGTTACGACACCGGTTCCCGCGGCCTGATGCGGTTGATGTCGCATCCCACGCCGCCCACCGCGGTTTTCTGCCACTGCGACGTCATGGCGCTGGGCGCACTGACGCAGGCGCGCAAAATGGGGCTGGACGTGCCGCGTGATCTGTCGCTGGTCGGATTCGATGATATCGCGCAGGCCAGCCACTGTTTTCCGGCACTGACCACTGTTTCCCAGCCGCGCTACGATATCGGCCGCGAGGCCATGCTATTGCTGCTCGCTCAATTGCAGCAACACAAGGTCCAGCGGGGGTCGCGGCTGATATCCAGCCAGTTGATTATTCGCGACAGCACCGCCGCCCCACCCCTGCGTGTTACAGGCTTTAAGAATTCAGGTGCTGGTCAAATATTTTAGGGTTCAGTAACATGGCGACCTGTTACTTATTTTTTTCGCAACGAAACGATTGTGGCACAACGAGACTATGTCAGCCGGGGGCGTTCTGGAACGCGCCGGAAAAAAACATCCAGCCGAAAACGAGGGGGGTCCTCGGGCGCCTCCAAAACCATGATAGCGCTGGCTGTTGCCGTGCTGGTCACGTTTGCCGGCGGACTCTATTTTATCGCCCACAATAAGCCGGACGAGTCGCCGGTCCTGCCGCATCAGGGGACCAAAGGCAACGGGCTGCCGCCCAAACCGGAAGAACGCTGGCGTTATATCAAGGAACTGGAAAACCGGCAGATTGGCGTCGCGTCGCCGACCGAACCTTCGGCGGGTGGAGAAATCCAGTCGACGGGCCAGCTTACCAACGAGCAGCGGCAACTGCTGGAACAGATGCAGTCGGACATGAAACGCCAGCCGACCACGCTGACGGAAGTGCCTTACAACGATCAAAGCCAGATGCCGGCCCGTAGTTTGGCAGCGCCGAGGCCGCAGACGGTTGTGCCGATCGTGCCCAACACCAGTACGGTGACGCCACCGCCGGCGCCGCGTACCACGACCACCGTTCCGGCGGCAAATCAGCATCATACGACGCAGGCAGCAACGCCACCGGCGCAGACGGCGCAGAAACCGGTACAGGCAGAGCCACGCAAAGAAGCAGCCAAAACGGAAACGGCAGCCAAAGAAACCGCCAAAACCGACAGCAAGACGGAGAACGCCAAACCAGAGAAAGAACAGCGTTGGATGGTGCAATGCGGTTCGTTCAAGACGGCGGAGCCTGCCGAATCGGTAAGGGCAGAGCTGGCGTTTGCCGGTGTCGAAAGCCGTATCGCCAGCAGCGGCGGCTGGCATCGGATTATGCTCGGGCCGTACAACAGCCGTACCGTGGCCGACAAAATGGCACAAAAACTCAAAGGCATGGGGCAATCCAACTGCATCCCATTAGCCAGCGGGGGTTGAAAACCCCCCACCCCTCCCCCATGTTTATCGTCAATATGCCCCGCGTCCGCGCGGGGGCCTTTTTCTCAGTAACGGGGATAAACTCGTGACAACAATTGTAAGCGTACGCCGCAACGGTCAGGTCGTGATTGGCGGAGACGGGCAAGCCACCCTGGGCAACACCGTAATGAAAGGCAACGTGCGCAAAGTACGTCGTCTGTACAACGACCGGGTTATCGCCGGATTCGCCGGCGGCACCGCTGATGCGTTTACCCTGTTTGAACTGTTCGAACGCAAACTGGAGCTGCATCAGGGACATCTGGTGAAGGCCGCCGTGGAACTGGCTAAAGACTGGCGCACCGATCGCATGCTGCGTCGACTGGAAGCGTTACTGGCGGTCGCCGACGAAAACGCCTCGCTGATCATCACCGGCAACGGCGATGTGATTCAGCCGGAAAACGATCTGATCGCCATCGGCTCCGGCGGCCCCTACGCGCAGGCTGCCGCACGCGCACTGCTGGAAAATACCGAATTAAGCGCACGGGAAATTGTCGAAAAGTCACTGGGTATTGCGGGTGATATCTGCATCTACACCAACCAGTTCCACACGATTGAAGAATTAGCCTCCAAGGCGTAAGGATCCACTATGTCTGAAATGACCCCGCGCGAAATAGTCAGCGAGCTTGATAGCTATATCATCGGCCAGCACAAAGCGAAGCGCGCCGTGGCGATTGCCTTGCGTAACCGCTGGCGCCGCATGCAGCTGGAAGAGAGCCTGCGCCATGAAGTCACCCCGAAAAACATTCTGATGATCGGCCCGACCGGGGTGGGGAAAACCGAAATCGCCCGTCGTCTCGCCAAGTTAGCCAATGCCCCGTTCATCAAGGTGGAAGCGACCAAATTCACCGAAGTGGGCTACGTCGGCAAGGAAGTCGACTCGATTATCCGCGACCTGACCGATGTCGCCATCAAAATGGTGCGTCAGCAGTCGATGGAGAAAAACCGCTATCGCGCCGAAGAACTGGCCGAAGAGCGCATTCTGGACGTGCTGATTCCGCCGGCCAAGAACAACTGGGGTCAGCCGGAAGAGAACCACGAGCCGTCTGCCGCCCGCCAGGCGTTTCGCAAGAAACTGCGTGAAGGGTCGCTTGACGATAAAGAGATCGAAATCGAGCTGGCCGCCGCCCCCGTCGGTGTTGAGATCATGGCCCCGCCGGGCATGGAAGAGATGACCAATCAGTTGCAGTCAATGTTCCAGAATCTGGCGGGTCAGAAACAGAAAAACCGCAAAATCAAGATTCGCGAAGCTTTCAAGTTGCTGGTGGAAGAAGAAGCCGCCAAGCTGGTCAATCCGGAAGAGCTTAAGCAGCAGGCGATCGAAGCGGTGGAGCAGCACGGCATTGTGTTCATCGATGAAATCGACAAGATCTGCAAACGGGGCGATACCTCCGGCCCGGACGTGTCCCGCGAAGGGGTGCAGCGCGACCTGCTGCCGCTGGTGGAAGGCTGTACCGTGTCCACCAAGCACGGCATGGTGAAAACCGACCATATCCTATTCATCGCCTCCGGCGCGTTCCAGGTCGCCAGCCCGTCGGACCTGATCCCCGAGCTGCAGGGCCGTCTGCCGATTCGCGTGGAGTTGCAGGCGCTGACCACCGAAGATTTCGAGCGTATTCTGACCGAACCCAGCGCGTCGCTGACCCGTCAGTATCAGGCGTTGATGGAAACCGAAGGCGTCAACATCACGTTCCTGCCGGACGGCATCCGCCGCATCGCGGAGGCGGCCTGGCAGGTCAACGAGCGTACGGAGAACATCGGCGCCCGTCGTCTGCACACGGTGCTGGAACGACTGATCGAAGACGTTTCCTACGGCGCCAGCGAAATGCACGGCCAAACCGTGACGATCGATGCAGATTACGTACGCAGTCACCTTGATGAGTTGGTAGCAGATGAAGATCTGAGCCGATTTATCTTATAATCCGTGTTCACGGATCGCACTGATGACTGACCAGTGGGAGGCCGATGCCTCCCACTGTTGTTTTTATCACCGTCACCAGGCTTTATTTTTTCAGAACTGAACGCGCCACAATCTGGCTGATACCATGGCCCATTAACACCATGACCCAATTGACACCATGACCCAATTGACACATAGCAGCAAAACCCAAGCCTGGCTGGACAGCCTGCGTCCCAAGACGCTGCCGCTGGCTTTTGCCTCCATCGTTACCGGCACCGTCATCGCCTGCTGGCACAGCAACTTCAAGCCCGGCGTGGCGCTGCTGACGCTGATTACCGCCGGCCTGTTGCAAATCCTCTCCAATCTGGCTAATGACTATGGCGATGCCGTGAAAGGCAGCGACAAGGAAGACCGCATCGGCCCGCTACGCGGCATCCAGACCGGTGCCATCAGCCTGCCGGAGCTGCGTAAGGCGCTGCTCATTACCGTGACGCTGACGGCAATCTCCGGCAGCGCGTTGGTAGCGCTGGCCTGCGAAAAGCCGGTGGATATCGTGGTGTTTCTGGCGCTCGGCCTGTTGGCGATTCTGGCCGCCATTACCTATACCGTCGGCAATAAACCGTATGGCTATATCGGGCTTGGCGACATCTCGGTGCTGATCTTTTTCGGCTGGCTAAGCGTGGCCGGCTCGTACTACCTGCAAACCGGTCACTTCGACAGCAGCGTGATTCTGCCCGCGACCGCCTGCGGCCTGCTGGCCGTCGCGGTGCTCAACATCAACAACCTGCGCGATATCGACAGCGACCGGGAAAACGGCAAGAACACGCTGGCGGTGCGGCTCGGCGCTCACAAAGCCCGGCGCTACCACATGGTGTTGCTGATGACGGCGCCGGTCTGTCTGGCGCTGTTCGCCATGCTTTATCTGCATACGCTGGCCGGCTGGTTGTTTATTCTGGCGCTGCCGCTATTGGTGAAACAAGGGCGCTACGTGATGCGGGAAACCACCGCGTTCAGTATGCGTCCGATGCTGGAAAAAACCGTGAAGGGCGCGTTGCTCACCAATCTGCTGTTCGCGGTGGGCGTGCTGCTGAGCTAGGCGATCGCCCGCCAGAGCTGAGTAACAGGTTGTCCGGGCTGGCAAAATCACTACCGATTACTGATGCGGGTCAAAGCCGCGGTTGATGATTTTGCCAACAACAAACAGAAAGGGATATACTCAGTCTCACACTTCCAGCGGCAACAGACATTACTCCTATGAAATACGATACTTCCGAACTGTGTGATATCTATCATGAAGAGGTCAATGTGGTTGAGCCTCTTTTCTCCAACTTTGGCGGGCGTAGTTCATTCGGCGGCAAAATCATCACGGTGAAATGCTTTGAGGATAATGGCCTGCTGTTCGACGTGCTGGAAGAAAACGGCAGCGGACGCGTGCTGCTGGTCGACGGCGGCGGCTCCGTTCGCCGGGCGCTGGTTAATGCTGAACTGGCGCGTCTGGCTACGCAGAACGAGTGGGAAGGCATCGTGGTGTACGGTGCGGTGCGTCAGGTCGACGACCTGTCGGAACTGGACATCGGCATTCAGGCGATGGCGGCGACCCCAGCGGGGGCGGCCAGTGAAGGCATCGGCGAAACCGATATCCGGGTGAATTTCGGCGGCGTGACCTTCTTCTCTGGTGACCATCTGTACGCCGACAATACCGGCATCATCCTGTCCGAAGATCCGCTCGATCTGGAATAACGGGCTAAATACCCAAGGGCGTCAACGGACGCCCTGTGCGCCTCCCGTCAGTCTGACTTCGGCGATTACTGAACGTCTTCCATTTTACCCAGCAGCGCACGCAGGCGCTCTTGCCATACCAGCTGTTCCTGCTTTAGCTGCTCGTTCTCGCGCATCAGCGCATCACGGTTGCCCGCCATACTCTCCACTTCCTGCGACAACGTATTGTTCTTCTCTTTCAGCTCTTCGATTTCCATCTGCAACAGCGTGATCGTGTCAATCGCCTGCTGAACTTTCGCTTCCAGCTTCTCAAACACTTCAAATGACATAACTTCTAACCCCTTTTGATCGCACGGCATAAGCCGGTTAACGCAGATGTACCACGAACGGGCGTGTCACGGACGGCATCTCGCAAACAGATGTCTCGCGGCCCTTCACACCCCGGCGCTGGCGCGCCCGACGTAAACGCCAGCCAAATTGTATGTAGCCGGATCAGGCGTGTCCAGCACACCGCCGGTAAAACAGCGACTCTGCCTGCTTTTTCGCTCATGCGCTATCAGCACAGACTGAAAATCACCCGGATCATTATTAAACAGCACTAATGTTAATGCATTTAACACCCCTGTTAACACCGGCCCGGAAGGGCAGAGGGGCATTTTTTCGCTAATTACGCGAATGCGCGCATTTTCTTGACGTGTCACACACATTTTGATTTCGATATTTCTCGTTTTCGAACATTAACGATAAATTCACATCCGAAATACAAAAAAGAGTCTGGCCGTGAATCTTCTCAGGAGTGACGAGACAGACCAAAAACGCGCAGGTTATTCCATCGACCTGCGTCAACCATCCATGCTGTAGCCTATAAGCAGGAACAAGCATTATGAGTCAATCTGAACTTTCTACCCTTAAAGGCCAGTGCATTGCCGAGTTTCTCGGTACTGGCCTGTTGATTTTCTTTGGCGTTGGCTGTGTCGCGGCTCTGAAACTGGCAGGCGCCAGTCTGGGGCTATGGGAAATCAGCATTATTTGGGGGTTGGGTGTCGCGATGGCGATCTACCTGACCGCCGCGATTTCCGGCGCCCACCTCAATCCGGCGGTGACCATTGCCCTGTGGCTGTTTGCCTGCTTCGATGGCCGCAAGGTGCTACCTTACATCGTCTCACAGGTGGCCGGCGCGTTCTGCTCGGCCGCGCTGGTCTACGGCCTCTACCACAACCTGTTCGACAACATCGAGCAGACGCACAACATGGTGCGCGGCAGTGTGGAAAGCCTCGATCTGGCAGGCATCTTCTCCACCTACCCCAACCCGCACATTTCGGTGCTGCAGGCGTTTCTGGTGGAAACGGTCATCACCGCCATTCTGATGTGCCTGATTCTGGCGTTGACCGACGACGGCAACGGCATCCCGCGCGGGCCGCTGGCACCGCTGTTGATCGGTATTTTGATCGCGGTCATTGGCGCCTCCATGGGGCCGTTGACCGGATTTGCCATGAACCCGGCGCGTGATGCCGGTCCGAAGCTGTTTGCCTATTTCGCCGGCTGGGGCAAGATCGCGCTGACCGGCGGACGCGATATCCCTTATATACTGATACCGATTTTCGGCCCGATTGTCGGCGCCTGTCTGGGCGCATTTGGCTATCGCTCCCTGATTGGCCGCAACCTGCCCTGCGATGTCTGCGCCACAGACACAGATACCGACACGGCAGCGTCAGCTCAAACCCGTAAGGTCTAACCCTACTCCGCTAACAGGATTACGTTTATGAACCAGGAAAAAAAATACATCGTCGCGCTCGACCAGGGAACCACCAGCTCACGGGCTGTCGTGCTGGACCATGACGCCAACATCGTCAGCGTATCCCAGCGGGAATTTACCCAGATCTACCCCAAAGCGGGCTGGGTAGAACACGACCCAATGGAAATCTGGGCCTCGCAAAGCTCTACGCTGGTGGAAGCGCTGGCGAAAGCCGGCATCAGCAGCGACGAAGTCGCAGGCATCGGCATCACCAACCAGCGTGAAACCGCCGTAGTATGGGAAAAAGACACCGGCAAACCCATCTACAACGCGATTGTGTGGCAATGCCGCCGCTCCGCCGACATCTGCGAAAAGCTGAAAAAAGACGGGCTGGAAGAGTACATCCGCGCTAACACCGGTCTGGTGGTCGACCCGTATTTCTCCGGTACCAAGGTCAAATGGATCCTCGACCATGTCGAAGGGTCGCGTGAACGCGCCCGCCGCGGCGAGCTGCTGTTCGGCACGATCGACACCTGGCTTATCTGGAAAATGACTCAGGGCCGCGTCCACGTCACTGATTACACCAACGCCTCCCGCACCATGCTGTTCAACATCCATAAGCTCGACTGGGACGAACGCATGCTGGAAGTGCTGGATATCCCGCGCGCCATGCTGCCGCAGGTGCGCCCGTCTTCCGAGATTTACGGCCAGACCAACATCGGCGGCAAAGGCGGCACCCGCATTCCCATCGCCGGTATCGCCGGCGACCAGCAGGCGGCGCTGTACGGCCAACTGTGCGTCCATCCCGGCATGGCGAAAAACACCTACGGCACCGGCTGTTTCCTGCTGATGAACACCGGCACCGAAGCGGTACGCTCCAGACACGGCCTGCTGACCACCATCGCCTGCGGCCCGCGCGGCGAAGTGAACTATGCGCTGGAAGGCGCGGTGTTTATCGGCGGCGCGTCGATCCAGTGGCTGCGTGACGAACTGAAACTGATTGGCGACGCGATGGACTCCGAATACTTCGCCACCAAGGTGAAAGACAGCAACGGCGTCTATGTGGTACCGGCGTTCACCGGCCTGGGCGCACCGTACTGGGACCCGTACGCCCGCGGCGCGATTTTCGGCCTGACCCGCGGCGTTAACGCCAACCACATCATCCGCGCCACGCTGGAGTCCATCGCCTACCAGACCCGCGACGTACTGGACGCGATGCAGGCCGACGCCGATACGCGTCTGCAATCGCTGCGGGTGGACGGCGGCGCGGTCGCCAACAACTTCCTGATGCAGTTCCAGTCCGACATTCTGGGTACTCGCGTCGAGCGTCCGCAGGTGCGTGAATCCACCGCGCTGGGCGCGGCATTCCTGGCTGGCCTGGCGACCGGTTTCTGGAATGATCTGGATGAAGTGAAGAGCAAGACCGCCATCGAACGGGAGTTCCGTCCCAGCATCGAAACCGTGGAGCGCAACTTCCGTTACCGTGGCTGGCAAAAAGCGGTGGAACGCGCCCGCGCGTGGGAAGAACACGACGAGTAAAATCATCGCTATCCTTGATCGGGCGCGGCTA
The DNA here is from genome assembly GCF_000406145.1 of Dickeya dadantii NCPPB 898. Taxonomy (NCBI): domain Bacteria; kingdom Pseudomonadati; phylum Pseudomonadota; class Gammaproteobacteria; order Enterobacterales; family Pectobacteriaceae; genus Dickeya; species Dickeya dadantii. The sequence goes on along the minus strand of NZ_CM001976.1, from coordinate 234,602 downwards.
TCGCGCCCTTTTTCCTTTCCCTCTCCCCCCCGTCCGCCATTACGCCTGTGCTACCATAATGCCCCGACTACTCCTTTACTCCCCGTTCAAGACAGGTATCCATGAAACGTGAATTAGCCATCGAATTCTCCCGCGTTACCGAAGCGGCCGCGCTGGCCGGCTACAAATGGCTGGGCCGTGGCGATAAGAACGCCGCCGACAACGCCGCGGTGCAGGCGATGCGCATCATGCTCAATCAGGTCGACATCAACGGTCAAATCGTCATCGGCGAAGGTGAAATCGATGAAGCGCCGATGCTCTACATCGGCGAGCAGGTAGGCACTGGGCGCGGCGACGCGGTGGACATCGCCGTCGATCCGATCGAAGGCACTCGCATGACGGCGATGGGGCAGGCGAACGCGCTGGCGGTGCTGGCGGTAGGCGAACAGGGAACTTTCCTGCACGCGCCCGACATGTACATGGAAAAGCTGATTGTCGGCCCGCAGGCCAAAGGCGCTATCGACCTTGACCGCCCGCTGGAAGACAACCTGAAACGGGTAGCGGAACGATTGGGCAAGCCGCTCAGCGAACTGACCGTGATCACGCTGGCCAAACCGCGCCACGATCGGGTGATCGCCGACATGCAGCGACTGGGCGTAAAAGTGTTCGCCATTCCTGATGGAGACGTGGCCGCCTCAATTCTGACCTGCATGCCGGAAAGCGAGGTCGATGTGCTCTACGGCATCGGCGGCGCGCCGGAAGGTGTGATCTCGGCGGCGGTGATCCGCGCGCTGGATGGCGACATGCAGGGGCGTTTGCTGGCCCGTCATCAGGTGAAGGAAGACAATGCGGAAAACCGCCGGCTGGGCGAACAAGAGCTGGCGCGCTGCCGTGAAATGGGCATCGAAGCCGGCAAGGTGCTGATGCTGGACGACATGGCGCGCAACGACAACGTGATCTTTTCCGCCACCGGCATCACCAAGGGCGACCTGCTCAACGGCATTTCCCGCCGCGGCAACATCGCCACCACCGAAACGCTGCTGATCCGCGGCAAGTCGCGCACCATCCGCCGCATCAGTTCCACTCATTATCTGGACCGTAAAGATCAGGCGCTGCACGCCTTTCTGCTGTAGCCGCGGCAAGGCACGAATTGTTTCACTGTTGTTAACAGATCGCGTATCGTAAGGTCTGGCTGCGTGCAGCCCTGCGACACCCGAGAGATCAAAACAGGAGCATAGAACCATGGCAGAGTGGGTGACCGGCAAGGTTATTCAGGTTGAACACTGGACGGAAAACTTATTCAGTCTGCGGCTGGAAGCGCCGGTGGCGCCGTTTACCGCCGGGCAGTTCGCCAAGCTGGCGCTGGAACTGGGCGGCGAGCGGGTACAGCGTGCCTATTCATACGTCAACGCCCCCAGCGACACGCTGCTGGAGTTTTATCTGGTCAACGTACCGGACGGCAAGCTCAGCCCGCATCTGCACCGTTGCCAGCCGGGCGATGAGGTCTTGGTGACGCAGGAGGCCGCCGGCTTCTTCGTGCTCGACGAAATCCCGGATTGCGACACCCTGTGGATGCTGGCGACCGGCACCGCCATCGGCCCGTATCTGTCGATTCTGCAGGAAGGACGCGGTCTGGAACGCTTTAAACATATCGTGCTGGTGCACGCCGCCCGCTTCGCCCGTGACCTGAGTTTTCTGCCGCTGATGCAACAGTTGGAACAACGCTATGACGGCAAGCTGCGCATCCAGACCGTGGTCAGCCGCGAGGAGCAGCCCGGTTCGCTCACCGGCCGTGTGCCGGCGTTGATTGAAAGCGGTGCGCTGGAAGCGGCGGTCGGCCTGCCGATGGACGCGGCGACCAGCCACGTGATGCTGTGCGGCAACCCGCAGATGGTGCGGGACACCCAGCAGTTGCTCAAAGACACGCGGCAGATGAGCAAACACCTGCGCCGTCGTCCCGGCCATATGACCAGCGAGCACTACTGGTAACCACGGACGAGATTCAGGAAGCGCGGAGCCGCAACGGCTCCGCTGCCGGTCCGAAACGGTTCGCGCCACTCGTACCGACAAACGCGCCGCAATCCAGCAGCATCATCACGGCAATCAACGTCGGCAGAAAACGCCCCAGCCCCCACTGACCGAGCGGCGGCAGCATCGCCCAGTTGCCGTTGCCCAGCATCCAGGCCACCACCAGCAGTAATGCCCACCAGCCGCTTTTGTTGCGGTCATGCAGCCGTTTGACCAGTATCGCCGCCAGCGGCCACATCAACACCACCAGCACGAACGCCGCGTTCTGGGTTTCCAGCCAGCCGGTCCCGGCCAACATGAACAACCCCACCATCAGCGCCAGCACGATCGCCATTCCTAACCAGAAATCCCGGCGGCCAACGCGGCCGCGAAACGAAAAACACCATTGTTGTATCGTCATCACCTTCCATCCCCGAATGCGGTTCTACGGCATGAGTTTACCTTAAGTCAGGCGGCCTTTTTTACCGCACGTTTTGACAATCGATCCCGAATCCCGTTTTAATCACACAGCATGCCAACGATAAGTGACGATACTAATGAATTGATGATGAAAAATGCCCTGTTGATTGTTTGTTGCCTGTCTGCCGGCCTACTCTGTACCCCGTTTGCCCGGAGTGACGGCCTGTTCCAGCAAAAACCCCCGACCGCCGCGCCCTATCTGCTGTCAGGCTCTCCCACGTTCGATATGAACATCATACAGTTTCGCACCCGCTATAACCTGAGCAACCCATCGTTGCCGATTAACGAATACCGGGTGATCGATACCGGCGATGACTCGCCCAACCTGACGCGCGCCGCCAGCCGCATCAACGATCACCTGTATTCTTCCACCGCGCTGGAAAAAGGCACCGGCAAGATAAAAACCATGCAGATTACCTGGCTGCCCAAACCGAAAGACACCGACCAAAGCGGGCGACGCAAGCAGGCTATCGGCTACATGGCGGCGCTGGTGCGCACTTTTATGCCGTCGTTAACCAACGAGCAAAGCCTGAAAAAGATCGAAATGCTGCTGGAAAAAGGCAAAGGTCAGCGCTTTTACCAGCAAACGGAGGGAGCGCTGCGCTACGTCGTGGCGGATCACGGCGAAAAGGGGCTAACTTTCGCTGTTGAACCGATTAAGCTAGCGCTATCTGATTCGTGATCACATCGAGAATTAGGCACGAAAAACAGAGCCACCGTGCCATTTCGACTCTATACTATCGTCAGTTCTGTATCATCGTCAGATTGGCTGCCTGACGCAGCCATGTATTGATTAACTGGCAATTCGCCTGGAGGAAACAAGATGCGACATCCCTTAGTCATGGGCAACTGGAAGCTGAACGGCAGCACCAGCATGGTTCACGAACTGATTGCCGGCCTGCGCAACGAATTGAGCGCCGTCACCGGTTGCGGCGTGGCCATCGCGCCGCCGGCTATTTATCTGGATCAAGCTAAACACCTGCTGGCAGGCAGCCGCATTGCTCTGGGTGCCCAGAACGTGGACGTCAACCTTGCCGGCGCCTTCACCGGTGAAACCTCCGCCGCCATGCTGAAAGACATCGGCGCCCAATACATCATCATCGGCCACTCCGAACGCCGCACTTATCATCACGAAAGCGACGAGTTCATCGCTAAAAAATTCGCCGTGCTGAAAGAAACCGGCCTGATTCCGGTACTGTGCATCGGTGAAACCGAAGCCGAAAACGAAGCCGGCCAGACCGAAGCCGTCTGCGCGCGTCAACTGGATGCCGTGCTGAACACGCTGGGCGCGAAAGCGTTCGAAAACACCGTGATTGCCTACGAGCCGGTCTGGGCCATCGGCACCGGCAAATCCGCTACCCCGGCGCAGGCGCAGGCGGTGCACAAATTTATCCGTAACCACATCGCTAAGCAGGATGCCGCGGTAGCCGAGCAGGTAATCATTCAGTACGGCGGGTCGGTCAATGCCGCCAACGCCGCTGAACTCTTCACCCAGCCGGACATCGACGGCGCGCTGGTTGGCGGCGCGTCGCTGAAAGCCGACGCCTTCGCCGTCATCGTCAAAGCGGCCGCCGAAGCCAAAAGCCAGGCCTGATCAGCCCCGCTGATACCGCACAACGGCTCCCGTCTGGAGCCGTTTTTTTATGTCTTTTTTCACCCATTCCCGCCACGTTCATCATTCTGTCATTTTCTCTGTCTAGGTTTTACCGCACATGTTTATTTGTTACTTAATTTAACCGCGAGTGAATGACCATGACCCGTAAGGCTTTGATCCGCAAGACTCTGATCTGCAAACCCCTGCTCTCTTCTCTGATGATGACGCTTATCGCCGGCAGCGCACTGGCCGCCAGCGCCGATTACCACCGTCAGGCTCAGGGCGACATCACTCAGCCCGGCGGCGCGCGTCGCCTGAGCGCCGATCAGACCGAGATGCTGAAAGCCTCGCTCAACGCGAAAACCGCCAAAAACGTGATTCTGCTGATTGGCGACGGCATGGGCGACTCGGAAATCACCGCCGCACGTAACTACGCGCTGGGCGCGGGCGGCTTCTTCAAAGGCATCGACGCCTTGCCGCTGACCGGTCAGTACACCCATTACTCGCTGGACAAAAAAACCCGCAAACCGGACTACGTCACCGACTCCGCCGCATCGGCCACCGCCTGGTCCAGCGGCGTCAAAACCTACAACGGCGCGCTGGGCGTGGACGTGGACGGCAAAGACCATAAGACGCTGATTGAAATCGCCAAAGCGGCGGGCAAAGCCACCGGTAACGTCTCCACCGCCGAACTGGAAGACGCCACGCCGGCGGCGATGGTGTCTCACGTGACATCGCGCAAATGCTACGGCCCGGAAAAAACCAGCCAGCAGTGCCCGACCAACGCGCTGGAAAACGGCGGTCGCGGCTCCATCGCCGAACAGTTGCTGGTTACCCGCGCCGATGTCACGCTGGGCGGCGGCGCAGCCACCTTCAAAGAAATCGCCAAAGCCGGTAAATATCAGGGTAAGAGCCTGAAAGAACAGGCGGACGCGCTGGGCTACCACCTCGTAACCGATCTGGACGGCATGAATGCCGTTACCGCCGCCAGCCAGAGCAAGCCAGTGCTGGGCCTGTTCGCCGACGGCAACATGCCGGTGCGCTGGCAGGGGCCGAAAGCCAGCTACCACGGCAACCTCGATAAACCAGTAGTAACCTGTGAACCCAACGCCCAACGCGGCGCCAGCGTACCGACACTGGCGCAGATGACCGATAAAGCCATCCAGCTGTTGAGCAAGAACAAAAACGGTTTCTTCCTGCAGGTGGAAGGCGCGTCTATCGACAAGCAGGACCACGCCGCCAACCCGTGCGGTCAGTTCGGTGAAACGGTGGATCTGGACGAAGCGGTGCAGAAAGCATTGGAATTCGCCCGCCGCGACGGTAACACGCTGGTGATCGTCACCGCCGACCACGCCCACTCCAGCCAGATCGTCGAAAACGGCTCCAAAGCACCGGGCCTGACGCAGGCGCTGAACACCAAAGATGACGCAGTGATGACCATCAGCTACGGCAACTCGGAAGAAGAGTCGCAGGGCCATACCGGCACCCAGCTGCGCATCGCCGCCTACGGTCCGCACGCCGCCAACGTGGTGGGTCTGACCGACCAGACCGACCTGTTCTACACCATGAAAAACGCGATGGGACTGAAATAATCCCGACATTCGACAGCGTATCCGTCGATCCGCAATCATAAAAAAGGCAGGTACGAAACCTGCCTTTTTATCTGATAAATAACAACGTGTTACATTACACCGATTTCGCCGCCGGAATTTGCTGCGTGATGCAGTGGATGTTGCCGCCGCCCAGCAGGATCTCGCGGGCTGGCACGCCGCTTACCAGATAGCCTGGGAACATCTGTTGCAACAGCGCATGGGCCTCGGCGTCGGTGCGTTCATCCAGCAGCGGGTAAATGATCTGCTGGTTGCTGATCAGGAAATTGACGTACGACCCCGCCAGCCGCGACCCGGCGTTACGTTCAATGGCGTTACCGTCGGTCACCCCTGCCGCCTCTTCCGGCGTGGCGTACAGCGGGCCAGGCGCCGGCAGTTTCCAGATTTTCAGCGACCGGCCTTGCGCATCTTTCGCCTGCGACAGCACCTGATACGCCGCCTGAGAGCGGGCGTACTGCGGGTCGGTTTCATCGTCGGTCCAATGCAGCGCCACTTCGCCGGGGCGCACAAAACAGCACATGTTGTCGATGTGACCGTCGGTTTCGTCGTTATACACGCCCTCTTCCAGCCAGATAAAGGCGGAGACGCCGAGATAATCCCGCAGCAGCTGTTCAATCTGCGCCTTGTTCAGGTGCGGATTGCGGTTCGGGTTCAGCAGGCATTCGGCGGTGGTCAGCAACGTGCCTTCGCCATCGGTGTGGATGGAGCCGCCTTCCAGAATCAGCGGGGCGGCGTAACGCGCATCGCCGTGATACGCCAGCACCTGCGCCGCGACCTTTTCGTCACGACGCCAGTCTTCGTACAGCCCGCCCAAGGCGCCGCCCCAGGCGTTGAACTGCCAGTCGACGCCACGGCGCTCGCCGGCGTCGTTCAGCACCACGGTTGGCCCGGTGTCGCGCATCCAGGCGTCGTCGCTTTCCATCTCCACCAGCGTGACGCCGGCCGGCATGACGCTTTTGGCCAGCGCCATCTGGTCGCGCGGCACGCCCATGATAACCGGCGTGGTCTGCGCAATAGCGGCGGCGACGGCGGCAAAGGTTCGCTGAGCCGGAATGGCATCCCCTTGCGAACGCCAGTTGTCGCGGCGATACGGCCACAACATCCACACGGCGTCGTGCGGCGCCCATTCCGCCGGCATGGAGAAACCGTCCTGCAACGGCGTGGTCAGTTCAGACATCACTTATCTCCAGGTCTTGCCGTCAGACGTGCCGATTACGCCGTACATGTCCGGACGGCGATCGCGGAACAGTCCCCAGGAAGCGCGCTGCGCGGCAATGGCATCCAGATCGAACTCGTGCACCAGCACCGCTTCATCCGTCTTGTTGGCCTGCGCCACCAGCGCACCGGTTTGATCGGCGATGAACGACGAGCCGTAGAAGGTCATTTCCAGACCGTCGATGTATTTGCTGGCTTCGGTACCGATACGGTTGGAGGCGATCACCGGAACCAGGTTGGCGGCGGCATGGCCCTGCTGTACGCGGGTCCAGTGCGGCTGGCTGTCGATGTCCGGGTACGCCGGTTCGGAACCGATGGCGGTCGGGTAGAAAATCAGCTCAGCGCCTTTGAGCGCCAGGCAACGGGCGGTTTCCGGGAACCATTGATCCCAGCAGATGCCCACGCCTATTTTGGCGTAGCGGGTCTGCCACACTTTGAAACCGGTGTCGCCCGGAATAAAGAACTGTTTTTCCTGATAGGCCGGGCCGTTCGGAATATGGGTTTTGCGATACACATCCAGCACGCTGCCGTCGGCGTCGATCATCACCAGCGAATTGTAGTAGGCGTTATTGGCGCGCTCGAAGAGGCTCAGCGGCAGCACCACTTCCAGCTCGGCCGCCAGCGCGGAGAAGTGTTTGATTAACGGGCTGGTTGCCAGCTCCTGCGCCAGCGCATAATGCTCCGGGCTCTGGTCGATGCAGAAATAAGGCGCGGCAAACAGTTCCTGAATCAGAATGATTTGTGCCCCCTGAGCATGCGCCTGACGCACCAGCCTTTCGGCGTTTTCGATATTTTTTGGCAAATCCCAGGTGCAGGCCATCTGCGTGGCGGCAACGGTAACTTTTGTCATGCGAAAACCTCAATAATTTCTGTATGGGTGCTCATGCCTGCGCCACCAGCGGTGTGGGTAATAGCAAGAGTCTGGTAAAAAGTTTAGGTCAACAACTCACCCGGCGCCCGGCGAACGCCGTTATGCGTGACGCGGCACTGCGGCGGCGCCATTATGCCAGCGAATCATGACGGTGAGGATGCACGGTTCAGCCCGTCACCGACCGCCGGCACGCGTATCGTTCGCCAATGGTTTGGCCGTTTGCTGTTTCCCAATAAGAAATCCCGCCCTGAAGAGCGGGATTTGCTTTTTCGTCCCGGCCGTCGCCGGGCACACATCAGAACAGCTTCTTGGCGGTGTTGAGCCAATCGCCTTTGAACGGGCGCTTCATGTTCTCGATGGCGTCGATAATATCATGATGGACCAGTTTTTCATTCTGGATCCCGACGCAGCGGCCACCGTAGCCCTGTTGCAGCAGTTCGATGGAGTACGCGCCCATGCGGGAGGCGAGGATACGGTCGTACGCCACCGGCGATCCGCCGCGCTGGATGTGGCCCAGTACGGTGGCGCGGGTTTCGCGTTCGGTTTCCTGTTCAATGTAGCGCGCCAGTTCGTCCACATCGCACACCAGTTCGGTAATCGCCACGATGGCGTGCTTTTTACCTTTGGCGATGCCGGCTTTGATCTCTTCAACCAAATCTTCCGGTTTGAAATCCACTTCCGGCAAGACGATGAATTCACAGCCGCCGGCAATCGCCGCCGCCAGCGTCAGATCGCCGCAATGGCGGCCCATCACTTCCACGATGGAAATGCGCTGGTGCGAAGACGAGGTGTCACGCAGGCGGTCAATCGCTTCCACCACGGTTTCCAGCGCGGTGAAATAACCGATGGTGTAGTCGGTGCCGGCAACGTCGTTATCAATGGTGCCCGGCAGGCCGATGCAGGGGAAACCCATTTCCGTCAGGCGTTTGGCCCCCATGTAGGAACCGTCGCCGCCGATCACCACCAGCGCGTCCAGGCCACGTTTTTTCATGTTTTCCACGCACACCTGACGCACCGCTTCTTCGCGGAACGCCGGAAAACGGGCGGACCCGAGGAACGTGCCGCCGCGGTTGATCACGTCCGACACGCTATAGCGGTCCAACTGCACCATGCGATCTTCGTACAAACCCAGATAGCCATCATAGATGCCGTATACGTCCAGGTTTTCCGCTAACCCTGCTCGCACCACGCCACGAATGGCCGCATTCATTCCCGGCGCATCGCCACCGCTCGTCAGTACTCCGATTTTTTTAATCATGACAACCTCTGGATTTGTAGATGTAAATTCGCAGATTCTTCTATCTCAAGGCTCACAGGACAAAGCCTAACCGTTTATCAGCATATTATAACAAATACCCACAGCTGAATTGATTCAGGTCAGGCCTGATACCCCATAAAGATCTATCGCATATCACATTTTTACAACACTTTCGGATATCGGCGGTGTTCTCCCGCCTGTTCGCTCACCCTGAAAGGCGCAACCTCACAGTCATGCGCCGTGGACTTAAAGCACCCAACGACCACGCTGTTCCTGTGGCACCACCGAGACGGGATCCTGATGAATGATAACGTCTGAACCGGGAAAACGCTTGAGCAACGCCTGCTCCAGTTCGTCCGCAATCTGATGTGATTCCACCAGCGGCAGGTTATCCGCCATTTCGAGATGCAGTTGGATAAAGCGGGTCGGGCCTGAACGGCGAGTCCGCAGCTGATGCGCGCCGCTTACGCCCGGCCATGAGGACACAATATTGATGATTTCCTGCCGCTCCTCGTCCGGCAAGGCTCGATCCAACAGCGCCTGAATAGCCTCATACGCCATTCGCAACGCGCTGCCTAAAATATAGACGCCGATCCCCAGCGCGAACACCGCATCGGCCCAATTAATTCCCTTCCAGCTCAACGCCAGCGACAGCAAAATCGCGCCATTCATCAGGACGTCCGACTGGTAATGCAGCATATCCGCCCGCACCGCCTGACTATGAGTCTTACGGATCACCCAACGCTGGAAACTGACCAGCAGCCCTGTCGCCACCAGCGCAATGATCGTAATCCACATCCCCAGTTCAGGCCCTTGCAACGGCTGCGGGGTAATCAGATGCTGGGCGCCGGTCAATAACAAAAATAGCGCCGAACCAGAAATGAACATGCTCTGCGCCAGCGCGGCCAGCGACTCGGCTTTGCCATGCCCGAACGTATGTTCCGTATCGGCGGGTTGCAACGAATACCGCACCACCAGCAGATTGACCAGCGACGCCGCGATATCCACCAGCGAATCAACCAGCGACGCCAGCAAACTGACTGAACCGGTGTACCACCAGGCGTACACCTTCAGACCAAATAACGATAACGCCGTGGCGGTAGCCAAAAAAGCGGCTGTCGTCACCAGACGTGCGTAATGAGAATTCATACACTATTCCATCCAAACGAGGGGGCCAGTATACCGAATTCTGACGCGGGAAAACCGTGACACTTTACTTCCGGTTTCCCGATAAATTCCGGTTTCCCAACATAAGCACAGCGTTCAATGATGACAGGTTTATGGCTTGCGTAGAATTTTCTGCAACCGCTCCTGTTCCCAGCGCGACCAGCGATCGCGCAGCCAGAAAACCCGCGCCGCCCGAATCGCCAGCACACCGCCCCAAATCAACAACGGCCATAAGAACCAGTGCGTTTGCGGGTTGACCAACAGATTGACGGCAAACAACAGCGCATTCACCAGCACAAACAGCAGCAGGCTGCGCCAGAAACGGCTCTCCTGCCCGACCTGCGTTCTGGCCAGCTCAATACGCTGCGCCAGCGATTCGCCGCTCACCGCCTGCTCGCTGTCTTCCTCCATCAGCGCCGTCACGTTAACGCCAAACGCGGCGGCAATGGCGCTGAGCGTTTCCAGACTGGCGCGTTCCCCATTTTCGATCCGCTGGATGGTTCTGACGCTCAATGCAGACAGTTCAGCCAGTTGTTCCTGAGACCAGGCGCGGGCAAGACGCTGTGATTTGATCGTATTCATGATGTACTCCTGTTGTATTAAACCCTGCTAACAGCCTGCGCCAGCCCCCGCCAATACACCACGACAGTAACCGGACAGCAACCCGACAGTTGCCCGACATACACCGGCAACCGCGCCATCATGCGGATTTCGCCTGCCGGCATGGACATCACTTCAGATGACGGGGAAAATACTGACGACCAGATATACGCCAGGAAACCTTATGAAACGCCGACCTGCCTCACGCCTGCTGATCCTCAATCCTGAACAACGGGTGTTGCTATTCCTGTTTCACCATACTCGTGATGCCCTTGCCGGGAAACGTTATTGGGCCACGCCGGGCGGCGCAGTGGAAAGCGGAGAAAGCTTTGAGCAAGCGGCGCTGCGGGAGCTGTGGGAAGAAACCGGCATCCGCCGCCAGGACCCCGGCCCCTGCCTCGCTGCCCAAACCTTTAACATGGCGATGCCCAACGGGGACACCGTGATTGCCGATGAACGGTTTTTTGTCATCCACGTTGCAGACAGCGCCATCCACACTGACGCATGGACAGCACATGAACGGGAAGTGATGCGGGACCACCACTGGTGGAGCCGCGATGAACTGCTGGCCACGCAGGACCAAGTCTATCCAGAGCAGTTGGTTGAGATGCTGTGGCCGGCTGCGGGCAAGGCATCTACATCCAGTTAGGAGACTGGGGGAATTGGCCAGTTGATAGCTGGGGCGGTCTGCACATCAATAGCGTCAATTTGTTTCATGTACTCGCGCCAACGGGCCAACCGGTTTTTATCATCGTCAGAAATAATTCCCAGCAGTAGGTCGGTCTGCCAGTTTGCTATCGCTTTTTGCGCTTCTGACAATAGCTGCGTTTTTTGTAGCGTGGCGTCCGCAATATATTCATCGCGGCGTTTCTCGGGTGGAGTAAACACGCCGTCAGAATACAAATAACCGACACCGACACGCTCTGATGAAATATCGATTAACGCGCCATTCTGCGGCTTCCAGTCAGCCTCAACATCGCTATCCCAGACCACGGTATTAATCACCACGCCGTTCTCGATTACCGCGTATATTTTACTCATGCTGAATACTCCACAATCATGATAACGCCATTACCGCCATTGCCGCCTTTAGCACTGGCTCCTGCGGGTACCGTATATCCGCCACTACCGCCAGCACCATCTACGCCATCAAATCCGCCTATAGGCGCATTTGATGCAATCGGCGGTACACCAAATGAAAAAACAGAATCACCGCCCGCACCGGATTCATAGCCACTATTGAAAAACATCGCAGGCGTACCTGAGCCGCCAAAACCCGCGACAAGATTCCCACCAGACGCATTACCCCCACCGCCGTTACCAATCAAGACGGACATACCGATTGCAATCGCAATACCGTTAGCACCTCTTGACCCCCCGTTCGCCGTCATTAACGTTCCAAATTTCGTCGCGCCACCCAACCCCGGTTCATATGTCGCGTCTACACCGCCTATACCGCCTGCTCCGACCTCCAGATAGATCAACGCAGGAATGTCACCTTTACGATAAAAAGATCGTGCACAGCCACCCGCGCCACCGCCAGACCCAGCCGAGTGATAATTCTGTGCGGATGCCGCCGCCGCACCACCACCACCGCCCGCACCGCAAATGGTGACATCGATAGCAGACACATCATCAGGCCATTGATAGTTCTGGCTTGAGGTGATTTTTTTTATGCGCAGGATGCGGCCTGCAAAGCGACTTTCTAAACCAAGGTTTTTGACAAACTGGGCAGGATCCTGGATATCAGCACCGTTCTGATTTTTATCCATTTTCCCTGATAGCCCGACAGCGACGAATTCCGTTGTTGCCAGCTTTTTACTGTTATCGCCTGCCGTTGGTGTCGGTGCCGTAGGACTACCGGTAAAAACCGGGCTTTCAATCGGTGCATACTGCTTGTGCGGATTCATTGCTGCCACATGATCGGCCAGCAACGTATCCGCATAACGCCGTGTCGCCAGCGCCACCGTCGGGTCAAACTTCAGCGTCACCGCATCGGTGCGACTGACAATCAGAATCATGCGTACCGTCTGTACCCGACCGGAACCTTCCTTCAATTCTGGCTTATAGGTTTCCGGGCAGTTGCCGACCGCGATCAGATCGCCATCCACATCGTACAGACCGATTTCACGCAGCCAGAACCCGCCTTCATTTTCCGGGATCACCTGTTCGGCAATCATTTGGCTGGCATTATCCGGATCGACCGTTAGTGAATTGATGGCCCCACGCCGTCTTTCATTAACCAGTCTGGTCTGTACCGAATCCGGGGCGGGGAGTACACCGTTGCCATCCCCCACCCCCATTTGTACCAGCTCCAGCGGTTTTCCTGCGGCTATCGCAGCCGCCAGTTTTTTCTCACCCATCTGGGTGAGCAAGGTGAAATATTTGGTCCCCATCGATTCTCTCATCAGCATGATTTTAAAGAAAAAGGTCAGGCAGCTGCAGGGGAGGATCAAAGCACGGCAAGTGCTGATTGTCCTGTCTGCCTTCTGACAACCATTATGCTGATAGCCAGTAAAATCACCCGTTCACAAGGGTGTGACGACGATGGCACAACAAAGCTATTGATGCCTGCCAGCAAGATGAAGATCTCATTAAGAAGCAAGGGGATAAACAGCCGGTCAGAGAGGCCAATAAAAAACAACCCGTTCGGAATAACAGAGCGTTGTTATTCCGAACGGGTATCACGACAGATTCAAATCAGTTTGTTGGTATGGTCGGCCAGTCAATATCCGGCGCATGGGTCGGGTCGATGTGGCTTAACTGCACCAGATAGATTTTCCAGTCCTTAAGCGCCCGGATTTCCTGTTCGGTGGCCATCTCCAGTTCCTGCGCATAGGTCAGTTCCCGGATACGGTCATGCGCAACCTGACGCCGGGTATCGCGCTCCTGCCGCGCCGACTGCGCCAGACTTGCCTGATGAGCGGCGATATCGGTCACCCATTGCACACCATTCCAGCAGTCAAACTCGCTGGCAGGCAGCAGCAGGGTCAGACTGATGGGCAACGGCCCCAGCTCACTCACCACCTGCGGCTGGCGCGTCTGTGTATCGTAGACAGTCCGCCCGCGAAGATCTGGTATCAGTTCCCACCGTAGACCATCGGACGAACGGCGCAGCGTTTGCCCTTCCGCCACAGATTGCGGCGGCCCATCAGCATAACTGTGCGCCGGAATCCCTGTTCCCAACATCAGATATTCCTCGCTGTAGCCATCATATTCACGGGTTACCGTATCCGCATGATACACCCGTAACCAGCCTGCACGGGACGCCAGCCCCTCGGCCGTCAGCATAGCGCATGCTTCCTGTGTCGGGACCGTCATCACGCCGCCCTCACGATGTAGTTAAAGGCGAGGTTGCGGGGGCGGGCGACACCACAATATGGATAGGGATCAGTCGCCGTTTGACCAGACACAACGTTAACCCGGATGGACGGATATTTGGCTGAGGTCAATTCAGCGGTATCCCAGCCTACATTGGCTTTTGTCGCTGCTTCGCCAACATTATTCAGCGTCGCCATGTTAATATTGTTGGCAATATCGCCAACGATGAGTGATCCCGTTTGTGCTGACAAAATAGCGCGCCCGGTATCTACTCCTCGCCCATCATCCCAACCACGAATAAATTCGCCGCGTAAATCCGGCAATACACCTGACGGATAAACCTGCGCCAGCCGCGGGTAGCGATTTTTATCAAACGCTTGACCGTTACATTTAAGCCAGCCCGCCGGGGCGGTAGCCTGCGGCCACGGCAATGGAATACCAACGATGTCGTTAATATCCAGTTTTAGTTTGACGTTGTTGTCTGTTTTACCTGATAGCAAATCAATAGCGCCAGCAACAAACGCAGTGGTTGCCAGTTGTGTCGTATTGGTTCCTGCCACCGCTGTCGGCGCGGTGGGAATACCGGTTAACGCCGGGCTGACAATCGGCGCATATTGCTTGTGCGGATTGGTCGCAGCAATATGCTCCGCCAACAAGTTGTCAGCATACGATTTAACTTCGATCACGTTCGTGTCGGTATACGCCAGCGCGGATAATGTCTTGTCATCGACATATTGCCGGCTTGCCAGCGCCACCGCTGGGTCAAACTTCAACGCCACCGCATCGGTATGGCTAACAATCAGAATCATGCGCACCGTCTGTACCCGGCCAGACCCTTCCTTCAGTTCCGGCTTATAGGTTTCCGGGCAGTTGGCCACCGCAATCAGATCGCCATCCGCGTCATACAAACCGATCTCACGCAGCCAGAATCCGCCTTCATTTTCCGGAATCACCTGTTCGGCAATAATCTGGTTGGGATTAGCCGGATCCACACTCAGATAATTTAGTGGAGCACGACGTTTTTCATTAACCAATGCCGTTTGAGCAGGATCTGGCGTTGTCGGATTTCCACCTCCATCACCTACCCCCATATGTGTAATATCCAGCGTTTTTCCCAACGCAGTGGCATTCGCCAATTTCGTCGTTCCCACATGAGTAAGCAATGCCATATATTTCACTGCCATAATCAGTATCCCCTTATGTCGCCTAAAAGTGTCACTGACGTTGCAATAATTGCCTGAAAAAATAGCCACCAGTATTTGCAACGCATTCCATTCTATTGCTGTTTCAGACAACATTATCCAAAGGGGATAGCATCGTGTCGTATGGCTGGCGTTGTGTCGGCCATGACACAACATGTAATTAAAAATAAACCCGCCGTAAAGGCGGGAAAAAATGAAACAAAGCGGAGAGCGTGAATAAAGTGCGCTTTTATTTATTTTCCAGGCGACACCGGCCACTCTACATTGTGAGGAAAACCTGTTTGTTCCGGCACCTGACGCAATACTGCACGATAAGAACGCCAGGCTTGCTGATCAACCGGCGCATCCGGCACCTGGGTCCAATCGCTGGCGATCAATAAATTGTCACGCTGCCGCCGTGCTGCTTCAGCCAACTGAGTTTCTGATACGGGGGCCGGGGTAACGGCGATAGGTTTTTTCGCCAATTCATCAAAAATAATCGTGTTGCCAAGCGCCTGCTCATTCAATAAATGTTGATAATAATCATCACTAATTTCAACAGCATCATCGGGAATGTTAGCGCCATTAACGTCTTTACTATAAAAACCACTATTTGACTTGGAATAAAACATATTACACCTCAGTTCCCTATCGCAATAAATTGATAAGAGATATCAGAAGAAAATTCGACAGAACCACCATTACGGACAAAAGCACCATACCCTTTTAACATTTCCTTGGTACTATTGCTTTGCCCATAGACAGTCACACCAGTGTAATTCCACCCAACGGAATTATTTTCTGTAATGACTACTGAGAAAAAATTATTGGGATATACAATAGGGAATGTTTGATTAATAACACCTGCTGCTAACGTTTTTCCAACACCCCATTGAATAATAATACCAGATGGCAACACCTGATAACCATTCAATCCTGCACCAGCAATCCCTACTCCACCTATCGCTCTCCATTGCGGCCCAGTGGAAAGAAATTTTACATTTACGCCACTTTGAATTTTCAACATCTTCGAACCAGATGGATTATTCGGTCCGAGAATATCTACACTCGCGCCAGAAACAGTAACTGCGCCATTGGAAATATTATTAAACTCAATGACTCCGCCAGGACAAAGTGATGCATCAGGCAACGTAATCGTGATACCGGCTATTTGCGACTCGATGAAACAGCCAAAGGCATCACTGGTAAGTACCTTATTTTCCCTGACGCCAAACGCTGATTTCATATTTCCCAACGCACGTTGTACAAACGCGGTGGTGGCGATACTGGTGTCGGCATCAAAGAAAGGCGGTGTCGGCGCAGTGGGGTTACCAACAAATACCGGGCTATCAATCGGCGCATATTGTTTGTGCGGATCGGCCGCAGCAATATGCTCCGCTAACAAGTTGTCAGTATACGATTTAACTTCGATCACGTTCGTGTCGGTATACGCTAGCGAGGATAATGTCTTGTCATCGACATATTGCCGGCTTGCCAGCGCCACCGTTGGGTCAAACGTCATCATCACCGCATCAGTATGGCTCACAATCAGAATCATGCGTACCGTCTGTACCCGACCGGAGCCTTCCTTCAATTCCGGCTTATAGGTTTCCGGGCAATTACCGACTGCAATCAGATCACCATCCACATCATACAGGCCGATTTCGCGTAACCAAAACCCACCTTCATTTTCCGGGATCACCTGTTCGGCAATAATCTGGTTGGTGTTGTTGGGATCAATCGTCAGTGAATTGATGGCACCACGCCGTTTCTCATTAACCAGTTTGGTCTGTGTCGCATCCGGCGTCGGCAGAGTACCGCCGCCATCTCCCACCCCCATTTGGGCAATTTGCAGTGGTTTTCCGGTCAAGATCGATGCTGCCAGTTTGACCTCGCCGACCCGGGTAAGCAATGTAACGTATTTAATACCCATATTTGCTCTCTGCAGGATTATTTATAAAGGAAAAGGTCATATAACACCGGTATGAAATGCTTATGAAAGAAAATGGATCGTCATAATTTTCAAGTAATTCATGCCCATTGTTATCGTTAAAAACATTATGCTGCTCGCTTAATGAAATAATTCGATATGGGAGGTGTGATATTTATGGCACAACAGATAAAACACTTAGAATTAACAATATTTTCTCTTACAAAAAAATGGCCTCGATTATTAATGAGATCAATGAATAAAAACCAAAAAAAATAATATTAAAAAACAGGATAATACAGTAAAAATCTCATAAACTCATCATCAACCAGAATTTCATATAGCATATTTAGATATGCCAATAATAACCGTCGCATTTCCTGATGTTGCGTTACTCGCAGCAGCCACAATATGTCCCTCATCAACAATCAGAATATCAGCATAATTATTTGACACCTCCATATTTGCAAACACATAATTTGTCATCTGCTGACCAGAAACAGGACTCAGATTACTAGATACTGTTATGGATACAAGGCCATCTCCCGTACTACTCTGCCGTAATACCCCACTAATAGTTCTTGTATTCAATGGAATGAATTTACTAACGGGAATATCAACACCTGATGTATTTGGTAATCCAGAATAGACTCGTACTCCAGGAATATGCACTTGCCTTCCAAAGACAGATAATACGGTAAACTTACCCGCCTTGACCGGCACAACCGTCAATAATGCCGATGCTGTATATCCATCCGGCATATTGGTTCCGTTATAGATTTCCGGCAATTTAACTGAGGTGGCGTTAACCGTGAGCAAGCCTGACGCCATCGTCGCCGGATTATAAATGGCATAAATCCCGACAAACCCCTCATCAGGGACCGTTCCGGTATCCATTCCCCCAACGCCATTTTTTGTCAGATCGATCGTCTTCTTGAATAAACCAATCCGATATTGGTTTCCCCCCAGAGCAGTTCCAACAATTATCTCATCGGCAGTAAATGTGGCGCTGGAAGAAGCGGAGGGAATATTCATCGTGGCATTTCGCGTCATGCCAATTACACCGGAGAATGAGTTCCTCACACCCAAATTCTCTATAAACTGAGCTTTATTCGTAATATCCGCACCATTTTGAGCTTTAGCCAGTTTTCCGTCAGCCATGTTATCTACATACTGCCGGCTAGCCAGCACCACCGCCGGGTCGATTTTCAGCGATACCGCATCAGTCTGGCCGACCGCCAGAATCATGCGTACCGTCTGCACGCGGCTGGAGCCTTCCTGCATCTGCGGTTTATAGGTTTCGGGGCAGTTGGCCACCGCCACCAGATTGTCATCGGCGTCATACAAACCGATTTCACGCAGCCAGAATCCACCTTCGTGATCCGGAATCACCTGCTCGGCAATAATCTGATTGGCGTTGGCCGGGTCGACGTTCAGTGAATTGAGCGGCGCGCGTCGTTTTTCGTTAATCAGTTTGGTCTGTGTCGCATCCGGCGTCGGCAGCGTGCCACCAGCGTCTCCCACCCCCATTTGGGTAATTTCCAGCTGTTTTCCCAGCGCAATCGCATTCGCCAGCCTGGCTGCACCCACCTGGGTAAGCAGAGCGGTATATTTTGTGCTCATAACGTGTCTCATCAGAATTAGCGACAAAGGGACCCATGCAAGGGTATGGAACAGATACCGCCACGCCTGTCGATACACGCTTTTCCAAGCGATTTCAGCCCGTTGTGGCAGTGGAGGACATTATGCTGACGGGCCAGCAAAAACGCGCGTCGTGGGGGTTCGCACAGTCATGGCACAACAGTACTAAGAAAAGGCGGCACAGAGTATGGACAAAAAAACCCGCCATCAAAGATGGGCGAAAGATGGGGATGGTGTCTATGGCAAGGAAAACAGGTTACTGATCCTACCCACCTAATGTGGACACGGCCCTAAGCGGGGTCAGTCCAGATTTTATCTCTGTATGCCAAAGGCATGACCACGCGGGAAATCGTTGCCACCTTCAAAGAGATGTATGATGCAGATGTTTCCCCACGCTGATATCCAAAGTAACTGATGCGGTTAAAGAACAGGTGACAGAATGGCAAAATCGGCCACTGAACTCGCTGTATCCGATTGTTTATCTTGATTGTATCGTGGTAAAAGTTCGTTACAGCGGCAGCGTAATCAACAAAGCCGTGCTCCTCGCATTGGGCATCAGTACAGAAGGCCAGAAAGAGTTATTGGGTATGTGGCTGGCCGAAATTGGGTATGTGGCTGGCCGAAAATGAAGGCGCGAAGTTCTGGCTCAATGTACTGACGGAGCTGAAAAACCGGGGGCTTCAGGACATCCTGATTGCCTGCGTGGACGGTCTGAAGGGCTTCCCGGATGCGATAAACAGCGTTTATCCTCAAACACATACCCAGCTCTGCATCATCCACATGGTGCGTAGCAGCCTGAAATACGTGTCGTGGAAGGATTACAAAGAGGTCACCAGCGGGTTGAAGGCGGTGTATCAGGCCCCCACAGAGGAGGCGGCGCTGATGGCACTGGACACGCTCTTTGGCTACCCGCCCGACATCCGTAAGGCGATATATACCACCAACGCAATAGAATCATTGAACAGCGTTATCCGCTAGGCAATAAAGAAACGCAGCGTGTTCCCAACGGACGACTCGGTGCGCAAGGTTGTTTATCTGGCGATACGGGCGGCGTCGAAAAAATGGAGTATGCCGATCCAAAACTGGCGGCTGGCGATGAGCCGTTTTATTATCTAGTTCGGTGACCGCCTGAGCGATCACCTTTAATACCGTGGCAGTTACACAGAATTACGGACAAGCTCTTAAAAAATGGACAATGTCCGTCCAGAACTGGAATTTGACATTACCCCAGCTAGCCATTCATTTTGACGAGCGGCTGAATAATATGATGGCGCTGTCGTCTTTTTAACGTGACACAGAATTCTGAACGCTTTCTCAATTAGAGAAATAGAATTTTTTGAGGCGGCATACGCCGCCAACTTTACTATTTATGAAGTATACGCTTAAGAAAATAGAGTGGCCCTTTTTGCAAATTCTCTATTTCCTTTTTAAGTTTTTCCTGTACTTCAACGGCTTGATTAAATGCCATCCTTGCATGCTGAAGGTCTTTAGTAAGACAGGCGATCTGGTGATCTGCGGACTCCATTGAACTATAAGGAGAAAAGCGTTGGGGTAGCAATAGCGAAGGGGGCCCCATTTTTTGTAGTTTCACATAAAACTCCTGACCTGCCGGACAAAGCTCAACAACTTTAACATTCATTATGCCAAGTGACGTTAACTCTTCAATGAGCTCAACAAAGCTTTCCGGACTGAACACAGAGCAATGTGCGTCAAGGTATTCGCCAGTTGTCCATGAGTGGATTACAAAGTCAATTGCTTGTTTTTTCGTATAGTGCCTGCCGTCACCTGAAGCGACAGACGTACTTCCTTGAGATATTGTGTTTCTAAGAAAGTCGTATAGTTGAGATGGTCCGGGTAATTCCCTACCATAAAGCCATGACTCTATCAAATCCGAAACTTCTGTTTTTTTTCTTAAATGATCTCCAATTAAATCTGCATTAGGAAGTACGAGAGAAATAATTCCTCGATCATTCAGTGTGTCTAAAATCTCATTCATCCATCCAACAGGGTCAGGGACATGCTCTAAGACATGTGACGCAATTGCCCATTCAAATTTATTCCCAGCAGGAACACACTCAGAAAGTGTTAATTTCTGATCCCATATGAAATCGAGATCTACGATTTCATCGTGTTCATAGTCAGCATGCTTTTTACGTGATTCTTCAGCAGATGTATAATCGGTATAATATACGTTATGTTTTGATTTATCCGTTATTGGATTATAAAGAGGAGAAATCTCAATACCTGGAGTGCTCATATCCATACCAAGTACTATTCTCTCAATTCTCAGCTCTTTAGTCATCTTGAGAATTCTTTGCCTTACAGCCTCTTCAATACAAATATCCATATCATCTACTCTATTAGTTCAACAGCACAGCTTGCAATTTATTACTCTGAATATAACATTAATAAAGACTCAGAAATAGAGAAAAAATGTGCCATAGTGACACTGAACTGATCTGTAAGCATCCCGCCAAACCGGACCATTCACTTTTAGAGATCTCCCGACATACTGATTATGTCCCTGAGACGAGCTCGTCATGCGTAAAGCCCGATTCACCGAACACCAGATCATCGCCGTTCTCAAGTCCGTCGAAGCCGGACGCACAGTCAAAGATGTCTGCCGGGAAGCGGGGATATCCGAGGCCTCGTACTATAACTGGAAAGCAAAGTTTGGCGGTATGGAAACCTCTGATATCAAAAAGATGAAGGATCTTGAGGACGAAAATCGTCGCCTCAAACAAATGTTTGCCGATCTGAGTCTGGAGAACCGGGCGTTAAAAGACGTTATCGAAAAAAAGCTTTAAAACCAGCGATAAAGCGTGAGCTCGTCGGTTACCTGACAACACAATTTTCGATGAGCATCCACCAGGCATGCAGGACATTGTCGCTGAGCAGGACGGTCTATTTTTATCAGCCGGATACGGGCAGGGATGAACCGGTGATCCAGGTACTGACTGAAATGGCGGAACGCTATCCGCGATACGGTTTTAAGAAACTGTTTCAGGTGCTTCGCAGGCAGGGCAGCGCCTGGAATCACAAGCGTGTTCACCGGATTTATTGCCTGCTGAAACTGAATTTTCGTCGTAAGGGAAAGCAGCGTCTGCCGGTGCGTAGCCCGGCACCACTGGCTACGTCGGAAGCGCTCAACCAGAGCTGGTCCATCGATTTCATGCACGATGCGCTGATGTGTGGCAGACGATTCCGGACTTTCAATGTGGTGGATGACTTTAACCGCGAAGCACTGGCCATTGAAATCGACCCGAATATCCCGGCACAACGGGTTATCCGTATACTGGACAAGGTCGTGGCAAATCGCGGCTATCAGCTGAAGATGCGGATGGATAACGGACTACCTTCTTAATCAATCTGATTTACAAAAAAAGGTCTGCCAGAGCACATGCCGGTTTCTGATTGTGATATTGCTGTCCGCCGCTGGCCAGGCGTGCTTACCATGATATACAAGGGTCCATATGGCCCGACAGGACTTAACAAAGCATCAGGAAAAGCCATGGGCATTGAGCATTATCTGGTGGTCGCGATGCGCCTTACGACCCGTTTGAATCACGTCCCATGGCTTATATCGAAATACCTCTGATAATCTACATTTCTTTTCACTACAGAATGCGCTATTCGTGCAAGTTTTGCTGCAACAGCCGTTATGGCCTTACGACGCTGATCAGGTGTATCACCATGTTAAGATAGCGCTCATATTTGTTCCTGAGGGTGTTTTCCTGCATTCTGATGGCGACTGTAGCAGCGAGCCAGAATGCATATCTCAGCCGTGCATTTCCACGTTTTGACAGGCTATAACCACTACACCTTTGTCCACTCTGACTGGCTGAAAGGTTAAATCCGCAGTAATTAATATACTGACGGTAATGAGCAAAACGGTTCAGATCGCCGCTTTCAGCAATGATCATCATTGCAATCACCGGGCCTACGCCGGGTAGCGAGCGCAGATGGCGGTAATCAGCGCGATCCTGCAGATAGCTTTCAGCCATTTTTTCTAACTGGAGTCGTTGAAGAGTCAGTTCAACGTACCGCCGGATTTGTAGCTTAAACGTGGTAACAGCCAGGCAATTTTCCGTCAGCGGCAGGGCTACAGAATTCCCGGCAATGTTATATAACTGTTCAAGAAACTGTTGTTTGTATGTTTGCGGCCAATAATGTCCCAGGCTTCCTCAAAAAACTGGTGTTTTTCCATTGAGGTGATTGTCAGTGGTGTGGGGAATCTCAGCAGAAACTGACAAAACCATTCTGTCCGGGACTGGTGTAAAACTGTTCAGCTTCAGGAAAATATAACGTCAGATAATGATTTACCAGGCTGTTGAGGCTGCGGGTTCTTGCAAGGGAAATCTGATAATAGGTATTTGATACCTCCTGAATATCCATCATTTCATTAGCCAGGGGATCATAAAAAGGTGATGAAACCCCTTGCCCCATAAGATAGAGAATGACACAGGTATCTTTCCGGTCATTTTTATCCCAGGTTTTGAAAAGTATTTCGCGCGCCCTGGCGCAGGCCAGCGAGGAAACAAGATGGCACTCGACGCCCTGCTCCTGAAGCCACTAGGCAATATTACGGTGATAATCGGCGGTCGGTTCGAAACCGGCAACCCTCTTTTCCCCGGCTCCACGGGCAAGATTGATTAACCGGGTATACCCGGAGAGTGAGTTTTCGACGCGCAGATAAACAACCTGACCGTTTGAGCGTTTAATCTTTGCATCGTGATATTTTTTAGCAATATCAATAGTAGCCCATGTTACCGGGGTATCGCAGCAGGTAATGTCAATCATGATATTTCTCCAGACGTTGCACTCATTCCTGGTGTAGAAAATTTATGACATGCTGACCAGTAGCTCATCAGTCAGGTATTACACAGGTACCACGACCCCGAGCTGGTGTCTCTGACGCTGGCGCAGTGGGCGGAGGAGCATGGTGTGATGCTGGACTTTATTAAGTCTGGCAGGCCGACACAAAATGCCTTCATCGAGCGGTTCAACCGGACATACCGGACAGAAATCCTGGATTTTTATCTGTTCAGAACACTGAATGAAGTCAGGGAAATCACAGAGCGCTGGCTGCACGAATACAACAGCGAACGGCCTCATGAATCCCTGAATAACCTGACGCCGGAAGAATACCGGCTGATAGCTGAAAACCCGGAAATCTCAAAAAATGTGTGGAACTAAAACGGGTGAGCTTACAGCATGAGTGCCAAAAGATGTTGTTGTGATAATGCCTGCGTGGAAAGATTTTTCCATTCGCTGAAATTGAATGTATCCACGGCAAGCACATTGCCAGTCGGGAAAAGATGAAAACAACGGTGTTTAATTATATCGAGTGCGATTATAACCGCTGGCATCGACATAGTGCTTGCGGCGGCCTCAACCCGGAACAATTTGAAAACCAGAACCTCGCTTAGGGCTGTATCCACTTTACGTGGGTAAAATCACGGGTATATTCTCTAAAAAATGGTCTCAGTTATTAATGAGACCAATATGTAATTTAAAAATCAAGTGGATTTTTATGAAAAATCGTTCCAATCATATATTATATCGAGTATCTAGAAACATAAACGTCAAATGTTGCATTTCCTAACGTTGCATTACTTGTGGCGATAGAAATATAGCCATCATTAACGATTACAATATCAGCATAATTCTGCGAGATAAGTCCATTTTCCATAATATAGGCTGTCATCTGCTGCCCAGATAAACCATTTTCACTACCAGAAATTGTCATCGATAATGACCCAGAAGCAGTGCTACCTTGTCGAGCATGTCCACTTAAATATTTAGTATTTAATGGAACAATAGCACTAATAGGAATATTAAAATCTACTGAGCCTTTTAAAGTAGAATATATTTTCCTTGATGGTGTAGATACGATCCGCTCTCGAACAGATAATGGAATAAACTTACCCGCCTTGACCGGCACAACCGTCAATAATGCCGATGCTGTATATCCATCCGGCATATTGGTTCCGTTATAGATCTCCGCCAACTTGACCGAAGTGGCGTTAACCGCGAGCAAGCCTGACGCCATCGTCGCCGGATTATAAATGACATAAATCCCGACAAAACCCTCATCAGGGACCGTTCCGGTATCCATCCCCCCAACGCCAGTTTTTGTCAGATCGATCGTCTTTTCGAATAAACCAATTCGATACTGGCGTCCTCCCAAAGACGTTCCAACAATGATTTCATCGGCAAAAAATCTGGCATTAGAAGAAACGGAGGGAATATTCATCGTGGCATTTCGCGTCATGCCAATTACACCGGAGAATGAGCTCCTCACGCCCAAATTCTCTATAAACTGCGCTTTATCCGCAATATCCTCGCCATTTTTAGCTTTAGCCAGGGCCATGTTATCCACATACTGCCGGCTAGCCAGCACCACCGCCGGGTCGATTTTCAGCGACACCGCATCAGTCTGACCGACCGCCAGAATCATGCGTACCGTCTGCACGCGGCCGGAGCCTTCCTGCATCTGCGGTTTATAGGTTTCGGGGCAGTTGGCCACCGCCACCAGATTGTCATCGGCGTCATACAAACCGATTTCACGCAGCCAGAATCCACCTTCGTGATCCGGAATCACCTGCTCGGCAATAATCTGATTGGCGTTGGTCGGGTCGATGTTCAGTGAATTGAGCGGCGCGCGTCGTTTTTCGTTAATCAGTTTGGTCTGTGCCGCATCCGGCGTCGGCAGCGTGCCACCAGCGTCTCCCACCCCCATTTGGGTAATTTCCAGCTGTTTTCCCAGCGCAATCGCATTCGCCAGCCTGGCTGCCCCCACCTGGGTAAGCAGAGCGGTATATTTTGTGCTCATAACGTGTCTCATCAGAATTAGCGATAAAGGGACCCATGCAAGGGTATGGAACAGATACCGCCACGCCTGTCGATACACGCTTTTCCAAGCGATTTCAGCCCGTTGTGGCAGTGGAGGACATTATGCTGACGGGCCAGCAAAAACGCGCGCAGCGAGGGTTGGAACAGCGATAGCACAACAAACCCCGTTCAGTTTTTTATAACTATGGAGATCTGGAAAGTGAATGATGATTAGTAACATCATTGGTATGACAGAAATATCACTCCCCCAGAAAATAACCGGGCTGAAAATAGCAACTAAGCCAGCGATTATTATTATTTTTCAGACACAACATGAAGAAAGGTGAAGGAGATAAGACATGAAAATGAATTTTCCATTTCTCTTCCTGGGGCTTATGGCAATAATCCCCAGTCAGGCAAGCTCATTAACAACGGATAATAATGAAAAAAAACTTGAGGTTGGCTTTGGTAAACCGACCTACAGGCAAACACTGCACTACCGTAAACTCTATGAGAAAAAACCGTTCCCCGATGCAGAAATATTCTATTACGACAACGGTATTTATAAAATAATATCGCAAGGTGAAGAGCATTATGGCGTTTACGTCATGCAGGGAAATTTTCAGGATCAAACCTATACCATCAGATATATCTCATTGCCTTCAGAAGACTGGGGGAAAAAGACTGCATTTCATCAACTCACATTCATTAATGGCGACAAAGAAAAGTATTTTATACAAAATGCGATCGTTGAAACGGGAGAGGCAATAGCGCAACAGAATGGGACCTTTTCCCTGGAAGAGAACAAAATCAGTAATCCCATCACACAAAAATGGCATAAAAATTAGGATATCCGCCATCCTGCAGAAAACGGATGGCTTACGATCAGGGCAGGATAGTCACACAATCCTATAGCTCGCCCCAAAAAAAAGCCCTCCATCAAGGAGGGCGAAAGACAGGGATGGTGTACAAATAATTACACCATCCACATGAAATAAAAGGATTTATTTCTTACAATGTCCACATATCGACCACATCGATACGATGCCCACCATTGGTGGGCATAACATATTCACTTCCTAAATTTGCTCATAATTAAATCAATAAAATTTTCTATCAATTTACTGAGAGGTGATGCAACATCTGAAAGTGGATTTGTTTTTTCTGCTTGATCTTCGCGAAATAATGCTCTCAGTAAAGCGATAGCAAGTGTTAGGCCAACACCTAAAATAAATGCCACCAGTGTTATCATCGGGCTAATAGAAGTCCAGTTAGTCGATTCCAAGAATTTACCCAATAGATCTTGTTGTTGTGTCCTTGTTTGTATCAACACCTCTTTCGCAGCATCATGCGCATGAACAAGGCTTTCAGGTGGATTAGGAGCCAATTGGAGAATAATTTCTTTTGTTTTTTCTGGTGATGTATTAGTAATTATTGTATTAACTCCTTCCCTAATAAATTCATTAGTTGAAAGCATATTTGAAATGATTAGGTAAGACATTATCGCACCAGTCACCAAAAAACCAATGCTCGCTAACAAGCCGACACTGAACAATCCCCAGCGCATTTTTCGTCTGTCTTTATGATTATCAGAAGAGTGCTTGAGATGTTGATCAGAGATCGGTCCATCGTAGTCATTTAGAGGCAATTTTGGATTCGTTGCACCACCAGAAGAATCTGGAGCTACTACACCAGGGTTTATATTAAAAGAATTGGGCTGTACTGCTTGAGACTGTTCTTGTGTTCGGCTCTGTAGATTTTCACTTCTGGAAGATAATGACTGATCATTTTCAATTACAGACTGATGTGCAGATGTGTTTTGACGTGTAGCAGAGGAACCATTAGTATGGGAATTATTGTTTGACATAATAAGCCACCCAAAGATTAGAAGTGGCTTTATATTAATGAATCAGTATTGATACTTACAATTCAAACTTAAACATAATTTAAGTTTTTTAGCCGCCAATACATTGCGTCTCTAGATACGTCAAACGTGCTAGCAAGCGCGTCAATTGAATGAATACCTTCATTATTAATCATAGTATCAATAGCTTCTTCTGGCATTAGCAGTTCAGCAGCAAAACGATTAGCCTCTCGCTCGTCAAGAGAATTACCGGTGTTGTTCAACGTTCCAGGATAATCGCGGAATTTAGCCTGATATTTTGTATGGCCCAGTATGTGATGCCCTAATTCATGAGCAAGCGTGAACCTTATTCGAGAATGAGAATCACTCTTGTTATAGTAGACTGCCATCCTACCATCCCATGTTATCTCAGCCATACCACATGGCTCCGAGCCTGAGTAGCTTACAGGCAAAGGATTTACATCTATTCCCATACGATGGGCAATGATATCGGGTCTGACAGGCAGACGACCATCCCAATGGGAACTAAGTACAGACTTAACTGCCTTCATTTCCATTTTTCAAGTCTCCAAGCTGAAACACCGTTGATCCGAGTCAATGAAATCTGTTCTCATAGTTAAATCTACTACAAAAAATTTATCCAGTAACTGGGATAAATCAAAAAAACATTTTGTTGGTTTACAACCACGCACGATCACTAAAGTACATCCAAAACAGCAGTATCAATCCACCAAAAACCTGCAAAAATGCGGGCTTTTCTCCAAAAAATAAAAAGCCGCCTTGAATATCACATTTAAAATGCTAAATCCAGTCGATTTTAGAGAAGATAAGTATGAGATAAGGGATTGAATGGGGCACATACTCCAACGAGTAGTTTGGCACTACGCAATGTCAGGAAAAATTAAAGAAAAAACAAATCATTACATTAAATGGTGTATGAGGCTAATTCTCTGTGCCACTTTTACCAGTTTCCTGTTGTTTCAAAGCCCCGCACTCATCCTGCGGGGCTTTGGTTTTACAACGCCAGATTCAACTGATCTCGCCCGTAATGCGAAGCCGGAAAGGCGTCTTGCGGGATAAAGTCAGGCGGTAACGGGTCTTCCCGCGTACGCTTTGACACGCGCCGTTCTACCGTGTTGAGGGTGGTAAACGTCTCGCTGCATTCCAGGTTCTGACACTGGTGATACTGCCGGATGGTGATATCGCTCAGGCGGCGACTGGTACGGGTGCGGGCCATTGCTCCGCAGAAAGGACATCTGAACATAATGGCTCCCCTGTGGGAGTTGAACTCGCTGCCATTTTATTCACTTTCCGCTATCCAGTCAGGGATTTTTGCTTCCAGTTCCAGACGGGTGGTAAAGCCGTTGCCATCAATAACGTGTTCCGCCCGGGCGATAATCCAGTCCTGATTGTCGATATCCGGTTTAAAGCCGCTTACTGTCAGGTGCATTTCGGGATACAGCTCAGCACGGCCACGCGCCAGGGTGATCGAGAACTCGGCGGCGCCGCGTTGCAACTGGCGCCATTTAGCCGCGGCGGCCCGTTTGGCGACCTCTTCATTCTGATAGGTTTTGCGCAGCACGAACACGTTACCTTCCGCGCCGGTGATGTAATCGCCTTCACGGCTGCTGCTCTTTTCCTTTTTCGGTTTGGGCTTTGTCCGGCGGCGCTTTACGCTGACCTTCTTCTTTTTACCGAATTTCAGATCCAGCCAGTAGGCGCGCACACCGGTGTAGGCATCCCGATCCGCGATGCGAAAACGGTGACCATCACCACTACTACGGGTGAGGCTGGCCGACGGCAGCGCCTTGCCGGATGCCGTCACACCACCGCCGGGCAGGATAAACAGCAAGGTGCCGTTTTTAATGGTGGCAATCGCCCCCAATTGCTCGGCCATACGGGTCAGGAATGACATATCACTCTCTTCGGTCTGGTCGGCGTGGTCGATTTCGATATTCATCAGCATGTCGCTGATTTGCGCCTTCATCCCGTAACGGTGCGCGATTGCCGACACCACGCGCTCTACAGTCACGTCATGCCAGGAGACTTCCCGTTTCACGTTGAACTCTTCGCGGAAATCCGCACTTCTGGCCGTCACGCCCAGTACATCGGGCGGGCCTTCGTGGGAAATCTCATCCACGGTATACAGCCCTTTGTAAGTCAGCGCCTCACCCTGCCAGCCGATGGATAGCGCAATCTGGGCGCCGCGGGGTGGCAGTTCCACCCGTCCGTCACTGTCGTCTATCGACAGCGTGAGCTGGTCGGCCTCAAAGCCCCGGTTGTCGGTCAGCGACAGCGAGATCAGCCGGTCGCTCAGCTCCTTCAGTGATTTCCCACCCAGCGTAATGCTGAAAGCCGGGCTTTTTACCGCCTCGGTCAGCGCGTCATCGTAGCGTTTCGCAGCATTGATAAGTGTGTCAGTCAGTTCGGTGATAGCCATCGTTTCCCCCTGTTTTCGCCGCATGATTTCACGCGCACGCGTGGGGAAAAATGGCTTTTTGTTGTCGCCGGACGGCCAGACCCGTCAGCGCGTGAGTGCGCGACGGATATCGGGGATTATCGCCATGAACTCAATAACGTAATGGTGGCGAACATGTCCGAGACACGTTTCCACGGTGTGCGTGTTCGTGAAAATACCGACCTGGTAACCGCAATCAATGACATTGATTCCAGTGTGATTGGCGTGGTGGCCGTGGCGGATGATGCGAATGCAGACACCTTTCCCCTGAATACGCCGGTGCTCATCACACGGGTGAATAGCGTGCTGGGCAAGGCGGGTAAAACCGGCTCGCTCTACAAGACGCTGAAAGCGATTGCTGACCAGACCAGCCCAAAAGTGATCGTAGTGCGGGTAGCGGCAGCAGTCGAAGGCGGCGAAAAAACCCAGTCCCAACTGATCATCGGCGGGACGGCGGCAGACGGCAGTTATACCGGCATGTATGCCTTGCTGACGGCAGAGGCGAAGGTCAATTACCGGCCGCGCATTCTGGCGGTACCGGACTATGACACCGCCGAAGTGACGTCAGCGCTGTGTGTTATTGCGCAAAATCTGCGGGCGTTTGTCTACGCCGGTTGTCACGGCTGCACCACGATGGCGGAGGCCATCACCTACCGTGCGCAATTTGCTTATCGTGAGCTGATGGTGATCTGGCCGGATTTCATCGCCTATAACCCACTCTCCGGCAGCAATGAAACCTTCCCGGCGCCGGCGTATGCCTGCGGCCTTCGTGCGGCGATTGATAACGCTCAGGGCTGGCATAAGTCGCTGTCGAACGTGGCGGTAAATAACGTACTGGGCATCTCGCGTGATGTGTTCTGGTCGCTTCAGGCCGAAGACAGCGACGCCAATGAACTCAACAATAAAGAGATCACCACGCTGATTAAGCGCAACGGGTTCCGGTTCTGGGGCAACCGCACCACCGACACCCATGATTACCTGTTTGAGGTGTACACCCGTACCGCGCAAATCCTCGCCGACAGTATCGCGGAAGCGCAGTTTGAAGCCGTTGACGAACCGCTTACCCCGGCCAACGTGAAAGACGTGGTGAACGGCATCAACGGCAAGCTGAGCGCGCTGGTGACCGCAGGCAGGCTGATCGGCGGGGAATGCTGGTTCGATATTCAGGACAACCCCACAACCGGCCTACGACAGGGACAGGTGCGCGTGCGTTACAAGTACACGCCGGTACCGCCGCTGGAAGACCTGACCTTATACCAGACCTTCACCGATGACTATTTTGATTCCGCGTTCTCGTCGCTGGGAGGTGTGTAAATGGCCGTACCGCATAAATTGCGCCTGTTCACCTGCTTTGTGAACGGCAACAACCAGATCGGCAAGGTCACCTCCGTCACGCTGCCAAAGTTGACCCGCAAAACGGAAGACTTTCAGGGCGCCGGCATGATTGGCTCGGTGGCGGTCGATCTCGGCATGGACTCCGGCGCGCTGGAAGCGCAGATGGTCGTCGGCGGCATGGAGAAAAAGCTGTTGCTGGAATACGGCGGCGATATCGATGACGTTCGCCTGCGCTTTGCGGGGGAATACTACACCGACGGCGACAGCCAGCTTGTTGAGGTGGAAATGCGCGGACGTATTACCGAGATTGACGGCGGCGAGTCTAAGCAGGGCGAAGACACATCCGTCACCTATGCGCTGAAAAACACCTATTACAAGCTGTCGATTGACGATCAATCGGTGCTGGAAATTGACCTGCTGAATTTCATCTACAAGAAAAACGGCAAAAACATCTACCCGGATCGCATCACCTCCGCGCTCGGACTCGGTAACTGAACAATCTTAACAATGGCGGCCACACCAGCCGCCCGGAGCCTGTGACCATGAACACACCGAACGACAACACCGTTACCCTGGCAACACCCATCGCGCGTGGCGACAGCACCATCAGCCAGGTGGCAATCACCGACGACATCAAACAGGCTGGCTCGCTGCGCGGCCTGCGGCTGGTCAACGTCCTGAATATGGACGTGGATTCCATCACCACCCTGTTAACGCGCGTCACCTCGCCAAAATTGAAGCTGGCCGAGATCAACGCGATGGATACCCGCGATTTCATGCGGCTGGCGGAGGCCATCACGCCTTTTTTAGTACATGCGGAGCCTGGCGAGCCGAACGCGGAGGCGACGGAGGAAGCATAACCGTCTTGCAGTTCGACCAGATAGACGATCTGGTCGCCGATATCGCCGTTGTTTTTAACTGGCCGCCCTCTGAACTGTTCAGCATGGATCTGGGCGACGTGATAGCCTGGCGCGCGCGGGCGGCTATCCGAAGTGGAGCCAGTGAAGCCGATGAAAAGCCTTGATATCCGCGTAGCCTTCAGCGCTATCGACCGCCTGACCCGCCCGGTCAACACCGCCCGCCAGAGTGCGGGCGGTTTATCTGAATCCCTCAAACGTACCCAGGCCGCCATCAAGGATCTGGATCAACAGTCCAAGTCCTTCAATCGCCTGCGCGACAGCGTACAAAAGACCTCTCGCAAGATTGATGAAGCCAGCCGTAGCCTGGACGGGCTGAAAAAGGCCCAGCAAAGCGGCACGGTGCTGACTGACAAGCAACGGGAGCACATGGCCTCACTGGCCGCCAAACTGGAGCGGTTGAACATCACCCGCGATCAGGAAGTGGTCAAGCTGCGCGCTGCCTCGCAGGCGGTACGCGGTCATGGCGTGTCGCTGGTCGGCAGTAATGCCACCATCCAGAGCGCCATCCGGCGCACCGAACAATATAACCAGACACTGGAGCGAGAGCGGCGGCAACTGGCTGCCGTCACGCAGGCCCGCGCCCGCTATGAGCGGATGCAGCAGACGGCGGGCAAGCTGCGCGGCAGCGGCACAATGGCGGTGGCGGGCGGGGCGGCAGTCGGATACGCGGGTGGGCAATTTCTGGCCCCGGCGGTCGGGTTTGATGAAGAGATGTCGCGCGTTCAGGCGCTGACTCGACTGGATAAAGGCGATCAGCAACTGGCGGCCCTGCGGGCGCAGGCCAAAAAGCTCGGCGCGGAAACCGCATTCACCACCCGCGATGCGGCCAGCGGGCAGGCGTTTCTGGCGATGGCCGGCTTTACGCCTCAAGCTATTCAGGCGGCACTGCCGGGCGTGCTGAATATGGCGCTGGCCGGTGGCATGGAGCTGGGCGAAACCGCCGATATCGGCTCAAATATCCTGTCGCAGTTCAATCTGGATGCGAGCCAGATGGATAGGGTCAGCGATGTGCTGACCGGTGCGTTTACCCGCACCAACACCGACCTGTTCAGCCTCGGCGAAACCATGAAATACGCCGGGCCGGTGGCGGCCAAGCTGGGGATCAGTCTGGAAGATGCGGCCGCGATGGCCGGCATGCTGGCGAATAACGGTATTCGCGGCAGTGATGCCGGTACCGCCATGCGTGCCAGCCTTTCGCGGCTGGCCTCGCCGCCGAAAGCCGCAGCGGCGGCGTTAAAAGAGCTGGGCGTGTCGGTGGCCGATGCCAAAGGCAAGATGCGGCCAATGCAGGACGTGTTACGCGATCTGTACAAGGCGACCCAAAAATACGGCCAGGTCGATCAGGTGTCCTTCTTCAAGGATATCGCCGGGGAGGAAGCCTTTGTCGGCCTGCAAACACTGGTACAGGCGGCCGGTAGCGGCGCGCTGGGAAAACTGTCTGGGGAGTTGAAAAAAGCCAAGGGTGAAGCGGACGCCGTTGCTAAAAAGATGGCGGACAACCTGGGCGGCGACCTGAAAAACCTCGACAGCGCCTGGGAAGGCTTCCGTATTCAGGTTGAAGAGACGACAGATAAGCCGCTGCGTAGCCTGACGCAGGGATTAAGTGATGTGATCACCAACGTGAGCGGTTGGGTGAAAGAAAACCCCAAACTGACGCAGACGCTGTTACTGGCCGGCGGCGGTGCGCTGGCACTCACGGTGGCAATCGGCGGCACCTCGCTGGCAATTGGCCTGTTGATGGGGCCGCTGGCTAAGCTCCAGCTCGGCTTTTCACTGCTGCTGGGTTCGCGGGGCGTCGGTGGCGCGCTGTCGCTGTTTTCGGGGTTAAGTAGCCTGCTCGGCGGGCCGATGGCACGCATGGGCGGCTGGCTACAGCTTTTTTCCGGCAGCGCGGGCCGACTGACGACGACACTGACCCCGCTGCGCGGCATGTTGCTGGCCGTGTTCACCTCGCCGGCGGCGGCGTTAGGTTCACTGGTCAGGGGCGTTGGCGGATTGTTGTTGCGGCTAAGCGGCTTGCCTGCGCTATGGAGCCTGATCACCGGCGCCGTCTCGATGTTAGGCGGCGTGCTGTCATTGCTGTTAAGCCCGATCGGGTTGATTGGTGCGGCGTTTGTGGCGGCAGGGCTGCTTATCTGGCGCTTCTGGGAGCCTATCAAAACGTTTTTCAGCGGGATGTTTACCGGCATTGTTATCAGTCTTGGCCCGATTCGTCAGACATTTACCGGCCTGGCCCCCGTCTTTGATGTGATTGTGTCGGCCGTGTCGCGCCTGTGGGATCGGTTTAAGCAACTCTTTGACCCGATCCAGACCACAAAGAAGACGCTGGATGACTGCGCGATCGCGGGCTATGGATTCGGTAAGGTGCTGGGGTCAGCATTGGAAATGCTGTTATGGCCGCTGCAAAAGCTGATGGAGGGGATTGGCTGGGTTCTGGAAAAGCTCGGCCTGATCCCGTCGGGACTGGATGCGGCTCAGAAAAAAGCCGACCAGTTGAAGGGCGAACTGACGCCGGAAGGAAAAAACCGGCTTCAGGGTCTGGTCACCAGCCTGACTGGCGATTTGAAGGGGGCCACCACTGCGCCTCCACCCGCGCCCAAGCCGCCCCTGACCGGGGACAGCGGCACCCAGCGCCGTTTGCAGAAGATTGCCGACAACACCGGCGGCGTGCTGGAAGAAACCAAAAAGCGCATCGGCCCCGGCGATATCGTATTCAAAAATCTGCCGAAAGCGCTGGCCGTGCGTGGCGAGTGGCAGGAATCCCGGCTCACTGGCGGCACACCTTCTGCCCCCTCACAGCCTGCGCAGACCATGCAGGCGCTCAGCGACCGCCCCGCCGTGGTCGCGGCAACGCTGCCCGTCAAACAGGCCGATGCGTCCCCGGTCAGTCGCCCGGCGGCCAGAACACCGGCGGCGAGTGGTTTCAACGGGGAAATCCATATACACCTGCACGGTGTTGAACGGCAGGACGCCCGAGAGCTGGGCCGTATTGTGGCCGATGCGGTCAGTGCCGAACTGGCCCGCCGCGACAGACTTCAGCGTGGCAGTTTCAGAGACAGAGAGTAAGGAGAAAAACCGATGATGATGGTGTATGGGCTGTTTGTGTTTGAGCTGCGTACCTTGCCTTATCAACAGCTTCAGCAGTCGCGTGCCTGGCGGCATGTAAAGAATGAGCGGATTAACCGTTCCGCAAAATGGCAATACATTGGCGCCGGGGAAGATCAGATCACGCTGAGCGGCGTGCTGTACCCTGAAATTACCGGTGGTGAAGTGTCGTTAACCGCGCTAACCACGCAAGCCTACAGCGGCCGCCCCTGGCCGTTGATTGACGGCACCGGGCAGATTTACGGCATGTACGTGTTGACAGGTATGCAGACCACGCGCACAGAACTGAATCGCTACGGGAAGGCAAAGAAGATTGAGTTTTCGCTGAGCTTTCAGCGCTGTGATGAAGACCTGCGGGAGAAGCTGCAATCATCATCCTTTAGCGACCTGATGGACACTGCGCGCAGTGCGGCAACCAACGCGATGAAGAGTGTTAAGGATGCAGCGACGGGCGCTATCGATACGGTGAAAGGGCTGTTTTAACGGCCCGACAGGGCCGTGTTATCTGTTACTCGACCTGCTCCAGCTTAGAGATAAATGTCAGATAGCGTGCGTCATTGTCTGGTACCTGCCCCTGATGTTGGTAAGCCGCTTCATCCTGCGGGCAACTGAATACAGCAACAACGTCAGTTTGCGATGAATCAGAAAATTGAACGTAAATCATATCTCGTACCCACTCACGTTTATGGCCATCGTCAACGCCCCGGAAACGATGGTTGCGGTGTAATAAACCGTTTGGGCGTCAATAATGGCGACGGATGAAAAAGGCATCGACAGTGAACCAAATTGCGTCGCCGAATACCGGTTAATACCTGTTGCCGATGATGCGATCGCGAAATTCACGGCTACCGTCGAGCCATCGCTCGTTGTCGTGTAGCCGTCGCCATTCACCGAATGGGCATTTGGCGGCACCAACCCGGCCAGAGAGAGGGGGATCAAGTCAGCATGCTGCGTTGTGCTGCTGAGCGCGGCGCTGCGCATAATATTGATATGGCGCCCTGACTGATAGCCCACCACAAATCGTGATGATGATACTCGCCAGACACTGACCAGTGCTGATGCGCTATAGCCGGCCGGCATGTTGCCGCCAGTGTAAATTTCAGGTGATACCGCGCTGGTGGTATTCACTGCCAGCAGTGCCGGTGCCTTGCTGGTTGGGTTGTAGATGGCGTAAAGCGCCACAAAGCCCGCCGCCGGTGCCGCTCCTGTGTCCATACCGCCAGCGCCGGTCATTGCCAGATTGACGCTGGCGTTAAACAAACTGAGGCGATATTGCCGCCCGCCCAGCGACTCGGCCACAATGATTTCATCTGCGGTAAAGGTCGCTGTCGCGGATGCCGTTGTAATGCTCATTTTGGCGTTACGGGTTGTGCCAACCACACCGCTAAACCGTGGCGCTGTCAGGCCGATGTTTTCCAGAAATTTTGCCACGTCGGCAATATCCGCGCCGTTCTGCGTTTTATCCATTTTTTCGGTCAGCGTTGCCGTCATCGTCGTCGCGAGCTGATCCAGCAGGTTATCGGCGTAAGCTTTCACTTCAATTTTGGCGTTGTTCGTCTGAACATCGGTGTAGGTTTTCGCTTCGGTGGCCTTACCGTCGGTATATGCACGCGTCGCCAGCACTACCGACGGATCGATTTTCAGCGTTACCGCTTCGGTACTACTGACAATCAAAATCATGCGCACCGTCTGCACCCGGCCAGAGCCTTCCTGTAATTGCGGCTTGTAGGTTTCCGGGCAGTTGGCGACGGCAATCAGGTTACCCGCCGCATCATACAGACCGATTTCACGTATCCACCAGCCGCCCTCGTCCTCTGGGATCACCTGTTCGGCAATAATCTGACTCGGGTTCGCCGGGTCAACGCCCAGGGAATTGAGCGGCGCCCGGCGCCGTTCGTTCACCAGTTTCGTTTGTGCCGAGTCTGGGGTCGGCAGTGTGCCGCCGCCATCGCCCAGCGCCATTTGTGTAATCGACAGTTGCCGCCCCAGCGCAGTAGCGTTCGCCAGCAGCGCCGCGCCGGTATTTGTCAGCAAGGCAAAATATTTTGTTGTCATGCGTTCACGCTCACATTGTCAGACAGATGTATCGCCGCTGCGTGTATATCCGCACCGCCGGTGGTAATCGTTTCGGGAAAATAGGGGTAAACGGTCAGCGCATCGCCGCTGTATTGCCCGGCGGCCAGCGGGATATTACCCGCGCAGTCCATGACGATATTTAGCCCCAGCAAGTGGCGACTTACCGGTTTGGCGTCAGCGATCAGCCGCTCAAGCTCCAGATAGGTTTCTTCGGTGATGCCAGCATCCTGCACGCCGATATCCAGCCGGAAGGTGCCGGGCGTGCCGCCAGTCTGCCACCACTCGGTAATGCGAATCAGATAGCCGAACGGCTCCACCACCCGGCGCAATGCCGCGATAGTGCCCTTCTGACGGTGTACCAGCCAGGCCGCCTTGATCACCTGGCGTTTGGTCTGTTCTGACCAGCGCTTATCCCAGCGGTCAACCGACAGCGCCCAGGCAAGGTACGGCAATAACCCGACGGGGCAGCGCTCAGCGTCCCATAACGTATCCAGATCGACCGCTATCCCACTCAGGAGCTGGGTGGAGCTGGCGACGTTGCGCATAAAGTCGCTGGCTGACGGGGGCAGCAGGCTGTTACTCATCGCTGCCGCCCTCGGTGATCGTGAACCCGGTGCAGTACGCCGCCTGCGTGTCGCTGATCACGATGTCTTGCGCCGGTTCCAGCAGTTCAACGCGTTGCACCCCTTGCACATGCAGCGCCGCCATAATGGCCGAGCGAGCCACATCGCGCCCGATGCGCCCCTGTGCGCTGAGCCATGATGTTAATGCCTGCTGTGCGGCCTGCTGGATCGGCTCCGATTCCGGCCCCGGATAGCGGTACAACACCGCCGTAATGGCATAACGCACTATCTCGGCGCTTTGTACCGTCAGGCGGTCGCCAACCGGGCGTTTATCATCGGCAGACAGCGCGGCATCGACCGCCGCCAGCAGGTCAGCCGAGGCGCTGCCGTCTCCCTCGGTGGATAACACCGACACCACCACTACCGCCGGGGACGGGCTGATCGCTTTGGCATCCGCTGCCTTGCCGCTGGCACTTTTGGCAAAATACTCATACGCGCCGGTCGGCCCGGCCACGCTCAGTCCCTCAAAAGCCGCCTGCGCCCGCAAGCGTAGCGCGCTGTCGCTTTCCATCACGGCATCGGCGGTGTCGGTCGCTTCGGTGATAGTCAATCGTTTGGTGTTCAGGTTGGCGGCCAGATTATCCAGATCGGATGACACGGCGTAGCTGAGCAGGCAGGCTTCCGCGCCTTCGTTAATCCGCTGGCGTAACATCATTTCCCGGTAGGCGATCACCTGCGCGATCGCGGTGAGTGGCTCGGACTCCAGCGCTAGCGCGGCGGTCACGGACGCCTGCTGAGCGGCCGGAAAGGCGGCAATCATCACCGCTTTCACGTCCTGAAGGATGACTTCGAAGTCCAGCACTTCAATGATCTGCGGCTGGGGTAACTGCGATAAATCAACCGTTGCCATCACTGTCACCCCTGAGCGTGATGGCAGCGTTGGCCGCCTGCATCGTTTCGGTAATCAACCCCGATAACGCCACGTCTACCGCTCCCGATGCTGAATAACGAATATCGACGGCATTCAGCGAGATACGCGGCTCCCAGCGCGTCAGGGCGATAACGGCCGCACTCATCAACTGAAGCCGCGTAACGGCATTCTGCGGCGCATCCAGCAAGTCGGGGATCAGGCTGCCGTAATCCCGGCGCATCACCCGCGAGGCCAGCGGCGTAGTCAGAATGTCACGCACCGACTGCCAGAGCTGATCGGCATCGGTCAGGGTGCCGGTGCCATACGGATTCATGCCGGTATAGGTCGCGGTCATTGTGTACCACTCGTCCAGCTACCGCCGGGCTGAATGCCGCCGTGGCGATGGTTATCCACCTGGACGCCGTTAGAGGTCATCGCGCCGCCAGAATGTGCCACATTACCGGCCAGGGTGCCGCCGTGGGTGATCTCCACGGTGCGGGCCTTCAGGTGCTGAGTGCATTCCACCACCGGCGTATTCAGTGTGACGCTGACCGAGGCCACCACGTTGACGGTTTTCATGCCGGTTGCTTCCAGCGAACCCGCTACGGCGTCATACCGAAACCGGGCACCGTCCGGCGCGGTGATCACAATTTCCTTCAGGCTGTTGCCGGGTGCCGGGTGGGCTTCACTGAACAGGCTACCGATAATCACGGCGGTTTCCGGATTACCGCCAAGGCAACCCAGCAACACCTGTTCTCCGACGGCAGGCGGGAACCAGACGTTAAACGCCCCGGCGCGCGTGGTGTTCCAGCGTAGCCAGTCGGTGAGCAATTCACCGCTCTTAACACGTACCCGCCAGGTTGCCGGGTCAACCGCCGTGACGACGCCGACGCGCAACAGGTTTTCCAGTAATCGCATCAGTTCAGCGCTCATGTGGCGGCACTCCCCAGACTGTTGATCACCGCGTCCTGGATCAGACGCTCATCAGCCAGGGAGATCCCCAGCAGTTCACGCACCGGGTAGCGGGCAAAGGCGCCCGACCCGACCTTGTCACGCTCGCCGTACTGATGCACGCGGGCGATACGACCGGCGATGCCGTCAAATCCTACGCTGGCACCGTCGGTATCGGCCCGCATTTTGAGAAAACGATAACCGCGCAGGCGCTGAAACATCGGGGTTGTCTTGCTGGTCGTGCGGCGCACCGCCTGCGTGTTGATCTCGATATAACGCTCAATATCGCTGCGGTAAAACGTGCGGATGGCGTTGCGGTCTTCATCAAAGCCGGTGATCGTGCGGCCGTATTTTCCCCGGCCGCCGTGCCAGTTCTTCAGGTGGCGCACCTGGCCTTCCCAGACAAAGACCATTCCTTTTTGCGAACGCAGCACCTTGCGGCGGCGGGTCGCATAAGCCGAGCCGTCCGGGTTTTTCTGCGCCCGGATGCGCTGCTGCTGACTGCGGCGCAGCGCCTGTCCGACCTGACGGGCCGTTTTCAGCCGTCCGGCAGGTGACAGGCCGGAAAGGATGTCATCAAACACCTTATCCAGCGCGTGAAATAATTTATCCGTCATGCCGCTGCCTCCCCGGTGGCATCGTCAAGCACCGCATCCCATACCCCGCCGGTGAGACGCGGACGAGGTTCAGGCAAATGTTCGGCACGCAGGATGCCGTTATCGTCCCGCGTGACCTTAACCCGCTCACGCACCGGAATTTCAAACAGAATGTCGGCGCTGTCGTCGTTATTGATCAGCGTGGTGAATTTCACCTCGCGGTTCTTTTGCGGGTTCAGCAGCAGGTCGGGCTGGTTCTGCCACAACCAGGCCATCAGCGGTAAGGTGAAATCGTCGATATCGCCGGTGAAGTTCATCACGAACAGCACCAGCGAGTAGCGGTACAGAAACGACGGCGTTTCCCCGGTGGTTTCAATGCCGCCTTCTTCCACAAACACCGTGAAGGCTTCCGGGTTGGCCCGGCACCAGGTATTGGATGCCGTCAGCGCGGTGCGTAGCGAGTTGGTTTTCAGCATGAGCATTCCCCTATGGTGTGGCCGCGTCCTTCAGGCGCTGAAGGCGACGCAGGTATAAATCGTTGATGGCGGCCTTGTCTGCGTTGCAGGTGTCCAGCGCATCCAAAAGCTGATCACTCCAGAGCGCGACCGCGCCCCAGGTCACCGGCGTTTTCAGTGCGGGCGTCGGTGTCGGCGCCGTCAGGCTGGGCGGCGCCGGGTCGTGCAGTATCTGCACGCTGAGCGACGGCGGCGCGTTTTTGCAGGCTGTCGCTGACAGCAGCAGGCACCACAGTGTTAGCGCACGTATCGGACTGCATAACTTCGCGCAGATTTTCACGGCGTTCTTCCCCTTCGGCATAACGCTGTTGCTCACGCTCGCGCACCTGCGCCAGCACGTTTCTGGCATCGTCGGCCAGTGCCCGTACTTCGGTTAACAGTTCGCGCTGTTGCCGGGCGCTGTCTGTCAGTGCCTCGGTATGTGCCCGGTCGATACCGCGCTGGTAGGTTTGCCAGAGCACGCCGCTGACGGCCAGCACCAGCAGCACGGCAAGGGTGACGGTCAGCTTCATGGCACACCCGCCAGATCACGCAGGCACCAGGCTTTAAAGTCGCTGCGGCGGTTAACCAGCCCGGTGGAGCGCTGGCCGCCGCTGTTGACAAAATCGGTCAGCCGCTCACACATCGCGGGCCATTCGTGCGCCTGCGCATGTTTCCAGATGGTGGTGCGCTGCTTGCTGCCCTGCCGGTTGGTAAACCACATCAGGCCGCTGCAACCGAGGTTAAACGCCGTGTCGGTCATGGCGTCAAACGCCGATTGCGGCATGGCAGCGCCGTTAAAATTGCCGTTGACGCAGTTCTCTGCCCGCTGCATATCGTTGACCCAGCGGCGGGCGATCTCGTCATTGCTGTACGCCCGGTTTTGCAC
Source organism: Dickeya dadantii NCPPB 898 (assembly GCF_000406145.1). Taxonomy (NCBI): domain Bacteria; kingdom Pseudomonadati; phylum Pseudomonadota; class Gammaproteobacteria; order Enterobacterales; family Pectobacteriaceae; genus Dickeya; species Dickeya dadantii. The sequence continues at coordinate 192,753 of NZ_CM001976.1, read as the reverse complement.
GTTGCCGGTAGAGCCAATGCCAACCGTCAGCACCCCGGCGGGGCAGTAATAAGGCGACTGGCGACAGTCTTCCCAACTGGCCGTTTTCTGCTGTGCTTCCGGCGACGTGCGCAGTGTGCCGGGGGACAGCGTGACGCCGAGCGCCACAATCAGCGCAATCGAACAGCGTTTAATCGCGGTTTTCATCGTCAACGTCACCCTGATGCAAAATAGCCACCGCGCGGCGTTCCGACGCATTCAGCGTGCGGCGTTCGGACTGCTGTAAAATCTGTTCGATCAGTTCATTGCGGCGTCGTTGTGCGCGCTCGATACGACGCCGGAACAGCCAGGCGCGCCACGCGGTGACAACACCGATAACCAGGCCCGCCAGCGCAACTTTTTCACTGACGGTCATCACCCCGATGCCGGTCACCATCACGGACAGGCCATAGGTCACCCCATCATTGAGGCGCTGAAGATCGTTTAATCCCATAACTGCACCGTTTCCTGTTCTGTCTGACGGGGAATATCAGGCAGCGTGATAGCCTGCCCGGCCGTCAGAAACATCTGGCGGCTTAACCCCGGATTGGCGGCGATCACCTGCTCGGTGACACCGGCGGATGTGCCGTAATGGCGATAACAGAGCAAGTCCACCGTATCGCCCTGAAGCGCCCGGACTACCATCAGCACAACTCCGCAAAAAGGCGCTGGGCGCCGCGTATATCGGCGATGCTCCAGCGCGCATCACGCCATAAATCGTCACGCTGGCTGTCAAAGGTGTCCGTTGCCTTGTCGCCTTTGGCCGTGGTATCCACATCGCGGTATCCCTCCAGCAGCAGGGCGCGGGCGATGGCATAAACCGCACGCTTGAAGCGGTACACCTTGATGCTTTCGCCGTTGACCTGTCCGGCCGGGACGTCCGCCAGTGCGGCATATCCGGCGGCCTGTTGTGTCTGCTGCCAGCTCGCCAACTGGTCAGTCACATGCACCACCGCTTCAGTAGTGACGTGCATCAGGCGGGTGGTGGTGATACCGCCGGTGATGCGGGCGGCCAGGCGCAGATCGCGCAGGACGATCACCGGCCAGAACTCCCCGGCGCTGACTGCCGCCGCGCCGTCGTCAATCTCCGGCACGTCGCCGCCGTCACTAACACGTTTCGAAGCCACCAGGCTCATGCTCAACTCTCCCAAAAGTCAGGCGGTGGGCGCCGGGCAAAAAGACCGTATACGGGCAGATCACCCGGCGCGCCGCCTGTCGGACGGGGCCGAAGTCGTTAACGTTTGGCAGACTGACGGGCGGCTTTGCTTTTGCCCGTCGTCCGTGTGGTTTTCCGCGCCGTGGTGTTACGCACGGCGGCTTTTTTTACCGCTGGCTGCGCGGCGTCGGCTGAAGCCGCAGGCGGTGTCTCCCCGGCGGGTGTTTCCGTGGTCGTCTCATCGTCGCCGGGCGCGCCGTCTTCCGGCTCGTTACTGCTGCCCGGCATGAGCTTTTTCAGCTCCCGCGTCAGGGTTGCGATCTCCCGTTTCACTCCCGCGTTCGGATTGCGGGCCATCGCTTCCCGGAACAGTTTCAGTGCCTCGGCTTTGGTTTGCGCATCCACCGCTGCGCGGCGCGAGAAGGCGCGGGCTTTGCACAGCTTGGCGCGCACTTCATCCGGCATGTCTTTGCCGTCCACAATCGCGGCCACTTCATCCAGCACGGCGGTATACCCGCTCAGGTCGGCATCGGCATCGGTGGTTGCCAGCGTCAACACCGGGTTGCTCACTTCCTCAGCCAGTACCGTTACCGCATCGCGGCGGAACTTGTCGGCAGGCAAAGACAGGCCATGCTTAACGACGTAACGCCCCAGCCTCAGTGTCAGTGCGTTATCCTGGCAGTCGATCGCCCACACCATCAGGGTGACGATCACCTCATCCTGTCGGCCGCTGTCGCCTTCCAGCGTGCCATCAATCCAGCCGTCGTATTCCGGCAGCATGGCTTTTTTCATCTCCGCTTTGGTCGCATCAGATTGCACCTGTTTCAGCGCGGCCTGATGCAGGCGCAGGCGGTGAAGGATTTGCTCATGGGCAGTGCGTGACACCGCCGTTTCGGTGTCCGCCTGGCCCCGGCGCTCGGCCATAACCCGCTGAAAATGTCGTTGTGCCGGTGTCAGCATGGTGTGTTCTCCGGTTGGGGCGGAGTGTTACCCCGCCTGGCTGTTACTGGCCGTCGCCTGCTGCCTGCGCAAACTGAATGCCGTCGATCAGGGCCACCTTGCCGTAGTCCTCCACCACAAAGTCGTCGTTGGACGACTGGTAGGTGGCGATCCGGTTGTACTGCGGCTCTTCAGCGATGCTGCGGCGCAGTGCCCCCAGTTGGTAGTAAACCGACAGGTTTTTGAACGAGGTGATCAGCACCGCGTTGGACGGGAAGTAAGGTGCCAGAAAGGTCGGCAGGCCGCCCACACGCTCCTGACTGACAATCAACTGACCGGCCAGTAACTCGGTATTGGGGTTGCTCTGGCTCAGCGCATTGAGGCGCGGAAAATTGCTGGACGTCAGCAGGTCGGACGCCATAATCACCACCAGATCCGGCGCCTTGCGGTGCCACGGATCCAGCAGGCTGTTTTTGGCATCAAACACAGCGGTGTCGAGGTTGCCGTAGGTGCCTTTGGCAATAATCTTGTTGTCTTCGTCGCGGGCGGTCAGCGTGACATTTTTGATAATGCGGTGCGCCGCATCGTTGCGGGTTTTTTGCAACCAGCCGACACCGCAATCCTGCAACAGCGGATTGGCGCTGCGGTTGGACGTCTCGGCATAGGTGGTGCCGTTGAAACCAATCATGATGCGATCGAGGCCGATTTGCTGTGCATTCGCCTGACTGATCAGCGCCTGAAAGTTCGGCTGCGTCGCCCAGGCATCCAACTGCGGGTAACTGATCGCTGAGTCATAATTCACCTTGCGGCAGTGGTAGGTGTTCGACTCTTTGGAATGGTTGTCGGTCGGGTTACGGCGGGACGTGCCGTCGCTGCTGTTGTTGGTACTGGCGATCGGTCCCTTGCTGCCGATCAGGATCTTCTGGCCTTCCTGGGCTTTCACGCCAAACACGTTAATTTGTTTCAGGAATTCATCGCTTTCCTGCGCGGCTTGCTCCATGCGCTGCTGGGCAGCCGGTTCGACGCTGAAGGTCATCGCCACGTCATTCGGCTGCACCCCGTTAAGCTGCGCCTGACGGGAAATGTATTGGTTATAAAGATTACGGGTAGAGTTTTCCATGTTCGCTTGTCTCGCTTAACGGTACTTAAAAGTCAGCCAGTTGCGCGCCGCTGTTGCCGCCACTGGCCGGCGGACGCTGGCTGTAGCTGTTATCCTGCGTCGCCAGCTTCTGCGTGAGCGCGGCCAGCTCGCTGGTCAGCGTCTGGATGGTGCGGCTGTCCTGCTGCTGTTGGTTTTTCAGCGCGTTGAAATTGTCCAGCAGGTCAGCATGGGACTGGGCGACGTTCTCCACCGCTTCGCGTACCTGGGAAAATTGTTCACCGTCTGACTTGCGGCCTTTGCCGATAATCCCCATCACGCGGGAAAACCACTGCTTACCCTCGTCGCTGCGCTGTTCGGACAGTTCGACCAGCTCCGCCTCCATCGCTTCGGTAAACATGACCGGCTCACCGGGCAGATTGTTGAATGCCTGCACCTGCGCCCGTTGCTGCGCGGCGAACTTCAGGCGCTCGGTGCCCAGGCTGGCCGGGGTATCCGTCATCGCCAGACCACGCAGATACGGCCTGCCGGTCGCGGCAAACTGCGGATCGATTTCGATACTGGAATAAATCTTCTTCCCTTCCCCGGTGAGCTGCTTCATCCGCTCGGTGGGTTCGATTTCCGCATACAACGCGGCGCGGCCTTTTAGCGGGCCGTCGGTAATGTCTTCCGCGCTCAGCGCGACAACATCGCCCATCGCACTGAAATCACTGCCCGGATAGGGCGAAAGAATGTGCTCAACGTTAACGCGGGCGCCGTATACCTGCGGGTTGTAGCTTTCCGCCATTGCATAGAGGTGGTCGCGTCCGATTTCGCGCCCGTCAACGGTGGAACCGGAGACGGCAACCCGGAATTTTTTGCGGGTCGGTTTGGCTGTACCGCTCATGCCTGTAGTCCTGTCCTGTGGTGTCTGTGACGCCATGATTGCAGAGCCTAACTCCCTGTCTCAACGCGGTTTTGTTGTCGGCGGAGGGCCAGAGCCGAAAGTGAGCGAAAGGCGGATCGCGCGCGGGGTAATCTTCCCGGCAAAGGGGGAAACCGCGCATGATTCAGGACGCATTTGTACGGCAGCGAGCAAAACAGCTTTACTGGCAGGGTTACCCGCCAGCGGAAATTTCGCGCCTGATGGGGATTAATCAAAACACGGTGTATGCCTGGAAAAAGCGCGACGAATGGGACGAAACGCCGCCTATCCAGCGCGTGACGCATTCTATTGATGCGCGGTTGTGCCAGTTGGCCCAGAAGCCGACTAAAACCGGTGGCGACCTGAAGGAAATGGACGCGCTGACCCGGCAGTTGAAAACGCTGAATGACGGCCAGCCGGGCAATGCCGCAGGCGGCAAGAAACCCCGCCAGCGCAAGGTTAAAAATCACTTCACTGACGAACAGATCGCCGCGCTACGGGAAAAAATACTGGATTCCCTTTCGTGGCATCAACGTGGCTGGTATGAGCAACGTCACCACCGAAACCGCATGATCCTGAAGTCACGCCAGATTGGTGCCACCTGGTATTTTGCGCGTGAAGCGCTGCTTGATGCACTGCGCGACGATGTGAAATACCCCTATCAGCGCAACCAGATTTTTCTGTCGGCATCACGTCGGCAGGCGCACCAGTTCCGGGGCTTTATCCAGAAGGTAGCGGAGGAGGTGGACGTTGAGCTGAAAGGCGGTGACAAAATCGTCCTGAGCAACGGGGCTGAGCTGCATTTCCTCGGCACGTCTGCGGCAACGGCACAGTCCTATACCGGGAATCTGAAGTTTGACGAGTTTTTTTGGGTCAGCAACTTCACCAATTTGCGCAAAGTGGCGGGCGCTATGGCGACGCTGAAGGGGCTGACGCGCACTTACTTTTCCACCCCATCGAGTGAAACCCATGAAGCGTACCCATTCTGGACGGGCGCACGCTGGAATGAGAAACGCAGCAAGGCGCAAAAGGTCGCGTTTGATGTGTCATGGAAAGCACTCAATAGCGGCCTGCTGTGCCCGGACAAAACCTGGCGTCAGATTGTGACGCTACAGGATGTCATCGATCACGGCTGGGAATACACCGACCTGGAAGAAATTCAGGATGAAAACAGCGGGGATGATTTTCTCAACCTGTATATGTGTGAGTTCGTCCGTGATGGTGAGTCGGCGTTCAATCTGAATGCACTTATCGCCTGCGGTGCCGACGGTTACGACGAATGGCCGGACTGGAAGCCCTTCGCGTCACGCCCAATGGCCGATCGCGGCGTCTGGATTGGTTATGACGCCAACGGCAGCAGCGGCAACGGCGACAGCGGGGCGATCTCGGTGGTGGTGCCGCCACTGGTGGCAGGCGGCAAGTTCCGCACCATCGAAACCCAGCAAATACGCGGTCTGGAGTTCGAAGAACAGGCGAAAGTGATCGAAGCGCTGACCTTCAAATACAACGTGCAGCATATCGCCATTGATGGCACCGGCATTGGCGAAGCGGTCTACCAGATTGTGAAGAAATTCTTCCCGGCGGCGGTGTGCTTCCTGATGTCGGTGTCATCCAAACGCGCCCTAGTGCTGAAAATGCTTCAGGTCATTCGTGCCGGCCGCTGGGAATACGACCGCAGCGAACGGGCGCTAATCAATGCGTTCAACGCCGTGCGGCGCGTCAAGACGCCGGGCGGCATCATGACTTACGACACCGACCGCGCACGCGGCTCTAATCATGGCGATCTGGCCTGGGCAACCATGCTGGCCGTCATCAATGAACCACTCGGCCAGGAGCAGGGCGGCGGTGGCTTTGCGATGGAGTTCTGATGAAAAGAAAAGATAAAACCGGCACACACCGGGCGGTTACCGCCAGTCAGCCGGATATGGCGGCGGCCCTGAAAAGCGATCCGGGGCTGAGCGCGTTTACCTTTGACGGCCCCTATCCGGTCAGGGATGGCCATGACCTGCTGGATAACATGTATTGCGCCGACAATGGCCGTTATTACGACACCCCGGTGGATTGGTACGGGCTGGCTCGCGCGTTTGGTAGTGCGTCATGGCACCAGTCCGCGCTGTACTTCAAACGCAATGCGCTGACCGGGTGCTTTATCCCGCACCCGCTATTGTCGCGTCAGGCGTTCTCCGCCTTCGTGCTCGACTGGTTTGTTTTCGGCAACGGTTACCTTGAACGCCGGGTCAACCGGCTGGGCGGCGTGTTGTCCCTGCGCCACGTTCCGGCCAAGTACACCCGGCGCGGCAGCGATCTGAATACCTATTGGTTTATCCGGCAGTGGAAAGATGAACACACGTTTGATACCGACAGCGTGTGCCACGTCATCAACCCGGATATTCACCAGGAGATCTACGGTATGCCCGAGTACATGGGCGCGCTGCTGTCGGCCAGCCTGTCGCACTCTGCCGATATGTTCCGCAAGCTCTACTATGACAACGGTTCGCACGCCGGGTGCATTATCTACATCGGCGCATCCCAGGTGGATACCGAAAGCATGGATAACGTGAAGAAAACGCTGAAGGAAGCGCGCGGTAAAGGCGCGTTTAAAAACCTGCTGTTACACGCGCCGGGCGGCGGTGAAAAAGGGGTACAGATTATTCCCTTCAGCCAGATATCGGCCAAAGATGAATTCCTGAATATCAAATCGGTGACGCGTGACGATATCCTCGCGGCGCACCGCGTGCCGCCGCAACTGATGGGCGCCATGCCGGAGGGTAACGGCTCCTTTGGCGATGTGGAGAAAGCCGCGCGGGTGTTCGCCATCAACGAACTGATGCCGGTGATGGAAGCGCTTAAGCATGTGAATGATTGGCTGGGGATGGAGGTGATCCGCTTCAACCCTTACGCCCTGTTGAAAGCCGAGTGATATCCCACCGCCGCCGCCGCACTCACGCGGCGGTTTTCATTCAAAAACTTTCACGCCATCTGCGAACAATCTCTTTTCAGATCAACGGCTAACACCACCATTTCCCACACACATAAAACCGCCTCAGCGCCGCGCTGTCGGGCTCTCTCACCGGATGACGCGCCGCATCTCCCGGAGGGAAATACGCACGCAGCAGGGCGGGAAATGGGCCGGATTCGGCACAGCAAAGGGGAACCCTACCTACCCCCCATCGCGGGGGCTGTTCCCCCGTCACCTGCGCGCGACTCTCGCTTCATTTTTTGTGCAAGTGCAGAAACCGGCCCAGCACGCGTGCGTACCGGGCGGAAAGGGGAAAAATAGCATCAAAAAAATTGTGCAAAATTGTGCGGGTTTGTGCATACAAAACGTATAGATATAAAGCAGCTATTTTAGAGATATGTATTGATTTATTATAACCACCAAGTGACTTATTATAAGTTTGCTATTATTTACTGCAGACCCCACTCCCTATCTGGTAACCTATCTTTAAAAGCAAGGTATTCATAAAAATCACGAGTGTAAGAAAATAAACATTCACACATGGCACTACCAGAATTAGCAAGGGCCATCCTAAGTACAACATCCGGTTTCGGATTACCCATCAGCTGACTATGAACATGAGCAACCGTTGAGCCATGAACACATAATAGTAGTGATGATTCAAATGTAACGACGGCATCAATTAGACGCTGATGAATAGTAGCCAGAGTGGCTTTATTCGAAATAATTGCAGATAGGCATCTACGATCACCCGTCATAAATATCGCATCTGGATTCTCAATACAGGAAGCAAGCAAAAATTGCTCACCCACGTCTATATTAGGCACATCACCCAATAATTCCAAAAGGGAAAGATTCATAATTTCAGGAACATCATTTACCGATTCAATGAAAGCCCCCAGCTGTTCATATATTTGCTGACTTCCACACTTTCGAATTGCTTTATCTGGATTATCAGGAAGCAGCTGGTACCTAGCTGCTGGGTTAATGAAAATTTGATCAGGTTGCTCATTTAATATCGTAGATAATTGTGATAGTAGATTACATTGAGCTAACTTCAATATGACATCATTGTCAGAAAGAACAATCACGTATCATTCCCCGATAAGATTTTCCAGAATATTTAGATCATCTTCATTGATGCTTTCTAAATCTATTCCCTTTTTCATCATATCCTTGATGAAGTTCTGATCGGTGGGGTGTCCGTTACAAATAGCCTTCACGGCATTTACTGCCACCCCCCAGTGTCCCATAACAAAACCGTAATTCAAGGCAATATGGGTAGGGTCAACACCTCTTTCGCTGCCAAATTTTTTTGCCGCATTTGCCAGTTGAGGCGCTTTTAAAAAGCGTCCTGTAGGTACAATGCGAAGAGATTTTTGTCCAGAAAGGACTTGAAACGCAAACTCATTAGCTTCTTTTTCAATATCACTAGTTGAGGCTGACTCAATCTTCTCATCCACATGACATTGTCCATTTTCAGCATTTAAATGCCCTTTCGCAATATGCCCCAACTCATGCGCCAAATCAAAAAGCATATACCCATACTTTTGAGGTTGGGTTAATATAATTACTGGTCTTCCGCAACTCATTAAAGCTAAACCAGCCATTTTCTTAGCACCACGAGGGAATTTCTTAAGATATATAACAGGAATTCCCACTGAGTGACAATATTCAACCAAATTCCCAAGTGAAACCCATGGATTACTTTCCATCGTATCTTTTCTGATTAGTTCTGGATCTAGAACTATCTGCGGGTCATATGGTTTTTTAAAATTCGATGCAACAATTTTTGCAGCAGTATAAGCAATTGCAGTCGCTATATCTAAATCATCATCAGCAACATTATTCCGATGCTTAAATTTATGATTTCCACCAAAATTAAAACAAATCCCTTCGCTCTCATCCTTAAGGCTTTCAGGTAAAATACTAAACATTCGAGCCAAGTGCAGGCTTGCGTACTGACGCCCCGAAGGGGTATCAGCCAATCGCTCATCCCACCATTCAGGCAATAAGCTCCTGATGTACGACAGGTTGAAACCAGCGCTTTGGAATTTATTATATATGCTTCTCATATGATTAGTATCGTTCATGAGAGCCTCCAGACTACATGTGTGTGAACAAAATGCCATAATGTCTTACCTATATTTATGGCATAAAAATCGTGCGTACTATAGGGAAAAAAGATCGAAAACGCATCTTTTTTTGTTCTAAGGTACGTATACAATCAAAGGGAAAAACAAAGAACCATCAGATCTCATTCACTTAGTAACCACAAGAGTACCCTGTACTTCTATCTCACCCCCAACACTCCATGCTCCTTGCTTACCAGTCATAGTACTGAGATAAAAATATATTAATATTTTCAGTTACTTACATACGTCCTCGCAAAATCAGTCGATTGCCTAACCAGTAATAATCAAATAAACATTTTATTTAGTCAGCTAACTTTTACTAAAAAATAATATTAATATTTTTAATAAATAATCATACTATTCAAATATATCACCAGCATTCAATAAATTATTACTCCCAATTCCACCCCGGCCACAGCTCGCAATCCCCTGTCTGGCCTACTTCCTCCAGCCTACCGTTAACCATTTTCAGCGCCCTGCCCTCGCTTATTGCCAGATTGCAGCCACGAATCAGCACATCGACCAGCCCCGGATCAGGCGGAAAACCGCGTAAGCGCAACAGTTCCGATAATCGCCGCCGTAGGCCCGACGTACAGTTATTGACAGAACTCCAAGCGGCGGCGGGGCCGCCAGAAACCCCGGCCCCCGCTGACGCGGCGGCCTGTTTCGGGACAATCTTCCATTCCACCGTTCGAGTGATGATCGCGGAGCGCTCCCCTAATAATGGCGAGTACACCCCCTGAACCTTTTGCACGTCTTCGGCGTACTGATTGGCACGCTCGGTCACTTCATAAGACAGGCGCACCACCAACTCATCACGCGAGACTAACGGCCCGCCCTGCGCCTGTGTGTATGCCGCCCAGTCGCCTACATCTGCCGCCGCCAGTACCGCATCCATCGCCGCGTTATCCAGTTGCTTATCACCCAGGCGACGCAACTCGCGGTAAACCGTCACCGGCGCGCCACCGATTTGCTGAAATTGCCGGATACGCCAGCGCGACGCCCAGGCAGATACCGCCTTTGCCATGTCGCGCAGGTTTTCCCCGGTTTCCTCGTCGGCCTCGCCATCCAGTGCGTAACCGTCGATATTCTTGCTGATGTACTTGGCGATATAACCCGTAGCACTGCCTTTTTCCGGGTCAATCGGTTCATAGTGGAAGCGGGCTTTTTGCGCCTTTTCACTGTTCAGCTCGCCGGAGTCTTCCCGGCGGGCGTGATACGCCATGATGTCACGCACCTGTTCAATGTGCTCCGGGCGCATGAATAACAACAAATGCCAGTGCGGCGTACCGTCGTGATGCGGTTCGACGACACGGAAGCCGAACACGCTAATCTCTTCGCGTGACAGCTCCGCCCGGATACGCGCCCACACACCGCACAGGTATTTCTGTGTGTCGCGTGGGCTGGCACCGCTCCACTGCTCAACGAACCCGCCGCCACTGTGTACAGCGTGATACCGTGACGGCGCGGTGATGGTGTAAAACTCTCCGGCGCAGCCCATTTCCTGCGCCAAATCCTCAAAGCCGCGCATTCTCACCATCAGCTCACAACGGCGGATTGCCGGGTTGGCGTTGCTGGCATTAACCATGTCATCCAGAGAAACACGGTTACCCTCTTCATCTTCCAGATCAAACGCCTTGAAAAACTCCCGGTTACGCCGTTTCTGCTCTTTCCATTCATCCAGCGTGGAGCGGGAAACATAGGGTGACGCCGCCTTTTGCACCTGGCCGACCGCGATAGCCATATGCTCCCGCTGGATATCGCGGCGGCGTTTTAGTCGCGCCCGCCACCACTCCGGTGACATCATGCGTAACAGGCCGGATTCGGCTTTCTCGGTGGATAACGGGCGGCGGCCTTTGGTGAATTGCGCCCAGTAAGGCGGTTGTGTTCCGGCCTGCAAGGTCAGCAAGCCAAGGTGGCGAAACGACAGCAGGGTAATATACCTGTCCGTCAGATTTCCAGTGTTTCTGATGCGGTTTTCGGTGTAGTCACGTAACGATGCGGCCATAAAGTCGGCAACCTGTTGCGATAAGGCGCGGATGTTGTCACGGTCATAAACCGGCATCTTTTCCAGATCATCGCAGAACGGGAACGGCAGATCTCCCGCCGCACGCTGTTGCGTCTGGTATCGTTCGGTAACGGTGCGCAGGCGTGGCAATACGCTTTTCCCCAGGGTACGGAGTAAAAACGTATTGGCCCGGCGGCGGCCGGTGTGCTCATCAGATTTAAACAGCTTTTCATAACGCTGGCCGAAATACTTCGCCAGATAATCCGGCATTCCGGCCAGGTACTGCTGACGCCAATAATGATCAACCTTATTCAGGTGCCACAGGCTGCGCTCAACGAAACTCAGCCCGGCAGGCTCGCCGGGGGAAAACTGCTCACGCTGCCATTCCCTGACAGCGTGATACGCGCCGTTATGTTCAGGGACATGTAAATCAATCACTCACAAACCCCAGCACCGATCCGTATAGCAAACACGTTTACCGGTTTATCGCCAAAATGCGGATGTGTGATCGTCTGCATTTCATAGCCAAGCCAGGGCAGGATCAGGCGGCGTGACATATCAGAACGAGCCGGATAGCCCCATGTAATCACCAGTTGCTCATAATCCCGACCAATGAGCCGACGCCGCCAGTAGGCATTGTCCAACCGGTATTCAAATGGCTTCATCCCAGCCTTCATTGCGGCGAAATATTCCCCCATCACCGCGAGTTGCAGAATGCTCACAGACAACCCCCTATGGCCTCAACAACCCGGCACATAGCAACGGGGGGTACAGCATTACCCGCCATATTGACTGTCAGGCGGTGGCTGTCTGGCGTGATATACGATGACGAAAAAGACATTGCGGCCAATACCTCGCGCTTTGTCACCATCCGCATACGATCACCATCCACCACTGCCCATCTATCGCGGGTTGTAATTGTGCCTATCGGCCTGTCAATTGAGCGGCCCGATTTTGTATTTCCGTAGTAGCTGAAAATGAATCGTTCACCGAACTGACGGCGACCGTTTTCGATGCGTGCTAGCGTCGATATTGCACGACCCGGACGGTTTATCTGTGACCATCTTCCGTCATCAAAATCAATGAATGTGGTGGCAGGGACGTGACTGAGGCGAGGCAGGTCGAGCGAAAGTGGGGAGCGACTGCGAGTGCAGATCAGAAACAATCGGACGCGATTCTGAGGAACACCCAGATCGGCACAATCAACAACATGTGGCGATAACGCATAACCCAACGCCGCCATTGCCGCCGCCCATGCTGGATACAACGCCCAATTTAGAAATTCAGGCACATTCTCAACAATCACTGCTGAGGGCTTGTGATATTCGGCTGCGGACACAACAGCCCACGCTGTCGAGCGACTCGCATCATGCTGCGGATCACCCGCTGTTTTTCCGCGTGCCCGGCTATGCCCCTGGCAGCAAGGGGAAGCCATCATCAGGTCATGTGCCGGGACAGAACTCCAGTCAGCCTGATGCAAGTCCTGACAAACGTGGATTGCATCGGGATGGTTTAAACGATGATATTCAACGGCAGCGGGCCAGTGATTAGCAGCCCATACCACATGCGCTCCTGCCATACGCGCGCCGGTTGATGAGCCGCCGAATCCAGCGAAGAGATCGATAGCCCTCATTATGCGGCACCTCGCTGCCCATGCACCGGCAGACGCTTAGCAATAATTTCCCCAGCTTGTTTGCTTTCCCCAGCCGCAACGCCGACGCTACGCGGTGCGGTGAAGCGGCAGATATCAAACCGGTGGTAAAGGCTGTGCGCGTGGTGAGTGTCGCTGTTTGATGCGATGACAGGGATCCCGCGCTCGGCCAGGCGTGATAACGCGCTGCACAGGTCATACTGATCGTTGTGGGTGAAACCATCGGTGTGATAACTGGTGAAGCTGGCCGTTGGCGTTTGCGGGATGTATGGCGGATCGCAGTACACCACATCGCCGGGGTGAATCAGTTGCAGCGTTTCGCCAAACGCGGCGCAGATGAATTTTGCACGGCGGGCTTTTTCGGCAAATGCCTGAATCTCGGCCAGTGGAAAATAAGGCGATGCATAATGCCCGTAAGGAACGTTAAACCCACCGGCGCGGTTATAGCGACAAACGCCCCGGTAACCGTGCCGGTTCAGATAAAGAAACAGTGCTGCTGAGGTGGTGCGATTCTCTTTGCTACGATTAAATACCTGCCGGAAGCGGTAATAGCTTTCTGCTGTATTCGCAGTGCGAAACAGACCTTCGGCGGTATCAATAAAATCCTTCACATCCTCTTTGATGACCTGATACAGGTTAATCAGGTCGGGATTGATATCGGCGATCAGGTATTCCGGGTAATCGGTATTCATCATGACCGCACAAGACCCGGCGAACGGTTCCACCAGACGGTCGCCGGCCGGTAAATGCTCGCGCAGGATATGCATCACGCGGGCCTTGCTGCCGACCCATTTCAGCGGTGTGGCGATAGTGCTCATAAAGCCCCCCGATAGTGTTTGTTTTTCAGTTCAGCATCACCCTGGCAGTACACGCACAGACGCACACCCGGAACGGCCACGCGGCGGGCTTCGGGGGGCGGTGCGTCACAGCTTTCACAGACGGATGCAGAAACGGCATAGCCCGACTGTTGCCGGGCCTTCTGGATTTGCGTTTCGCGGATGAACGTTTCGCGCTCTTGAGCTATGTCCATTGAGTCCATCAGCTCAGCCCCTGAGCGGAGTGCTCAAAACGTTCTGATTCCTGGCGTATAAGTTCCACCACTTCGGCGGCAGAGAGGTCGCGTTGTTGAGCGCGGACAGCAAGCGCAGCAAGGCGCAGTGAGAAGGAAAAATGCTGGTCTTTGCGTTCCTCCAATCGGGCCTTTTTCAGCAGCTCGACCAGTGCGCCATCAGCGGCGACGGTCATAGTTTTTACTTCGGCATTTTTCATTACGGTTTCCTTTTTTCAGGTAATACGAATCCCTGCCCGATAAAGGGCATTTATTCGTTGTTATGGGTTAATTAATGAATAGGTGACTGGCTCGGCTTATTGGGTGTGCCGTTTTGATTACTGGTTTTCAGAAAATCATCCGGGCCAAATAGCGCAGTTTCATCGCAAATAGACCGGATGCGCTTAATTGCCCCCCAAATAGCGGCGCGCTCTTCCGCCGTAAACTGATGCCATGAGTAATTGACATGGCGCGACTTCAGCTTTGGCTTTGCGGAAAAAAGGATAATCTCACGCGTTTCCAGTGCAGCACGCTCCCAAAATGACTGAGCGCGGGATTCACCTTTAAACACGATATCCCTGCAACGCTGTATCCATTTCTGATGATCGACAGATTGAGACATGCTCCCTCCTGATTACCGATTAAACGCCCCTTTCGGCGGGTTCCAACGGCGGCCATCCGGCCGAATAATGATGCCTTGCTTGCCCTCTCCGTGGCGTATTTCTGGTTTGATACGGCTTTCTGTCTGTTGCTGCCAGAGGAAAGGCGCAATTGAGATTGGTTTTTGCATTGATCCTCCTATTGGTAACCGCCCACAGATAGACGGTTGCAAATAGGTGCCGGGATATTTAGCCACGCCCGGCCGTGGTTTCTCTGGTGTTGTTTTTATTCTTTATCGCTGCACTATTGATATACGCTGTTATGTAAGCTGTCGATATAACCGGTAGCTAATGCCAGCGCATCAAATAAACCGTAAGACTGCCCTTCCCTGCTAACGCGATATCGCTTAATTGAGTTTGTGATTGTTCTTGGATATTCAACAACTGAAAAGCCACGATATATACTGGTGTGCTTACTCAGGCGAATAACAGCAAATTCCTTTTTAACCATAATTATTCACCTATAACCCCAGCCATAATAACCATGCGTCACGCTGTTCTTTCGGCCTGTTCATAAAGGCATCGCGCATAGCACGGTTAAATTCCGGGATATAAACCCAATTTTCACCGCGACGAGGATTAGGGTTTTCAGGATTCACCCACGGAATAAGCGGCAATTTTCCATTATCAACCATGCCTTTCACTGCCGCTTCCGACTTACCGATCAATTCCGCAAATTTCTGATACGGAACAGCATCAACCGGATAGCGAACCTCATAAACGCGTTCACTCATCACAACCCTCGCTTTTCATTTTGCGTTATTGAATATGTACCGGGATTTTTAGCCACGCCCGGCGCGTGCGCTGTGGTATCCTCGCTACGCCCACACGTTCCAGCCAGAACGGGCATAACACCAACTACAGAGGACGAGTCATCATGCTTAGCACTGCATCTTCCGCAGAACAGGACACCGACAATTTTCACGTTCCACCCCGTCCCGCCCCGAAGCCTACAAAGAAGGGCGGATACCAATAGCCAGGAGTCCATATGAACGAGCAACAAATTCACAATATTCGTTTCGAACTTGCCTATAGTTACCAGCTTGAAAAAATTACAGAGGTTTTTAATCGACGTATCGATAAGCTGCTCTGCCTTATTCAGTTTTTCCTCGGTAGCGCTGTTGTAACTGAACACGGTTCCGGTTTGTTGCTCGGCATCTTAATTGCAATCATTTCGGCGCTACTTTTTACACTCAAGCCCGGAGAAATAACCGGAGGTGCGAAACAGCAGGCACAAAAATATCGAATTCTCCTTGATGATCTCGACACCAGTGATATTGAAATCATTAAGCAGAAAAAGTATGTAATAGAACAAACCGATAGCCCACACCCCTATTCACTATGTGGCCCCGCCTATCATCGGGCAGCTGTTATGCTTGGCCTTCCGGCTAATAGCAAATTGACGCCTATGGAAAAGCTATTTTCTTTCTTTTGCGGCGGCATCCCTCGTTAACCACCCGCAGAAACTATTAGCCATTTATCTATTTTAATTAAATTCATGCCGGGATATTTCACCACGCCCGGCGCGTGGTTTTTGTGGTAGATTTCAAGTGCCAACAATCAACCAACCACACAAGGAAAATAACGTGACAAAGAAACGTACCGTCATTCCCACCTATAAAGTGCGCTGCAATACCTTTGATAATCTTATTGAGATTGAATTTTCTGTTCCTGATGACCAGATTGTTGCGATTCGGCTAAATGCCAATCAATCGCGCGAGCTGATTGCTCAACTAAATCATCATTTAGATGAATCAATGATTTGTTCTTTCGTGTATCCAACAAAAAAGAACGTACTGGCGCTGCGGGTCTGAGTAGCGCCTTCGCTAACCCTCGCCTTTATCTCAAGAGTTACGGCATACGTATTAATTACGGGTGATTCCGCTGTAACTTCAGCTTCCCGCACATCGTCTTCCTTCATCCTCTCCCCCTCACCGTGATACTCTCTTTCGATCACCAACCGCTTACATCTGCTTTCAGTTGCTTATGTTCGCGGTTGGTTTTTCGCGCCTCAAAAGGTTTTCAACTGAATACCTTTTGAGTGGAATATAGTCTTCACATGGGAACCATGTCAATGGATATAGCTCAAAAAATCAAATTGATAAGAAAGGCTGAGGGACTTACACAAATAAAATTTTGTGAAATCAGTGGTATAGCGTTAAGCACTCTAAAAAACTACGAAGGCGGCCATAGGGAACCTGGACTGCAAGTGGTGTTACAAATAACAAATACAAAGCAGTTCCAAAAATACACACTGTGGTTGATGACGGATAAAACAGCACCGGAAGCTGGTCAGATCGCACCGGCCCTCGCACACATTGGGCCAGACGAAACAAAATCTCACCAATCAAACCAGAATATTGGGTAAATATTTACATAAGTTACATCTTTGATATTGCGTATCAGGATGATGACTACATCGGAGAGTGTTCTTATGGCAGTTAAGAAACTCGATGATGGTCGCTATGAAGTGGACATTCGCCCGATCGGACGTAACGGAAAACGCATCCGGCGGCGGTTTGAAAAAAAGACAGAAGCGGTAGCCTTCGAACGCTACACGCTGTCCAGAGCGGACAAAAAAGAGTGGCAGCACGGTTATGGCGTTGAACATCGCCAGCTCAGTGAACTGGTTGAATTGTGGTGGCTTTACTACGGCCAGAATTTGAAGAATGGTTTGATAGAAAAGCGTCATCTGAAACGGACAGCGGCCCAGATGGACGACCCGGAGATATGCCGGATAAACAAGCGCTCAATTCTGGAGTTCCGTACCCGGCGATTATACGACGGTATCAGCTCTTCAACGGTCAACCGAGACATCTATCGGCTTTCCGGAATGTTTTCGGCACTGATAAAGCTGGAGATCTACACTGGCGAGAATCCCTTAAAGGAATTGCCACCATTGCCAGAAAAGCAGCCAACAGTCACCTTCCTGACGGAATCGGAGATTGCGCGCCTGCTGGATACAATGGAAGACGATCAGTACCGGTTGGCTGTGCTGTGCCTGAGCACCGGCGCAAGGTGGGGAGAAGCCAGCACATTACGGGCTGAACAGGTGATGCATAACCGGGTGACGTTTACCGAAACCAAGAACGGTAAAAACAGAACCATTCCGATATCGGAAGAGGTTACGCGGATCATCAAAACCCGCGAAACCGGAAAGCTGTTTAAAGTGGACTACTCGGCATTTTGCGAGCAAATCAAAGCGGTAAAGCCCGATATTCCGAAAGGCCAGGCATCACACATACTGCGGCACACATTTGCCAGTCATTTTGTGATGAACGGGGGAAATCTGGTGGCATTACAGCAGATTTTAGGTCATGCCAGCATTCAGCAAACCATGACTTACGCGCATCTTGCACCGGACTATCTGCAAAACGCTATAACACTCAACCCATTACGGGGGAAAATAGCGGTTTAGGATCGTCCACATAGTGTCCACACTTGCGGAAATTGGCCCGTTTTTGACCACTTTTTAACCGCTTGCAGTTGCTTGTGATTGCTTAACATGCAGTTGTTTTTAAAGGATTTTCCAGAAATTCCGCAAAAAAAAGCCCTCCATCAAGGAGGGCGAAAGACAGGGATGGTGTCTATGGCAAGGAAAACAGGTTACTTCTTTACACACTACTCTCAGCACTACTCTCACTACTCGGAAAAACGCGCATTACTCGGTACTATCATTACTCGGTACTATCATTACTCAGTACTATCATCCTGCCCCTGACGGGACAGTTCAAAATTCTGGCTACGTGATCCTGACGTCGACATCTGCTGCCGCACGCTCTGCATCGCCTGTTCATGTTTCTGGTCCAGAATCGATTTCTGCTCCGGCGTCAGCATGTTGTACATCTGGTTGCTCACCCGGGCTATCTCCACCTGGCGCGCAATCTGTGCCTGAACCATTCTGGCGACTTGCGCCTGCACCGCCGGAGCGTCGAATTTTTCCGCCGTCACCAGCCGATGCATAATTTCCACATCGTTTGTGTCATAGACTGGTTGCTCATGGCGAACTTGCCGCATCAGGTCACGCATTTGCTGGCGCTGATGTTCAGTCAACTTCACACCGTCAAACATACCCTGCTGACTCTCTTCGCGTTTCATGGCAGAGTCATCGCGATAACAGTTCCCCAACTCGGGGGCCTTGTTTTCGGCGGATAAATTATTTTCGCCGGGTAAACTGTTTTCGGTCGCCACCACGGTGCCGGTTACCAACATCAGCAGTGAAGCAAAAGATAACGTGATGATGGTGCCCCGCATCAATGACTCCTTTGTGTTCACATACTGTATTCACATACTGTACTCACGTACGTCTTGTGTTTGCGTACGGTGTGACGTGTACTGTTTGGCGAATCGATGGACTTAGTCTAATTGCCTTGCTGCAAACATGCGTCAGACGATGTAAAACTACGTAAAGTCATGGAATAACGGCGATCTATGACGTATTTTGCCCGTGGAGGTAGGTAAATCATGAATAAAATCCTGTTGGTTGATGACGATCGCGAGCTGACATCCCTGTTGCGGGAATTGCTCGAAATGGAAGGCTTTAACGTCGTTGTCGCCCATGACGGCGAACAGGCGTTAAGCGTGCTGGATGATTCGGTTGACCTGTTATTGCTGGATATCATGATGCCGAAGAAAAACGGCATCGATACACTCAAGGAAGTGCGTCAGCGCTACCAGACGCCGGTGATCATGCTTACCGCCCGCGGCAGCGAGCTGGACCGCGTGCTCGGCCTGGAGTTAGGCGCGGATGACTATCTGCCTAAACCCTTCAACGATCGCGAGCTGGTCGCCCGTATCCGCGCCATTCTGCGTCGCTCCAACTGGACCGACCAACAACAGGCAGGCGAAGCCAGCGCACCGACTATCGAGGTGGATGCACTGCGGCTTAATCCGGGCCGTCAGGAAGCCAGCTTCGACGATGAGGTGCTGGATCTGACCGGCACCGAATTCACGCTGCTCTATCTGCTGGCGCAGCGTCTGGGTCAGGTGGTATCGCGCGAACACCTCAGCCAGGAAGTGCTGGGCAAGCGCCTGACGCCGTTCGATCGCGCCATCGACATGCATATCTCCAACCTGCGGCGCAAATTACCTGAGCGCAAGGATGGGCTGCCCTGGTTTAAAACCTTGCGCGGCAGAGGATATCTGATGGTTTCCACCGCATGATTCGGGTTGCCGCTGTATGATCAACAGTCTTACCGCCCGAATCTTCGCCATTTTCTGGCTGACGCTGGCACTGGTGCTGATGCTGGTGCTGATGTTGCCCAAGCTGGACTCCCGGCAGCTCACGCCCTTGCTGGAAAACGAACAACGGCAGGGGCTGATGCTGGAGCAGCACATTGAAGCCGAGCTGGCGAGCGACCCGGCCAACGATTTGTTATGGTGGCGGCGTCTGTTTCGCGTCATCGAAAAATGGGCGCCGCCCGGCCAACGCCTGCTGCTGGTTACCAGCGAAGGGCGCGTAATTGGCGCCCAGCGCAATGAAATGCAAATGGTGCGTAACTTCATCGGCCAATCCGACAGCGCCGATTTCCCGCAGAAGAAAAAATACGGCCGGCTGGAATTGCTGGGGCCATTTTCCGTACGCGACGGCGAAGACAGCTACCTGATGTACATGCTGCGCCCCGCCAGCAGTCCGCAATCCGATTTTATCAACCTGCTGTTCGACCGTCCGCTGTTGCTGCTGATCGTCACCATGCTTACCAGCTCGCCGCTGTTGTTGTGGCTGGCCTGGAGTCTGGCGAAACCGGCACGCAAGCTGAAAAACGCCGCCGACGAAGTGGCGCGCGGTAACCTGAAACAACATCCGGAATTGGAGTCCGGCCCGCAGGAATTCCGGGCGACCGGCTCCAGCTTTAACCAGATGGTGAGCGCGCTGGAGCGGATGGTGACGGCGCAGCAGCGTCTGTTGTCCGACATTTCCCATGAGCTGCGCACCCCGCTGACCCGTCTGCAACTGGCGACCGCGCTATTACGCCGCCGTCAGGGCGAAGGCAACGAACTGAACCGCATCGAAACCGAAACCCAACGGCTCGACGGCATGATCAACGACCTGCTGGTGCTGTCGCGCAACCAGCACAAACATGAGCTATCGCGGGAAGAACTACAGGCGGATGAACTGTGGAACGATGTGCTGGACGACGCGCGCTTTGAAGCTGAGCAGATGGGTAAGACGCTGGAGGTGTTATCCCCTCCGGGCCCCTGGCCGTTGTTCGGCAACCCAACCGCGCTCGACAGTGCGCTGGAAAACGTGGTGCGCAATGCGCTGCGTTACTCGCACAGCCGTATCGCCGTGTCATTCTCGGTCGATGCGCAGGGCGTCACCATTGTCGTTGGCGACGATGGCCCCGGCGTCAGCCCGGAGGATCGGGAGCAGATTTTCCGGCCGTTCTATCGCACGGATGAAGCGCGCGATCGCGAGTCCGGCGGTACCGGTCTGGGGCTGGCGATAGTCGAAACCGCCATTTCCCAGCATCGGGGCTGGGCCAAAGCCGATGAAAGCCCGCTGGGCGGTTTGCAGCTCACGCTCTGGCTGCCGCTCTATCAACGCAGATAGTCTGTCTTTTCGGGCGCGGCCCTCCGCGCCCGCCGTCACATCCATGCCGTCAACCGATTGAGTTTTTTCCCTGCTCGGGTAGAGTGTGAACCTGTGCCGCAGGGCGAATGGCCGCGAGAAATCGTGCGCGCAGCCTCGCCGGCAAAAGAAATTATCCCTTCAGTCATGCATGAACCTGCACATGCCTGATGGAATAAGTTCTTGATGTTGCCTGACACACTGCACAGGAAAAGGACATGAAAGGATTAGCCTTACTGGCTGGATTCATCGCTACGCTGGTACAGATGCCGGCATACGCTTCCGGCGATGGCGTATGCGGTTTTTCCGATGCCGATTGCGGTATGCCCGCGCTTCCCTACCTTCTGCCGGATAACGACACCCGCACTAATCTGGTGCTGCTGCAAAGCAGCCGTAATCATATTCCTCTGCCGATCCCCCAGCCGGAGCCGGACCAAACCCGTTCCCGCGTCGACCCGTTCACCGCTTACCGTGTGATGGGGCTGGCCGCCACCGAAGATAACAGCGCCAGCGCGAAAACCGACACGCCGGCCGACCCCAGCGCGCCTTCAGACGACAAAGCCGACGAGGAGAACACCTCGCTGCTGCAAAAAGCCACCCAGTTGCATTTTCCGGATGCCGAACTGGGCAAGCTGCGCGACCTGACGCCGGTTGATCTGGACGGACGCTGGGTTTCCAACGATCTCACCACGCTGGAGAGCTTTTTCGATCTGCTGCTGGCGGACAAGGAACTCAACGATGCCCAGCGCACCCAATTAGCGTTGGTGCGGATGAGAATACTGTCCAGCGAATACGGCGTCAGCGACGCCAATACCGATCTCGCCGGCGTACCGGACGCAGGCCACGCCGGCGAGCTGCGCCGCTACCTCGCCAGCGCGGTGGCATTTTATGAAGGGCAGTTGGATCAAGCGGACAAAGGCTTCCAGCAGTTGTTGTCGGCCAGCCAGCCGTGGGTGGCGGAAACCGCCCGTTATATGCTGATTCGGGTATCGATTAATCAGGCGATGAAAGACGCGCAGGACGAATACAACATGTTCGACCCTCGCAAGATGGACAAGGCCGCCGGGAAACAGGCGGCTCAGCGTGTCGATGAGTACCTGAAGCAGTATCCGCGGGGAAAATACGCCGACTCGGCCGAAGGCCTGTACCGTCGTGCCGAGTGGATCAGCGGCGACACCGTCGCGTTAGCCAGTCACTTTAGCCAGGTGCTGGCATCCGCCAAAAGCGTGGATCAGTTGCAAGCCATCGGCAATGAAATCGACAACAAGCTACTGGAAGACAACCAGTTTGTGAGCTCGGCCGATACGCCGATCCTGATGCTGGTACAGGACATCAAACGCCTGCGCAGCCCTGACGGCTGGATGACGCTACCTGCCCTGACGCAGGAGGAAATCACCCGTCAGCAACCGTTGTTTGAAAAAGCGGGTATGCAGGAAGAGTTTCGCTATCTGCAGGCGGCGTTTCAGTATTATCAGCAGCGGGACTATGCCGCGGTGTTGAAAACCCTGCCGATGACGACGGCGGAAGACATCACCAACGTCACCGCCTTCAGCAGTCAGGTACTGCGCGGGCTAGCGATGCAACGGCAAAAACAGTGGGACGACGCGGAAGCGCACTGGCGCCATCTGCTGATGTTGAAAACCACCTATACCCAGCAACAGTTCCTGCAACTGATGCTGGCGCAAACGCTGGTGGACAGCGGCCAGCCGGGACGGGTCTTCACGCCGGAAAGCCCGGTCAAAAACCTGCGTTTTCGCTCCGCCATACTGAAAGTCAGCGCCGATGCCGATCTGTTGCACCGGCAGACCGGCCCTCAGCAAACGCATGAAGAACGCGCCATCGCCTTGCACACATTACTGACCAAACAGCTGACGCACCGCGATTACGCCGGTTTTCTCAAAGACAGCGCATTGCTGAAAACCATCGCGCCGCTGAACAGCACTGAGAACATGAGCTGGAACGAGGAAGACCTGACCGTATTCGGTTGGGACGGCAGCGACACCGAAGAGGGGTATG
Source organism: Dickeya dadantii NCPPB 898 (assembly GCF_000406145.1). Classification (NCBI taxonomy): domain Bacteria; kingdom Pseudomonadati; phylum Pseudomonadota; class Gammaproteobacteria; order Enterobacterales; family Pectobacteriaceae; genus Dickeya; species Dickeya dadantii. The sequence goes on along the minus strand of NZ_CM001976.1, from coordinate 169,590 downwards.
AATGCCCAACCCTTCAGGAAACGGTCACGACGCTGAACCAGAACGCCAATGACGCCCACGCCCTCAACTGTCTGGGCGAGTTCGTCCTGCGTACCGGCAACGGCGTCGGATTCGACTGGGGCGAAAGCAATATGCTCAACGGCCTGACGGATGCCGCCTCCTACTATCCGGGCAAGGAATCCAATCGCCTCGACAACTACATGCAAGTGATCGCCGACGCGAAAGCTCCGCCGGAAGACAAGAGTTACGCGCTTTACCGCGCCATCTACTGTTATGCGCCAAGCGGTTACAACGACTGCGGTTCGCAGGATATCAGCAAGGAAACGCGCAAGGCGTGGTTCCGGCAGCTCAAAGCGGACTTTAAAGGCAGCCAATGGGCGCGACAGCTCAAATACTACTGGTAGTCCGTTATACCGTTGTACTGACGAGCCTGTTGTGCCTGAGCGTTACGGCGCACAGCGCCACCGTTAACGCCGCCCGCTATCACGCCTTCTGGCTGTGGGCGGCAGTGCAACCGCAACCGGTGCTGTCTCAGGCCGATACGCTTTACCTGCATCAGGGGGAAATCGCCCGTCGCGGCGGCCAGGTCGTGTTTCTGCGCCAGGGGATCCCGGTCAGCGCGCTGCCGGTCAGGCATCTCTGGCTGTCGTTTCGGGTTTCCGAACTGCGCCTTGGCGAACCGGAACTACGGCGCCTGCTGCAACTGCGGCAGCGCTGGGCCGCCGCCGGCAACCGGGTCGACGGCATCCAGATCGATTTCGACGCCAAAAGCTACCACCTGTCGCACTATGTCGCCTTTCTGCAAATGCTCCGCCAACGGTTGCCGCCCGACTGTCGTCTGAGCGTTACCGGGCTGCTGGACTGGGCTAAAACCGGCGACGTCCGGCAACTCAATCGTCTGGATGGGGTAGTGGATGAACTGGTGGTGCAGACTTATCAGGGGCGGCGTACGGTGGAAAATTACGCCGCGTATCTGCCGGCGCTAATGAACCTGACGCTGCCGTTTCGTCTCGGGCTGGTGCAACACGGTAAGTGGGATGAACGGTGGCAGCGGCGGCTGGCGGCGTCGCCGTTCTACCGGGGCGAGGTGGTGTTCCTGCTCAATCCGATAGCGGCACGCCGCTCCCCCATCCTGCAACAACGTTAATGCTCTGCAACAGCGTGATGCCGTGCGCCGGATGGTCAGTCGTCCGACAAAATCCCGGCCATAAAACGCTCGATGTCCTCACGGCTGTGCAGCATTATGCGCTGTGGTACCACCATGCGCTGTGACACCACCATGCGCTGCGATGGTGCCTCTGGAACGCACTGCTCAAACACCCGCTGATGCCCGCTGAACGAACTGTTGCTCTGGCGCTCCCGGTACTCGCCCGCCCAGCGCAGCAACTCGGCCAACGCCGCTTCATCGCCGCCCCGGCGCAGCCCGCGCTGACGAATATTGTTCAGGCATTCATCCACCGGAATATCCAGCCAGATCAACGCCGTAGCCTGCTGCACCACTTCCTGCATCAACCAGCCGTAAACCCCTTCCATGATCCAGCATTCGGCCTGCGCCAGTTCCCGTGCTTCGGCTTTAACCAGCTCCCGCTCGCGCGCTTTGCCATAGCCGCCCGGTTCCCAGTTGATCAGATCCAGGTCGATGGCGGGAGCCTGTAGCCGGGCCGCCAGTTGTTCCGCCAGCCAGCTCTTTCCCGAACCGCTGTTGCCCATGATCAGGGTGCGTCGCAGCGCAGAAGCAGGTATCGAACGGGTCATCACATGCTCTCCTGTTGGTCGTTCCGATGGGTTGATCATGACAGGCGTGGCGCGTCAGCGCCGGCCGCCGAATCCATTCTGCCGCCAGGCCTCGTAACTGATGATCGCCACCGAGTTGGACAGATTCAAACTGCGGCAGTTGGGCTCCATCGGGATGCGGATACGGCATTCCGGCGCGAAGCCGTTGCGAATATCATCCGGCAGACCAGCGGTTTCAGAGCCGAACAGCAACACATCGCCCGGCTGGTAGTCGGGTTCGTCGTAAGGGCGGCTGCCTTTGGTGGTGCAGGCGAAAATCCGACGCCCCGCCACCGCCTGCAGAAAATCCTGATAGTTGCGATGACGGCTGACGCTCGCCAGATCGTGATAGTCCAGCCCGGCGCGGCGCAGCTTTTTTTCCTCGAAATCGAAGCCCAGCGGCTCGATCAAGTGCAACGAACAGCCATTGTTGGCCGCCAGACGGATAATATTGCCGGTGTTGGGCGCAATCTGTGGCTCATAGAGCGCGATATGAAACATGATAAGGTCAGGTACGAAAAAAGGTGGGCGCCAGTATAGCCTATTCCGCCCCCGCGCCCCAGCCACGGTCGGCGCTGCGAATCATCCGATGTGTGGACGCAGGCCGGGACGACGCCCCGATTAACCGCTAGAATAAAGCCATATCCGACAGCCGTTTCCCCGGAGGAATCATGAAAATAATATCTCCCCTGATGTTGCTCCTGAGCCTGCCTTTACTGGCGCAGGCCGCCACACAGCAGATATCGCCCCAGCAGCAACAGTTTGAAAACGGCATCAGCAGCCAGAAGCGGCTATTGCAGGACATGCAGCAAAACCAGGCGCTGCAACAACAGCAACTGAATAGCGACATCCAGCAGCGCAGCCGTGAACAACAGCGCCAGTTACAACAGCAACTGGAACAGAATCGCCAGCGCATCCAGCAATCCGCGCCGGGCAATACCAACCGAAGTTACTGATTTAGCGACTGTCGCCGAACGTCTGGCTTATGCCCCTCAGTCATGGAGCAAGGGCTGACGGGGTTTGGATAGGCTATACCCTCACGCCCATCAGCGTCAGAATCAGCGGCGTGGTAACCGCCGCCAGCGCGGTCGACATCAACAGGCTGGCGGCGACCGGGCCGCCCAACACATTGAATTGCCGTGACATCAGGTAAATATTGACGCCCACCGCCATCGATCCCAGCAGCACCACCACCCGTGTTTCCATCTCCGGCAGGCCCAGCGCGACCGCCAGCACCCACACCACCAACGGCTGCACCACCAGCTTGATGAGACAAATAGCGACGCTGATTTGCCAACCGTCGCGAATACGGTATTCCGCCAGCCCCATGCCCAGCGCCACCAGCGACAGCGGCACGCCGATCTGGCTCAGCATACCGATAGGCTTATCGATGCTATCCGGCAGCGGCAGCCCGGTGAGGCTGTAAAACGTACCGGACAGAATGCCGATGATCAGCGGGTTTTTCAGCACGCCGAGCGCGGTTTTGGTGAACCCCTGCATCGACAGCGAACCGTTGCGCGCCCACTCTACCGAGACGGTGACCAGCGTCCACAGAATCAGGCCGTTGAACACCAGCACCAGCGCCACGGACGGAATCGCCTGCGGGCCGAGCATCAGGGTGGCGATCGGCAGACCAAGCATCACGTTGTTGGAGAAAATCCCGCTGAGCGAGAACACCGAACCGGAGACGCCATCCAGCCGAAACACCCGGCTGGCGACAATCCGACCAAGCACGAACACGATGAGACAGCTGCCAAAGAAGGCGATCAGCAGCCGGGCGTCCACCGCCGGCCGTTTGGAGAAATCGCACATCATACGGAACAGCATGGCGGGCAACGCCACTGAAAACACGAATTTGGTCAGCGCATCGGTCACCGTGGACGGCCAGCGGCCAAAGCGGATCAGGGCATACCCCAACGCAATCAACACAAACAGCGGCAATGAAAGAAAAATCTGGTGCCAGAGAGAAAGAATAAACGTGGGCATCGCCCTTCCTTAAAAAAACGCGCAGATCACCGGGCGAAGGCTGATGGCTTGTCACGGCGGCGGGGCAAAGCCCCGTCGGGAGCGGGCCGAACGGCCCAAGGTCATACAGGAAACGCCTGACGAAACACGCCGGTTATCGGCCGGCGTGGCGCGTTTGTCGGAACAGACGACATTCAGCCGGCGCTAAGTTTAATTAGCATTAATTTCAACTCGCATTAAATTGCGGTCCAATCAAATCTATCCGGTCCGTACAGATGCAGTCAACGCCCCACAGCAACAGGTTGCGAGCGCGATCGGGTTGATTGACGGTATACACCAGAATGCGCAGCCCGGCGTCTTTCAGCAGCCTGACGCGCGCCTCATCCAGCAGTTGGTGATTAAGGTGAATCGACACGCAGCCAAGGCGTGCGGTCAGGGTGCGCCAGTCGTCATCCCACTCATCCAGCAGCAGACCGCGCGGCAATTCCGGCGCGGCCTGTTGCGCCGCTTCCAGTGCCGCAACCGAAAACGACGACAGCAGCGGCGCGACAGGATGGTTCTGCCACAGCGCGCGCGCGGCCAGCGCCACCACGCGGCCGGTCTGATCCTCACAGCCGGTGGTCGGTTTGATCTCTATATTGGCCGCCATGCCATACTGCGCGCAGCGCTTCGCCACTTCAGACAGCAGCGGCAGACGCTCGCCGCGGAACTGCCGGCTGTACCAACTGCCGACGTCCAACCCGACCAGTTTGTCCCACGGCAGGTCACCCGCCACGCCCCAGCCGTTGCTGGTGCGTTCAAGCGTGTCGTCGTGCAGCAGGAAAATCTGCCCGTCCTGCGACAGCTTGGCGTCGAACTCGATCATCCGGTGACCGTGGTGCGCGCCGACATCAATCGCCGCCAGCGTGTTTTCCGGTGCCAGAGAACCGCCGCCGCGGTGGGCGACGATAGCGGGATAAGGCCAGTTCGGGGTCATGCTTCCATCCGTAATCCGCTTTGCGAATCAAATATATGCCAGGACGCGGCCGGCAGAGTGAGCCACAGGGTTTCCCCCACCGCCGGACAATGCTCGTGCGACAGACGCACCACGATATTCTGCCCCGCCCATTTGCCGTGCGCCAGATTATCCGCACCCAGCAGTTCCAGCGTCTCCACCACCAGCGGCACGCCGCCGGCGTCGGCGGTGGACTGCAAAATGTGCTCCGGGCGCATACCCAGCGTCACCGCGCGCCCCTGCCATTCTGGTTTGGCGACCGGCAGCGGCAGCGAGAAATCCGCCGAAAGCGCGACCCGGCTGCCGTCCATGCTCACCTGCCCGGCCCACAGATTCATGGCCGGCGAGCCGATGAAGCTGGCGACGAACAGCGACGCCGGTTTGCGGTAAATCTCCGCCGGCGCGCCGATCTGCTCGGCCACGCCTTTGTTCATCACGATCACCCGGTGGGCCAGCGTCATCGCTTCCACCTGGTCGTGAGTGACGTACAGACTGGTGGTTTTCAGTCGCTTGTGCAGCTGTTGCAGTTCAAGGCGCATCTGCACCCGCAGCTTAGCGTCAAGGTTCGACAGCGGCTCGTCAAACAGGAACACAGCCGGCTCGCGCACAATGGCGCGACCCATCGCCACGCGCTGGCGCTGACCACCGGACAGCTCGCGCGGCTTGCGATTGAGCAACGGTTGCAACTCCAGAATCCGCGCCGCTTCTTCCACCCGCTGGCGAATCTGCGCTTTGCCGAAGCCGCGAATTTTCAGGCCGTAAGCCATGTTGTCGTAAACGCTCATGTGCGGGTAGAGCGCGTAGTTCTGGAACACCATCGCAATACCGCGATCTTTCGGTTCCTTGTCGGTGACGCGTTCGTCGCCGATATAGATATCGCCGCTGGTGGTTTGCTCCAGGCCCGCCACCATGCGCAGCAATGTAGATTTGCCGCAGCCGGACGGACCGACCATCACCACGAATTCGCCGTCCGCCACGTCGAGATCAATCGGCTGAATCACCTGAGTCTTGCCGTCATAGGATTTGGTGACGGCCTGAAGTTTTAAACATGCCATAAGATTTTATTTCTCACTATCAACCAGACCGCGAACAAACCAGCGCTGCATCAGCAGCACAATCAACAGAGGCGGCAGCATCGTCATCAGCATCGCCGCCATCACCTGATGCCAGGGCGTAGCGGTGTCGCCGGTGGCGATCATGCTCTGAATCCCGGCTACCGCCGTGCCCAGATTGGGGTCGTTGACGATCAACAGCGGCCACAGATACTGGTTCCAACCGTAGATAAAGGTGATGACAAACAGCGCCGCCAGATTGGTTTTGGACAACGGCAGCACCATGTCGAAGAAAAAGCGCATCGGGCCGGCGCCGTCGATACGCGCCGCCTCCAGCAGTTCGTCCGGCAGCGTCATGAAGAACTGGCGGAACAGAAAAGTGGCGGTGGCGGACGCCATCACCGGCAGCGTCAACCCGACATAGCTGTTGGTCATGCTGAGATGGGAAATCACCTCGACCGTCGGAAAAATTCGCACTTCCACCGGCAGCATCAGGGTGGAGAAAATCATCCAGAAGAACAGGTTGCGGCACGGAAAACGGAAATAGACGATGGCGAAAGCCGACAGCATCGAGACGCTGATTTTGCCGACGGTGATCGCCAGCGCCATCACGAAGCTGTTGAACAGCATCAGGCCGAACGGCGCGCTGTTGTTGTCGCCCACGCCGTGCCGCCAGATATAGGTCATGTTTTCCCACAGGTGCCCGCCGGGGATCAGCGACATCGGCACCTGCGACATCTGCTCCTGACTCAGGGTGGCGGCGATGAACGCCACGTACAGCGGGAACAGCACCGCCAGAATGGCGACCACCAGCATGGCGTGGCTGAATATATCCAGCCCGCGTCGATTCTCAATCATTCGGTTCCCTGTCATTGTGAACTTGCTCATTGTGAACTTGCTCATTGATAGTTCACCTTACGCTCGACAAAGCGGAACTGAATTACCGTCAACACGGTCACCACCAGCATCAGCACCACCGACTGCGCCGCCGAACTGGAGAGATCCAAACCGGCGAAACCTTCGCGGTAAATCTTGTAGATAAGCGTAGTGGTGGCCTGCACCGGCCCACCGCCGGTGGCGGCGTCGATCACCGGGAAGGTGTCGAAGAAGGCGTAGGTCAGGTTGACCACCAGCAGGAAAAAACTCACCGGCGAAATCAGCGGCAACACCAGATTGAAGAACCGGCGCACCGGCCCGGCGCCGTCAATCGCCGCCGCTTCGATCAACGAGCGGGGAATAGACTGCAACGCGGCCAGAAAAAACAGGAAGTTGTAGCTGATCTGCTTCCATACCGACGCCAGCACCACCAAAAACATCGCCTGACCGCTGTGCTGGGCGTGGTTCCAGTCGTAACCCCACTGGTGCAGCAACCAGGTGATCAACCCCAGGCCGGGGTTAAACAGAAACATCCACAGCACCGCCGCCACGGCGGGCGCCACCGCGTAAGGCAGAATCAGCAGCGTCTGGTACAGGCGGCTGAAACGCAGGGTGTAATCCACCAGCGCGGCCAGAAACAGCGACACGATCAGCCCCGACGCCGCCACCAAAAAACTGAACAACAGCGTGGTGTAAAACGAGCCGAGGTAATAGCTGTCGTGAAACAGGTTGGTGAAGTTGTCCAACCCGACAAACTGACTGGAAAGACCGAACGGGTCTACGCTCTGCACCGAGTACCAAAGCGCCTGCCCGGCGGGCCAGAGGAAGAAGATCACCGTGATGGTCAGTTGCGGCAGCACCAGCAGATAAGGCAGCAGGCTGCGGCCAAAAACAGGACGGGAAGCAGTCATGCAAAATGCTCTCAGAAAACAGGATTCTCAGAAAACAGTCCTCTGAGAAAACAGAGTTCTCAGAAAGGGGTGGCCGAATCCCTTCGGCCCGGAATACGGTTACTTGTTCGCTTGTTCGAAGCGGCGCAGCAGCGCGTTGCCGCGTTCCACAGCGGCATCCAGCGCCTGCTGCGGGGTTTTCTTGCCGGTCCAGACGCTTTCCAGCTCTTCGTCCACGATGGTGCGAATCTGCGGCATGTTGCCCAGACGCAGCCCCTTGGTGAACGGCAGCGGTTCTTTGTTCAGCATCTGACGGGTGGCGATGTCGGCGCCGGGGTTCTTGTCATAGAAACCCTGCTGTTTCGTCAGCTCGTAAGCGGCGGTGGTGATCGGCAGATAACCGGTCTTCTGGTGCCACTCGGCGGCGATTTCCGGCGTAGACAGGAACTGCATAAACTCAGCCACGCCTTTGTAGGTGGCGGCGTCTTTGCCGTTCATCACCCACAGGCTGGCGCCGCCGATAATGGCGTTCTGCGGCGCGCCTTTCACGTCGGCGTCATACGGCATCATGGCTACACCGTAGTTGAACTTGGCGTACTGACGAATATTCGCCAGCGAACCGGATGACGCGGTGGTCATGGCGCAGTCGCCGTTATAGAACTTCTCGGTCGGCTCGTCTTTGCGGCCGTAGTAGGTGAAGTCCCCTTTCTTGTTCATGTCTTCCAGCATCTGAATATGCTTGACCTGAACCGGTTTGTTGAACTCCAGCACCGCATCAAGACCGTCGAAACCGTTGTTTTTGGTGGCGATCGGCAGGCCGTGCCAGGCGCTGAAGTTTTCAATCTGAATCCAGCCCTGCCAGCCGCTGGCGTAACCGCACTTCATGCCGGACGCGCGCAGTTTGGCGGTGTATTCGGCCATCTGCTGCCAGGTTTTCGGTGGCTGCTCCGGGTCCAGACCCGCTTTTTTGAAGGCGTCTTTGTTGTAGTACAGCACCGGCGTAGAGCTGTTGAACGGCTGAGACAGCAGGTGGCCGGTCTTGGCATCAGAGTAGTAACCGGAAACGGTCGGCACGAAAATTTTCTCATCGTACGGCACGCCGGCGTCTTTAAAGACCTGATACACCGGTTTGATCGCCTTGCTGGCCATCATGGTGGCGGTGCCCACTTCATACACCTGCAGGATAGCCGGCGCATTACCGCTGCGGAACGCCGCAATCCCGGCCGCCAGACTCTGCTCGTAGTTGCCTTTGTACACCGGCACGATTTTGACGTCGCTGTGTGTCTGGTTGAAACGGTCAGCCAGAGAATTGACAGTCTTACCCAGTTCCCCTTCCATCGAATGCCAGAACGGGATTTCGGTAACGGCCTGCGCCTGTGCGCTGGCGGCTAAGGCCATAATGACAACGGCGGCGGTTTTACGGATAGCGTGCTGAAACATGCTGTCTCCTGAGATCATGTGGGTGCTGATCATTGCGGATGCTGATCATTGTGGGCGCGATGAGCGAAAAAGCGCGTTTTATGTTCGGCAGGTAACATGACACGCCCGGATGACAGAAAAATAACTGCATCATGACAACCAGATGACAAGTGCATACGATTGCAGCGAACAGAAAAACCCGCCGCAAGTCGATACGATATGTGATTATTTTTTATAAAATAATCATGACGTTATAAAAAAAGAAAAGCCGTATTGCGCCAGGATGATAGCCGGAATAAATAGACGGGAACGCCCACAAAAATACGGACTGCACATCAGCGCCGTACCCGATGCATGTTGTTCCCACCGTCGGTCAGTCTCTCTTCGCTAAATCCGTGAGTAGCGCAATCCCCAAATAGTTACTCCAGTTAAAGGCGTTTTGCAGTACGGCAATCGCATTGCCATTTTGCTTATCAAAGCCGATAAAGCTGGCATACCCGCCGATATATCCCGGCGCCGTGCATCCCGCAGGAACCCTTTGCCATAGCAAACCGCAGCGTAATCGGTACTATTCGCGCCGTCCGCTCGCTTCGGCGGATTAGTTTGTCTCTGTGCGCTTGTCGGCGTTTCTGCGCATTCCGGCGTGATGATGGATTATCCGGCTATCACCATCCCCCTTACGGCAAAAATGCGATCGTAATTGCAGAAATACCACCGAAAATTATTCTTTTGATGCTTTATCTGAAAAGTTTATATATTGCATTCGACAAACCAATTTCTATTCCTTACTCTTATTAGCCACTACGCTCCACTGTAAATTTCAATTACTTTCTTATCTTAATTATTGGAGTTAACTATTCTTGTTATCGGTTTATATAAGACTATTACCTCTCTATCTATTTACAAAATAATCGTAATAAACAGGAGATCTATCGGCTGACCAGCAAAATTTATTCACATGAAATAGAACTAACCCAAATTATACACACATAGAGCTATTTTCATTTTACCTCCTGGATGAGGTCCCGAATGAACGCATGGAATACACGACGTTAAGGACATCTATGAACGCGCTGAAAAAAACCAAACTGGGCACCATGCTGAGTGCCGGATTCGCCCTGGTCATCGTGATCGGCCTGCTGGTAGCAACATTCGGCCGAACCCAACTGGCAGGACTGGGGGACGACATCGACCACCTCTCCACCACCACGCTCACCAATATGATGTTGATTCAGGAAGCCAAAACCGGCTTCGATACCAATTCCCGTCTGGTGCGTAATATTGCGCTCAGTAACGACCCTGAACGCATCGCGCGTGAAAAGCAGTTGATCGACCGGCAAATCGCCCGCAACACCGAGGTGCTCAAACAGCTGTCGGAGCGGCTTGATACGCCGGAAACCCGCGACCAGCTGAACCAGCTGACGCTGGCGCGCCCCGCTTACCTGAAGGCATTCAATAATGCGGTTCAATTGGGTATTTCCGGCCAGTCAGAGCAGCGCGAGCAAGCTCGCGAACTGATTCTCAACGACATGCAAACCGCTCAGAACGGCGTGTTCAAAGCGCTGGACAACATGCTCGACTTCCAGAAAAAAATCACCATGAACGTGGTGGCGGATTCAATGCAGAACGCCCGTTCAGACGGCACATTAATGCTGGCGCTGGCGCTGGTCGCCGCGGTGCTCGGCGCGCTGACCGCCTGGCTGATCACCCGCACCGTCAAAGGCCAACTGGGCGGCGAGCCGGTTTACGCGGCGGCGGTTGCCCAGCGAATTTCCGACGGCAATCTGGCGTTTAACGTCGAACTGCGCGCGGGCGACGATCACAGCGTGCTGGCGGCCATGAACGACATGCGGGAAAAACTGGGGCAGATCGTCACTCAGGTACGCCAGAGCAGCGAATCCATCGCCACCGGCGCCAGCGAAATCGCCGCCGGCAGCACCGACCTGAGCCAGCGCACCGAAGAACAGGCCGCCAGCCTGCAACAGACCGCCGCCTCCATGGAGCAGATGAGTCAGACCATCCGCCAGAACGGCGATACCGTGCGCACCGCCACCAAACTGGCGCAGTCGGCCAGCTCGACCGCCGCCAAAGGGGGTGAAGCCGTCAACAATATCGTCCGCACTATGGAAGATATCTCCGTCAGTTCGCACAAAATCGGCGACATTATCAGCGTCATCGACGGTATTGCCTTCCAGACCAACATTCTGGCGCTCAACGCCGCGGTAGAAGCCGCCCGCGCCGGCGAACAGGGCCGCGGCTTTGCCGTGGTGGCGGGCGAGGTGAGAAATCTGGCGCAGCGCTCCGCTTCCGCCGCCAAGGAAATCAAGGAGTTGATCACGGCCAGCGTCGAAAAAGTGGAAACCGGCTCAACGCTGGTGAGCGAAGCCGGGTCCACCATTGACGAACTGGTGAAACAGGCGCGTCACGTAGCGGATTTGATTGGCGAGATCGGCGTGACTACCCACGAGCAGGAATCCGGCATTTCGCAGATTAACGATGCGGTTAACCAGCTCGATCAGGTCACCCAGCAGAACGCCTCTCTGGTGGAAGAGTCGGCTAGCGCCGCCGACAGCCTGAGCGACCAGGCAGCACGGCTGGTGGAACTGATGAGCATATTCAATATTCAGAATACCTTTAACCACCAAACCACCCTGCTGCAAACACCGGGAACCGGCCAGAAAAAACCGATGCCATCCAAACTGGCGCTGGCGAATAACGCCAGCAACAGCAACTGGGAACAATTCTGAGTTTATCTTTCCTCTGACCGCCACGGCTACGTGGCGGTATCTTCTGAATTCAGCCCCTGATAACCGAAACCTTATCAACGGCGGACCCCATTGGGATAAGCAACTATTTTAAAACACTGTCTATTACCCGACATTCATCGCCTTTCAACAGTCACACTCGTCTTTGTTGAAAAACGCTTTTCCCCAATTTTAAATATCGTCAACCGATATAAAGTCACGCGCATAACTATTATTAATAGCATAACTATTATTAAACGAGCATCACGAAGATGATAATAAAAAAATAAAACATTGATAATAAAAAACAAAAAATAAAACCAATTAATTCTTCACCTCTTAAGATATAACAAAGATTCATCAACTAAATTAATCCCCGAAATCACAAATAACCTGTCAGCATTTTTATTAGCTCTGTTTTATACGCACCGGTTTGTCGTGATTAAAAATAACACTTAGGGGATAAACCATGAGCATTATTAAGAACATGAAACTTACTACCATGCTCGGCACCGGTTTCGCCATCGTGCTGATTATTAGTTTCTTTGTCTCTACCTATGGGCAATTTCAATTGCGGCAGCAAAGCGACAATGTCAACGCATTAGCCGGCGATCAACTGGAAGGGCTACTACTGGTGCAGGAACTGAAAGATAACCTGAACAGCGTCGCGATTTCGATACGCAACCTGACGCTGTTTATCGCACCGGATCAGGTAGCGCAGGAAAAACAGCTGATTACGAAAACAATTACACGAAATAACGAAATTCTAAAGCGCATCGCCGAACTGGCGAGCACTCCCCGTGAAAAAGCGCTGTTTGATGTGATAGATCAGGCTCGTCCAGCCAGCCTCGCCGCCACGCAAAAAGCCTTGTCATTCATCCAGGATAACAAGCCGGATGAAACCAAAGCCGTCATCATGAATGAAGTGAAACCGGCTCAGGACACTTACTTCAAAGCCATCAACGACATGGTGAGCTACCAAAAAAGCGACACCCGGCGTTCGGCTGACGAGGCGGGCCAGTCCGCGAGCTTCGCCGGCATGCTGATGCTGACATTCGCCGGTATCTCGACGGTACTCGGCATCGCCATTGCCTGGTTGATTGCCCGCAGAATCAAAAAACTGCTGGGCGGTGAGCCTGCGTATGCCTCTGATATTGCCAGTCAGATTGCCAGCGGCAATCTGGCCATCAACGTCGAACTGCAATCGGGCGATACCACCAGCCTGTTGGCCGCCATGAATGATATGCGCGCCAGACTAAGCGGGATTGTGCAGCAGGTGCACGATAGCAGCGCGTCCATTTCCACCGGCTCCAGCGAAATTGCCATCGGCAGCAACGATCTGAGCCGCCGCACTGAGGAGCAGGCTTCCAGCGTACAGCAGACCGCCGCCTCTATGGAGCAGATTAGCCAGACTATCCGCCAGAATGGCGACACCGTACGCGAAGCCGCTCAACTCGCCAGCGCGGCCAGCCAGACCGCCACCAAAGGCAACGAAGTCGTACGCAACGTGATCACCACGATGAGCGACATCAGCACCAGTTCCCGTAAGATTGGCGACATCATTACCGTGATTGACAGCATCGCCTTCCAGACCAATATCCTCGCGCTCAACGCCGCGGTGGAAGCGGCCCGCGCCGGCGAACAAGGCCGCGGCTTCGCGGTGGTGGCCGGCGAGGTGAGAAATCTGGCGCAGCGATCCGCCTCCGCCGCTCGGGAAATTAAAGAGCTCATCACCACCAGTATGGAAAAAGTGGAAAGCGGCTCCCAGTTAGTGGCGCACGCCGGTGAAACCATGGTTGATATCGTCACCCAGGCGCAGCATGTCGCCAATCTGATTAGCGAAATCGGCGTCACCACACAGGAACAGGAATCCGGTATTTCGCAAATCAATCAGGCCATCACTCAGATGGACAGCGCAACCCAGCAAAACGCCGCGTTGGTTGAAGAATCCGCCAGCGCCGCCGACAGCCTGAGCGATCAGGCGGCAAAACTGGTGGAACTGATGAGCGTATTTACTATTCACGGCACGTTTAGCAAGACGTCGCCCCGGCAACAGTCACACACCTCGCCAGCACTAAAAAAACCGGCGCTGGCGAATAAAGGCAGTACCCACAACTGGGAACAGTTCTAAATTTCCCGTTCTCCTGACCGCCACGGTAACCGTGGCGGTTTCTTTTCGAATCCAGTCCTCCCTGACAAACCGCTTCCTGCGCCACCGATGAACCACAGAAAACAAGTGCCAAAGCGCCAGCACCCGGCTAAAACCAGCGACAGCACTGGCAACGGATAATGGCTACGGCTACAGTCCAAATAACCATACAAAGCATATTGCTTTAATAATGGCGAATAAATGTCATCAGTAAATATCAAAAGGAGCCATTTTTATATCACGATAATTTTCATACCATCACAAAATGCAGGTCTTTGATTGAGTATTTATTTTTTGTAACTTCCATTAAAAAATTGCTTCTAATTACGTTAGTAGAAAAGTCATTGAGTAATAAGAAAAACTTTTATCACGATTTGTCGACAAACACGTAAAAACCCTCCATACTGCAATTTGCTTAGGAAGAGCATTCATTTCGGGTATTAAAAACACCCGAGGATAATTTTTATACACTTCTCATCTTGATTAGTTTATATGCTTCTCATCTTGATTAGAATTATTAATCAATTAGTAAATTAACGGTCTAATACACACCTGCAGGCCAACCTTTCCCTGACGAAAAAATTTCGCCAGCGGTCTTGTTATTGCCTGAAACACGCTACGGAAGCCAATATCTATACCCAAAATAATTCGAATTGCAGAAAGGAGGCAGAGTTCAACGCGGCTTGCCACAGCCCTGAATGGGATGAAGCTGAAAAGGCCGATAACGAAACCAACGCACCTGCAACGCGAAGTATGACGGGTATATCAGGGATAAAAATAAATCTTATATAAAAAAGGTGACGTTATGCGTTTTTTTAAAGAAATGAAGCTAGGCTCCATGTTAGGCACCGGGTTCGCAATGGTAATCGTTATCGGTTTTCTGGTAGCGATTTATGGTCAGTTACAGTTACGGCAGCTCAGTACAAATATTCAGACGTTATCAAAAGAGCGGATCACCAATCTGCTGTTGATACAGGAATACAAAGATAATCTGAATATTGCCGCCCGGGTAATCAGAAATATTGCGTTGCTTTCCGATCACCAACAAATGATCGTTGAAAAACAGCGTCTCGATAACATGGCGCCCAGAAATGACGACATTATCGCCATCCTCCATAAAGTGGCAGTCACCCCTGAACAGCAGGCCCTGATAGCTCAGTTGGACCAAAACCGTCCTGTTTATGAGGATGCGGTAGGAAGAGCGATCGAGAAAGGGCTGGAGAATAAAGACGACGATGCAAGAAACTTGATCCTCACCGACGTGCGCCGCGCTCAGGAGAACATGTTCAAGGTTATCGACAGCCTGCTGGCCTACCAGAAGAGCGCCACTTCCACCACGGCTGACGACTCGGAATCACGAGCCAGCAACGCCGGTATACTGATGCTGTCGCTGGCGGCGCTGATTGCCGTCACCGGCAGTCTGATTGCCTGGCTGATTACCCGTCGCATCAAGGGGCAACTGGGCGGCGAGCCGACTTATGCCTCGCATATCGCCCAGCAGGTGGCACAGGGCGACCTGTCCGTCGATGTCATGCTGAAAACCCGCGACCACCACAGCCTGCTGGCAGCCATGCGTACCATGCGCGACAGCCTCAGCCATATCGTCAGTCAGGTGCGCCAGAGCAGCGAATCCATCGCCACCGGCTCGCAGCAGATTGCGATGGGCAACGCCGACCTCAGCCAACGCACCGAAGAGCAGGCCGCCAGCCTGCAACAAACCGCCGCCTCAATGGAGCAAATCAGCCAGACCATCCGCCAGAACGGCGAAACGGTGCGTGAAGCCGCCCAGCTCGCCACCACCGCCAGCGATACCGCCGCCAAAGGCAGCGAAGTCGTAAGCAATGTCATCCGCACTATGGGCGACATTACCGCCAGCTCGCGCAAAATCGGCGACATTATCAGCGTCATCGACAGCATTGCTTTCCAGACCAACATTCTGGCGCTGAATGCGGCGGTGGAAGCCGCTCGCGCCGGCGAGCAGGGCCGCGGCTTCGCGGTGGTGGCCGGCGAGGTGCGTTCGCTGGCGCAGCGCTCCGCCTCCGCCGCCCAGGAAATCAAAGAACTGATCACCGAGAGCATGGAAAAGGTGGAAAGCGGTTCGCAACTGGTCGGTCACGCGGGCACCACTATGGACGATATCGTGACGCAGGCGCGCCACGTCGCCGATCTGATCAAGGAAATCGGCGTCACGACGACCGAGCAGGAATCCGGCATCAGCCAGATTAATCTGGCGGTTAACCAGCTCGATCAGGTCACCCAGCAGAACGCCGCACTGGTGGAGCAGTCCGCCAGCGCCGCCGACAGCCTGAGCGATCAAGCCCGCCATCTGGTGCAGTTGATGAATGTATTTGTGGTCGCGGGAAATAACCGGCAAGACGAGCACGCCGCGTATCCTCCCCGGGCCGATTTACGTCTGGCGCTGACATCAGGCTAATCCACCGTTCTGATTAATACCGTGGGGAAGCGGAAAACGCATTCCATTTCCCCATAAAGACGCCGTATACCCTAAATAATTCGAGTTGCAGTAAGGCGGCAAGGGAGTGAATCCCGATGAGCTTACTCGGGTAAGTGATTCGGGTGAACGAACGCAGCCAACACACCTGCAACTTGAAGTATGACGGGTATATACCCTGAATTATTCGCGTTGCGCTGACCCCATTTTCCGCCGGTGCATACGCGTTCATCGGCCATAATGTTTAATGGCGTTAAATGCTTTAGCGGATGATATTTTTTATCAGTTAATAATAGCCTGCTTTTATATTCCGCCCAGCCTTCTGCATGTTGTCACGGTAAACAAATGCATACATTTTGTTAAAAAGTTAATTAACTAAAAAATCATTTCGCTACCCACCGCTAACAGGTTGAGATCAATTCGCCATAGATTGTTTCGGCAGAGTCTTTCCGCCGGCACCCATCATTGACCAATACACACAGTTCGCTTCACACCAGGGATGCGAATCTATTGATGACAGCAATACCCAATAGAATAAGGCACATAATGCAGATACTAAAAAATATGAAGCTCGGCGCGATGCTCGGATCCGGTTTTATACTGGTCATCCTGATCGGTTTTATCGTCGCGATTTTCGGGCGCAGCCAGCTAATTCATGTGGGCAATAATCTGGATTACCTGTCCAATATTCGCCTGAATAACCTGATCGCCATGCAGGAAATTAAAGACAATCTGAATGCGGCCGCCCGCATTATTCGGGAAAGCGCCATACAGACCGACGCCGCTCACCTCGCTCAGGAAAAGCACGATCTCGAACAGCTCATCGACCGTAACAACGACTTACTCAGGCAGTTGGATGAAAAACTGAAGCTGAAAAAATCACGCGAATTACTGGCGCAAATTAATCAGGCGCGCCCGCCTTATTCCAACGCGGTGCGAAAAGTGATTGAACTGAGCCTGTCCGGCCAGCAGGAGCAAGCCCGCGCGCTGATTCTGGGCGACCTGCTGACCACGCAGACCACGCTGTTCAACGCCATGGACACCATGATCACCGAACACAAAAACGACACCATCGCCATGTCTCAGCGTTTCATGGCGGATGCCAGCTATTCCGGCACCCTGCTGTTGATCGTAACCGCTATCAGCGCCCTACTGGGCGCGCTGGTGGCCTGGCTGATCACCCGCCGGGTGAAAGGACAACTGGGCGGCGAGCCGACCTATGCCTCGCATATCGCCCAGCAGGTGGCGCAGGGCGACCTGTCCATTGATGTCATGCTGAAAACCAGCGACCACCACAGCCTGCTGGCCGCCATGCGCACCATGCGCGACAGCCTTAGCCATATCGTCAGTCAGGTACGCCAGAGCAGCGAATCCATCGCCACCGGCTCGCAGCAGATCGCCATCGGCAACGCCGATCTCAGCCAGCGCACCGAAGAGCAGGCTGCCAGCCTGCAACAAACCGCCGCCTCAATGGAACAAATCAGCCAGACCATTCGCCAGAACGGCGATACGGTGCGCGAAGCCGCCCAGCTTGCCACCACCGCCAGCCAGACGGCCGCCAAAGGCAGCGAAGTGGTGAGCGACGTCATCCGCACCATGGAGGAGATCACCAGCAGTTCACGTAAAATCGGCGATATTATCAGCGTTATCGACGGCATTGCTTTCCAGACCAACATTCTGGCGCTGAATGCGGCGGTGGAAGCCGCTCGCGCCGGCGAGCAGGGCCGCGGCTTCGCGGTGGTGGCCGGCGAGGTGCGTTCGCTGGCGCAGCGCTCCGCTTCCGCCGCCCGGGAAATCAAAGAACTGATCACCGAGAGCATGGAAAAGGTGGAAAGCGGTTCGCAACGCGTCGGCCATGCGGGCGTCACGATGGAAGAGATTGTTTCTCAGGCCCATCATGTCGCTGAATTGATTAAGGAAATCGGAGTGACCACCACCGAGCAGGAGTCCGGCATCGGCCAGATCCATCAGGCGGTCAGCCAGCTCGATCAGGTCACCCAGCAGAACGCCGCGCTGGTGGAGCAGTCCGCCAGTGCCGCCGACAGCCTGAACGCTCAGGCCGGTCATCTGGTGCAACTGATGAATGTGTTCGTACTCGACGGTCACGCCGCTCAGCCTCAGTGTTCACACGGCGGCGACTGGCGTCTGGCGTTGGCGTCACGCTAACCTACGGCGCAAGCGGTACACCGAGCAAGTCATCGGGGAGGAGGAAAGAATGCCGACTCCCCGAATCATTGCACGCCGCCGCGCTGCACGCCTGACTGTCAGACCTGCACATCAATCGAGACATTACCCGCTGGGCCGACAGACAGATCGACGCTGATGTCCGCCCCGCTTCCCGTCATGTTCATCGACTGAACCGTCTTCTCAATATCGGCAATAGATTGATTGATAGCCTGAATCTGCTTCTGGGCTTCTTTGTCGTCATTTTTGCTGGCATTTTTCACCATCGCGAGCAGCGATTTCAGCTCGCGAACGGCGTCCTGTACCAACTTCGCATCCATCCGGCGCTGCTGCGACCCGGCTCCCCGCTCGGTAATTGCAGCCACCACGTTCTGCAATTGCTCCGCCTCCTGCGCGGATGCCTCCTCACCGCTTTTTGCCACCGGCGACGCGCCGACAGCCTGGTCTTCGCCCCCCAGACCATCGGATTCGGCAGACGCGTTCTCACCTGCGGCAGACACGGACATCGCCCCGGACAACGCAGAAGCGGAAGCATCGCCGACGCCATTGGCAACGGCGCCGGACGAGCCTTCCCCGCCCGCGGTTCCGGCATTAGCCACGCCGTTTCCCCCGCCGTCATTCAAGGTTTTCGCCGCCTGGCCCAGCTCTGCGGCCAGTTGGCGAATCTCGCGCAGTACGCCGGGAGGAACCGACTGACCGGGCGACATCATCATCATCATCTTCAGCATCTGGATGCGCCGTTTGATTTCTTCGATGCGCCCACGAGCCAGATCCTGTTTAGACTCGTTAATTTTGCTCATATTGGTCCGCATTGCGCTATCAATCCGCTTACGGACCTCGTCGCTGAATTGCACCAGCACGGAGGTGACCGACGGTTGTTCCTGAGAAGCATCGGCTTGCGCGCCGGCACGAGCCGTACTACCGGCGTCGTTATCGGTCCTGGCATTCTGCGCTGACGTACCCGCGGCAGAACGGTTGAAAGAGATGGGAGAAGTCATCGGAAATCCTATGCAGTGCCGGTAATGGTCCATCAGCAAAGACGAAGAGCCTGGGAGGTGTAATCA
The DNA here is from genome assembly GCF_000406145.1 of Dickeya dadantii NCPPB 898. Lineage (NCBI taxonomy): Bacteria > Pseudomonadati > Pseudomonadota > Gammaproteobacteria > Enterobacterales > Pectobacteriaceae > Dickeya > Dickeya dadantii. Next base: position 150,028 of record NZ_CM001976.1, on the reverse strand, counting down.
CGCGCCATCAGGCAGAGTCTTTCTGACATATATTGAAACATAACGGCACCGCGCCCGCCGCCTTTAGGCCTGTGGTCTGTTAAAACATAAATATATGTGAACCGTCAGGCGATGCCATACACGTGGTTGGGCGTGCTCGCCGGGCCGAGTCAGGTCACCCGAGCGCCTCCCGGCCTTGTCGACAAAAAATACACCGGGAGGTGATTAGACAAACGGCAAAACGCCGCTCATAGTCAAATGAGTAGTTCAAATAATCATCGCTTGTCGCTGCCGTTCGGATAGAACGGCGCGGTTCGACAAGCCTGAATCCAGGCTGCACCCGCATGATGCGTAACGTATGCCTAAGCCAGCATCCATTCTTTTTGCTCTCGCCCGCTTGAGCGAGGGTCCAGCACCAGACCAAAGAGTAGCGTGGCGGTGTCCTTTAACGGGCGTGCATGGTACATGCGTCTGCGCCTCGTCATTGAACGCAAACATTCAGCGCTCGCGGAGCCAGTTTAAGACCGCAGGCAGATGTTGTCGTTGAGTGCCGGGGCGACCAACCTGCAACAAAAACATCGGAAAAAAGGGTCACAACCCAATAAATAACGGGCATGTCAGGCCTTAACCGTGATAGCGACGGCGGCGTGATCCCCCTTTCGTTCTGGCATCGCCGTCGTGCACGCGGGCGTCTACACACAGGCAAGAAAGATTATGAACTTATTCAAAAAGATGAAATTGGGCACGCTGCTCAGTATTAGTTTCGCCGCCGTCATTATCATTGGCTTTCTGGTCGCCAGTTTCGGTCGTTTTCAATTGCACCAGTTAAGCGGAAATATCGAAACGCTCGCGCAAAACCGATTAGTGAAACTGGTACTTATCCATAACTACAAAGACAATATTAATATCGTCGCCAACGCCATTCGAAATATGGTCATGATGACCGATCAGGCGCAAATGGCAGCGGAAAGTAAACGCATCAGGGAAACCATTGATAAAAGCACAGAGATCATCAATACATTCAGCAGTATGACCGTTTCCCCAGATGCGAAAGTATTATTGAAAAATCTGGAAAGCGTACGGCCTGAAAATATTCAGGCATTGAAAAAGGCTGAAGCGCTGGCATTGGAAAACCAGGATGAAGAGGCAAAAGCGGTTATTCTGAATGAATTCCAGCCGGCGCAAAATAAAGTCTTCGACGCCATTGATGATATTATCAATTATCAGAAAAACGCCACCGCCGACCTGGCGCACAGCTCGGAACAGCGGGCGGATAGCGCCGGGCAAACCATGCTGACGCTGGCGCTCATCGCTATGGCAATAGGCTGTCTGGTGGCCTGGTTTATCACCCGACAGGTGAGAAGCAAGCTGGGCGGCGAACCAGCGGATGCCGCCAGCATCGCCCAGCAAATCGCACAGGGCAACCTGATCACGACCATCCCAATACGGGATAAAGACAACAGCAGCGTGCTGGCCGCCATCGACCAGATGCGCGGCGGGCTGATCAACATCGTCGAGCAGGTCAGTCAGAGCAGCCATGCGATCGCCTCGGGCGCCAATGAAATCGCCGCCGGCACGAATGACCTCAGCCAGCGCACCGAAGAGCAGGCCGCCAGTCTGCAACAAACCGCGGCGTCCATGGAGCAAATCAGCAACGCGGTCAGCCATAACGTCGAAACCATCAGGATGGCGGCTGAGCTGGCCAACGCCACCAGCCAGACGGCATCAAAAGGCAATCAGGTCGTGGGGGACGTGGTCGCTACCATGGCGGACATCACCCAAAGCTCACATCAAATCGTCGAAATTATCAGCCTGATCGACAATATTGCCTTCCAGACCAACATCCTGGCGCTGAACGCCGGGGTCGAGGCGGCTCGGGCGGGCGAAGAAGGCAAAGGCTTTGCGGTCGTCGCTCACGAGGTGCGTTCGCTGGCGCAGCACTCCGCCTCCGCCGCCCGCGAAATAAAATCGCTGATCATCGAAAGCGTGAAGAAGATCGAAACCGGGGCAGATCGGGTCAATCTGGCGGGCAGCACCATCAGCGAACTGCTGGAGCAATCCCGTCAGGTGGCGCAACTGATCAACGAGATAGGCATCACCACCAACGAACAGCAGCAAGGCATAGCGCAGATTAACACCGCCATCGCTCAACTGGATCAGGTTACCCACCAAAATGCGGCGCTGGTTGAAGAATCCGCCTGTGCTACCGACAACCTGAATCATCAGGCGGCGCATCTGGTGGAGGTCATCAGCGTGTTCGTGGTGGACGACGTGATTTCCCGCAAGCGGCTGGACACCGCGGACGAGCACTCGTTAGTACCGGTCGCCGGCCAGCAGTTGGCTACGCATTAGGGCAGATGTCCATGGCCGACATCAATGGGATGAGCGCCTTAAGCAGGGAGAGAACGTTAGCAGAATGGAGGCAATCCGTACCTTGTCTCGCTTGAACAACCGCTGCCGAAACGGCAGCGGTCATCGCTGGTTACAGCGCGCGACGCAGGCGGGCAACCGCCTCGTGCATCTGCTCTTCGGTCGCGGTGGCGAACGACAGGCGCAGCGTTGACTGGTCCGGATTATCGGCAAAGAAGAACTCGCCGGGCACGAACACCACGCCCTGCGCCAGCGTTTTTTGCAGCCAGGCGGTGGTATCGAACGGCTGACGGAAACGCGCCCACAGGAACATGCCGCCTTTCGGCTGATTGAAGCTGATCACATCGCCCAGCTCACTGACCATCAGTTCGGACAGCAGTTCGCCTTTCTGGCGATAAGCCTGACGGATCTTGTCAATCTGCGCCGGCAAGCGCCCGGTACCCAGATAGTATTCGACGATAGTCTGCGACAGCGAGCTGGCGTGCAGATCGGCGGCCTGTTTGATGATCGCCACTTTATGCAGCAGCCAGTCGGGCAGAATCGCCCAGCCCAGACGCAGCCCCGGTGCCAGGATTTTGGAGAACGACGAGGTATACACCACGCGATCGGCGTGCCCGGCCTCTTTCGCCAGTTGATAAAGGGTGGCGTGGCGTTCTTCGGTGAAACGCAGTTCGCCGTACGGGTCATCTTCCACGATCAGGAAATCGTGGCGGGCGGCCAGCGCCACCAGTTGACGGCGACGCGCGTCGCTCAGGGTCACGCCGCTGGGGTTGCCGAAGTTCGGCACCAGATAGACGCCTTTGATGCGCGTGGTTTCCAGCAGCGCGGCCAGTTCGTCCACCACCATGCCGTTTTCGTCGGACGACACCGACATTACCTGCGCTTCCGCCAGTTCCAGCGTCTGTAACGCCGCCAGATAGGTCGGGCGCTCTACCACAAAGATATCCTGCGGGTTGGTGATAGCGCGCATCACCAGATCCAGCGCCTGCTGGGAACCGGCGGTGACCACGATGTCCTGCGCCTGCGTGTGAACGCCACGCAGCGCGCACAGCTCGGCGATACGCTCACGCAGCAGCGGGCTGCCTTCGGTCAGGCCATACTGGAACGCCGATTTCGGCTGTTCGGTAATCGCCAGTTGGGTCGCTTCATTCAGTCCCTGGAAATCAAACAACGCATCAGAAGGAATGCCGCCCGCCAACGAAATCACCCCGTCCATTTTGCTGTGTTTGAGCAATTCACGAATCGCGGAGCTTTTCAGGCGCGCCATACGCTGCGCCAGTAACCCATCCGTTGACATGTCGAATCTCACTTATTTTTTTGAAAGGATGATAGAAAAACGGGCCGGTGAAATCCGGCCCGGGAAGATTTTAACCGCCAAGGTAGGCAGAACGCACGGCTTCGTTAGCTAACAAAGCATCGCCGGTGTCTTCCAGCACCACGCGACCGTTTTCCAGCACGTAGCCGCGATCCGCCAGACGCAGCGCCTGATTGGCGTTCTGCTCCACCAGAAAGATGGTCATGCCTTCTTCGCGCAGCTGCTGGATGGTGTCGAAAATCTGCAAAATGATGATCGGCGCCAGCCCCAGCGACGGTTCGTCCAGCAACAGCAAACGCGGCTGGCTCATCAGCGCACGGCCGATAGCCAGCATTTGCTGCTCACCGCCGGACATGGTGCCCGCACGCTGGATGCGGCGCTCATACAACCGCGGGAACAGGTCGTACACGCGCGCAATGCGCTGCTGATATTGCTCGCGGCTGGCGAAAAATCCGCCCATCGCCAGATTCTCTTCCACCGTCATGCGGGAAAATACCCGGCGGCCTTCCGGCACGATGGCGATGGCTTCGCGCATGATGCGCGCCGTCTGCCAGTCGGTAATGTCCTTGCCGTCGAAAACGATCGACCCTTCCGAGGCGCGCGGCTCGCCGCACAGTGTCCCCAACAGGGTGGTTTTGCCCGCACCGTTGGCGCCAATCAGCGTCACGATTTCGCCCTGATTGATATGCAGGCTGACCTGATGCAGCGCCTGGATTTTGCCGTAGTGCGCAGAAACCTGATTCAATGACAACATAACGTTTTATCCTTCCCCCAGATACGCACGGACCACATCCGGGTTATTACGAATTTCAGCCGGGGTGCCGTTCGCCAGCGGCGTGCCCTGATTCACCACGTAAATCCGGTCCGAAATGCCCATCACCAGCTTCATGTCATGCTCGATCAACAGCACGGAAACCTGGTGGTTGCCGCGCAGGTCGATAATCAGCTCGTTAAGCTCTTCCGTCTCTTTCGGGTTCAGCCCGGCGGCCGGTTCATCCAGCATCAGCAGTTCCGGGCGGGTCACCATGCAGCGGGCGATCTCCAACCGACGCTGCTGGCCGTAGGCCAGATTCCCCGCCTGACGGTTTGCCAGCTCAAGTAAGCCCACCCGCTCCAGCCAGACGGCGGCGCGCTGCTGGGCATCGGCTTCGGCGCGGCGAAACGCCGGCGTCTTCAGCAGACCGGCGAACACGCCGCTCTTGAGGTGCTGATGTTGCGCCACCAGCAGGTTTTCAATCACCGTCATCTCACGGAACAAGCGCACGTGCTGGAAGGTGCGCACCACGCCCATGCGGGCAATCTGCTGGCCCGGCAAACCTTCAAGATGCTGATCGCGCAGCAAAATGGTGCCGCCGGTGGGGCGGTAGAAACCGGTCAGGCAGTTAAACACGGTGGTTTTACCGGCGCCGTTGGGGCCGATCAGCGACACGATCTCGCCCTGATGCAAATCCAGCTCGACGTTGTTGACCGCCAGCAGGCCGCCGAAGCGCATCATCAGGCCCCGGACCGACAATAATGGCTGCGTGCTCATGCCTGCTCTTCCTTCTTCTCAACCTGCAACTTGATCTGCGTACGCTTCATCGGTAGCAGCCCCTGCGGGCGCCAAATCATCATCAGCACCATCAGAGCGCCCAGCAGCAACATGCTGTATTCGTTCAGGTCACGCATCAACTCGCGCGATACCACCAGCAGAATGGCGGCCAGAATCACCGCAAACTGCGAGCCCATTCCGCCCAGCACCACGATGGCCAGCACGAAGGCCGATTCGACGAAGGTGAAGGATTCCGGGCTGACGAACCCCTGACGGGCGGCGAACAGCGTACCGGCGAAACCGGCGAACGCCGCGCTGATGGTAAACGCGGTCAGCTTGATTTTAGTCGGGCTCAGGCCCAGCGAACGGCAGGCGATTTCGTCTTCGCGCAGCGCTTCCCAGGCGCGGCCCAGCGGCATGCGCAGCAAACGATTGATGACGAACAGCGTCAGCAACACCAGCAACAGCGCCACCATGTACAGGAAGATGATGCGGTCGCTGGGGTCGTAGGTCAGGCCAAAGAAGTGATGGAAGGTATCCCAACCGCCTTCGCGCGGCGAGCGGCTGAACTCCAGGCCGAAAAAGGTCGGCTTCGGAATCTGACTGATGCCGTTCGGGCCGCCGGTAAAACCGGTGTTGTTGAGCAGCAGGATACGCACGATCTCGCCGAACCCGAGGGTGACGATCGCCAGATAGTCGCCGCGCAGCCGCAGCACCGGGAATCCCAGCAGGAAACCGGACAGCGCCGCCGTCAGGCCCGCCAGCGGCAAACACTGCCAAAAGCCGAGGCCGTAGTAGTGACTCAGCAGCGCATAGGTGTAAGCGCCGATGGCGTAGAAACCGCCGTATCCCAGCACCAGCAGACCGGACAACCCCACCACCACGTTCAGGCCAAGACCCAGAATGATGTAAATCATGGTCAGCGTGGCGATATCCACCGTACCGCGCGACACCACGAACGGCCAGGCAACGGCGGCGATGATCAGCGCCAGCGCCAGCAGTTTCTGCCGCGGCGTACTGCCGTCAAAACTCGGCAGCACCAAGCCGGGGCCGGACACTTTCTTCGCCCCCTGCGCCAGCACGGGACGCAGCAGTTGAAACAGGAACACCAGCACACAGGCGGCGATAATCCACATCCAGCGCACTTTTTCCGCGCCGTGCACCACCAGTTGAGTCCCATCCAGACTCAGTTGCATGCCCATCACGAACGTGGCCAGCACCAGCAGCACCAGCGCCGATACAACGGCATTAACCAGCGTGTGCAGTTTCATACTTTCTCCACCTCTGGACGGCCCAGAATCCCGGTCGGCATCACCAGCAGCACCCCAATCAGCAGCGCGAAGGACACCACATCCTTATATTCGGTGCTGAGGTAGGCGGAAGTCAGCGCTTCGGCGATCCCCAACACCAGACCGCCAATCATCGCCCCCGGAATACTGCCGATACCGCCCAGCACCGCGGCGGTAAACGCTTTCATCCCGGCCATGAAGCCGATATAGGGGTTAATCACGCCATAGAACTGGCCCAGCAGTACCCCGGCCACCGCCGCCATCACGGCGCCGATGACGAAAGTCAGTGAAATCACGCGGTCGGTACTGATGCCCAGCAGGCTGGCCATTTTCAGGTCTTCCGCGCAGGCGCGGCAGGCGCGCCCCATGCGGGAGTAGCGGATAAACAGCGTCAGCGCCAGCATCGCCAGGAAAGTGACAATCCAGATGGTGAGCTGCATGGAAGAGAGCGTGGCGGCGAAGCCGTTGCTTTCGCCCAGTACCCACTGGCCGTGGATCAAGCTCGGCAGCGCCACGTCGCGCGACCCTTGCGTCAGGCTGACGTAGTTCTGCAGGAAAATCGACATACCGATGGCGGAAATCAGCGCGATCAGTCGTTTGGAATTGCGCACCGGCTTGTAGGCCACGCGCTCAATGCTCCAGCCGTAGGCGCTGGAGATCACCACCGCCGCGATGAACGCGACGCCAATCAGCAACCAGCCGGCGTCAATGCCCATCATCATCAGGGCGGCAATCACGATAAAGGAAACATAGCTACCGATCATATAAACCTCGCCGTGGGCGAAGTTTATCATGCCGATAATGCCGTAAACCATGGTGTAGCCAATGGCGATCAGCGCATAGGTGCTGCCCAACGTTACGCCGTTGAACATCTGCTGAAGGAAATAGAGGAACTGCTCGGACATACCTTAACCTTAGACATTGCCCCCGCAGCCTGACGGCTGAGGGGGCATCGGTATTGGGAGTATTACGGATTCGGTCAATCACTTCACGGGAGAGGAAGTACCGTCTGCGTGCCACTCGAATACGCCAAATTCAAACCCTTTCAGGTCGCCTTTTTCATCCCAGCTCAGCGGGCCCATCACCGTGTCCACGGACTTGGCTTTCAGGTCGGCCGCCAGCTTGGCCGGCTCGGTGCTGCCGGTGCGTTGCATCGCGGTGGTCAGCGACTGCAGCGCGGCGTACGTGGTCCACACGAACGGGCCGGTCGGATCCAGTTTCTTGGCTTTCAGCGCGTCCACAATCGGCTGGTTGGTCGGTACCTGGTCATAACGCTTCGGCAGCGTTACCAGCATGCCTTCAGACGCCGCGCCCGCGATGTTGGACAGCGACGAGTTGCCCACACCTTCCGGTCCCATGAACTTGGTGGTCAGGCCGGCCGCGCGCGCCTGACGCAGAATCTGCCCCATTTCCGGGTAGTAACCGCCAAAGTAGACGAAATCGACGTTCTCTTTCTTCAGGCGCGCCACCAGCGTGGAGAAGTCTTTATCCCCGGCGGTCACCCCTTCGAACAGCACCACGTTAGCCTTGGATTTTTTCAGGCTGTCCTGTACGGCGCGGGCCAGGCCTTCGCCATACTGCTGTTTGTCGTGCACCACGGCGATGCGCTGCGGTTTCACATGTTCCAGAATGTATTTCGCGGCGGTCGGGCCCTGATCGGAATCCAGACCGGTGGTGCGCATCACCAGCTTGTAGCCACGGGTAGTGAGGTCAGGCGCGGTGGCCGCCGGCGTAATCATGATCACGCCTTCATCCTCGTAAATGTCGGATGCCGGCTGCGTGGACGACGAGCACAGATGGCCGATCACGTAGTGAATACCGTCGTTGATCACCTTGTTGGCGACGGCAACCGCCTGTTTCGGGTCGCAGGCGTCATCGTATTCGACACCCACCAGTTTGTTGCCGTTCACTCCCCCTTTGGCATTGATGTCGGCAATCGCCTGACGGGCGCCGGTAAACTCCATATCGCCGTACTGCGCCACCGGGCCGGACATGGCTCCGACGATCGCGACCTTGATATCCGCAGCGTTAACCGTATGGCTCATCGCCGCTGCCAGGCATCCCACCAGCAACGCTTTACCTTTGCTTAATTTCATCCGTTTTACCCCATCTGTCATTTTTGGATATTGCTATAATTATTGTCATCAACCGTCGTTACTTACACTTTTTCATAAGTAATAACGAGTTAGGCTCTATTATAAGCAATAGTTTGTAATAAGACTTTATTATTCATGACATTAAACAGGAGTTTTATGCTGTAAATCAACTGGGATTCTCAGTAAAACACGGCGCAAACAGCATAAAACACCGCTCTTAAAATCCGTATTTTGTTTCAAAAATAGTCAGTTATGCTGGTTTTACCACTGAGGAATAATTGATTACTCGAAAAATTAATGGCAGAGAAACCTTTTTCCCTGATAACCGTATAGAAAAAGTTACACAACCCTTTTTCTACAGGCTCACTACAATATTCTTAAGAATCAACAGGAGCACCCGCGTATGAGACTCTCGGTTGAACGCCTCACAAAAATCAGCGAACAAGACAGGCATGATCTGGCTTTCATTTGGCCACACCAGAATTTCGACGCACTGGAACGCGACCTGAACCATGAACACCGCCTGTTTGCCGCTCGCTTCAACGATCGCTTACTGGCGGGCGTCATCGTCGAAATCGACAACAACAGCGACAGCGCGGAATTGACCGACCTGCAAGTCAGAACCTCCACCCGGCGGCATGGCGTTGGTAAATATCTGGTGGAAGAAGTGCTGCGCGCCTGCCCCGACGTTAAGGAATGGTGGCTGGACGCCGCCGACCATGCGCTGGTCAGCGAAGCGGTGATGGACACATTCATGCAGTCCTGCGGTTTCTACCCGGTGTCCGGCGGCTGGGAATATGTCGTTAATCAGGAAAAGGAAATGAACAGGGAAGAGAAGTAGTGGCATGCCGTAGGGCATACGGCAATAAAAAACCCTTCGGGTGATAAAACAAAACGACCGGGCGGCTTGCAGCTGTCCCGGTCGTTTACGGTGGATAAGGCGTTAGTAGCGGCCTGCGTTATGCTTCAATGGCCGCCCGCAGCTTCTTCATGGCATTCTTTTCCAGCTGACGTACACGCTCAGCGGACACGCCGTAATGATCAGCCAGTTCCTGCAACGTGGACTTATTGTCGTCATCCAGCCAGCGGGCGCGGATAATATGCTGGCTGCGCTCGTCCAATCCTTCCAGCGCATAGGTCAACTTGTCCGCCGCATGGGTTTCCCAGTTGTCCTCTTCAATGCCATCGGCAAAGTCGGAAGATTTGTCCTGCAGATACAGCATCGGCGCCATCGGCTGGCCCGGCTGCGCGTCATCTTCCGGCGACGGGTCAAACGTCATGTCCTGCGCGGCCATGCGGGATTCCATTTCACGGACATCCTTGCTGGTCACACCCAGTTCGCGCGCCACCAGTTCCACTTCGTCCTGATTAAACCAGCCCAGACGCTGCTTGGTTTTACGCAGGTTGAAGAACAGTTTGCGCTGTGCCTTGGTAGTCGCCACCTTGACGATACGCCAGTTACGCAGTACGTATTCGTGAATTTCGGCCTTAATCCAGTGTACGGCGAACGACACCAGGCGCACGCCTACTTCCGGGTTGAAGCGGCGCACCGCTTTCATCAGGCCGATGTTGCCTTCCTGAATCAGATCCGCCTGCGGCAGACCGTACCCTGAATAGTTACGGGCAACATGAATAACGAAACGCAGGTGTGAAAGAATCAGCTGCTTGGCGGCGTCCAGATCCCCGTGATAATGCAGTCGTTCAGCCAGCGCCCGCTCTTCCTCCGCCGTCAGCATCGGATAGGCATTGGCGGCACGAATGTACCCTTCCAGACTGCCCTGGGGAACTAAGGCGAAAGTTTGCATATCTTTGGTCATTCCACCCCTCTCATAGATCATTCATATCGTTGCGCATCATCGAACAGCATACCGATATTTGTCGCACCTTCTGTGCCTAAAAACAGAACTACTGTACCTAAAAACAGAACTACTGTGCCCCAAAACCGGATTATCGCTATTTCTGGATTAACTCTGGTTAGAGTGTGATTGGCTGCACAAGTTCCACTTTTTTAACCATCTTATTTTACCTGTCAAGATGGATGTCGTGGGGTGCAGCAGGCTGGCGAGTGATGAAGGAAGGTTGCATCGAAGACGCTGGCAATACGCTTCCCTCGCTGCTCGCCGCTATCACGAAGGAAGAGTATACCAGAAAACGCCCGGGCCGGACGTCAATACAGATTATTCCGGTGTAAAACGGCGTAAATGTTGTACCGTCGCCAGCCAGGCGGCCAGCCAGCCAATCATCACGGCGATCAGGATCAGCAACAGCGTCTCATCCCAACCCAGCCCGCGCACCGTAAAGGTAGTGCCGAACACCGCCGCCACCTGCACCACCGCGCCCGACAGTTTCCACACCAGCGCCTGCGACAGGATCAACGACAGCACCGCGCCGCAAAACCCCAACAGCGCGCCACCATGCAGGAACGGCCGCAGAATGAAACCGTCGGTGGCACCGATCAGCTTCATCACATTGATGGTGTCGCGACGGCTGAAAATACTCAGCCGCACACTGTTGCCGATAACCAGAAATACCGCCACGACCATCAGAATACCGATAGTCGCTGCTATCTGGCCCACCAGCCCGGTCAGCGCCACCAGACGGGAGAACCAACTGTCGTCCATACGCACCTCATCCACCCCCTGAACGGCGGCGATACGATCGCGCAGCGTATTGAGCGTCTGGTTATTTTGAAAACCCAGTTTCGGCGAAACGACCGCCACCGCCGGCAGCGGATTCTCCTCCAGCATATCCAGCGCGCCGCCAAAACCGGACCAGTTGCGGAATTCACCCATCGCCTCGTTGCGGGACAGGTAATTCACCTTGTCCACGCCCTCTTCCGCCTTAATTTTGCCAATCACCGCTTCGGCGGCGTTGTCATCAAGCGACTTGTCCAGATACACCGTCAGTTGCGGCGTCGGATACCACTGCGACGCCGCCTGACTGACGTTTTTCCACACCAGATAACAGATGCTGGGCAACGTCAGCGAAATGGCGATCACCATGATGGTCAACAATGTTGCCAGCGGCTGGCGCAGCATATCGCGCAGGGTGTTGGCCCAGGCATAACGCCACTGTTCCTGCCAGCCGCCCTGCAAAGAACGGGCTTTGGTTTTTCTTCCGGCTCGCTGCGCGCGGGTATTATTCGCCATCGTGACCTCCCAACATGCGCCCCTGCGACAACGTCAGCACCCGGTAATGGCGGCGGGCGATAAGCCCGGTGTCGTGCGTAGCCATCAGCACCGTGACACCCACGCGGTTAAACTCTTCGAACAGGCGCAGAATGCCCTCGGACAGCGCCTCATCCAGGTTACCGGTCGGTTCGTCCGCCAGCAGCACCGCAGGCTTGTTCACCACCGCGCGGGCGATACCCACGCGCTGCTGCTCGCCGCCGGAGAGCTGAATCGGGTAACTGCGCGCTTTGTCGAGCAGCCCGACTTTATCCAGCGCCGCCGACACCCTACGGCGGATATCTTCGGCGCTGGCGCCGGCGATAATCAGCGGCATGGCGACGTTTTCATACACCGTGCGATCCATCAGCAGATGGTGATCCTGAAAGATCATGCCGATCTGGCGGCGCAGAAACGGCACCTCGCTTTTCTTCAGACGACTGATATCGTGACCGCCAAACAGGATGTGGCCCGCGCTTGGGCGCTCAATCCCGCAAATCAGTTTCAGCAGGGTACTTTTCCCCGCACCAGAGTGACCGGTCAGAAACACCATCTCGGCCGGGCGGATATGAAAATCCACCCCCTGCAATGCCTGACGACCGCCGAGATACGCCTTACTGACCTGCTCAAACCGAATCATCCGTTTTAATCCTCACGGGCAAACAGGGCTTCAATAAAATCATCCGCCTTGAACGGCCTTAAGTCATCAATACTTTCCCCCACCCCGATGTAACGGATGGGAATGCCAAACTGATCGGCGATGGCGAAGATCACCCCGCCCTTGGCGGTGCCGTCCAGTTTGGTCAGCGTGATGCCGCTCAGCCCGACCGTTTCATTAAACAGTTTGGCCTGGCTGACGGCGTTCTGACCAGTGCTGGCGTCCAGCGTCAGCATCACTTCGTGCGGCGCGTTTTCGTCCAGCTTCTTCATTACGCGCACGATCTTCTTCAACTCTTCCATCAGGTGCGATTTATTCTGCAACCGCCCGGCGGTATCGGCGATCAGCACATCGACGCCGCGCGCCCTGGCGGCCTGCAGCGCATCGAAAATCACCGAGGCGGAATCCGCGCCGGTATGCTGAGCCACCACCGGCACATTATTGCGCTGGCCCCACACCTGCAACTGCTCCACCGCCGCCGCGCGGAAGGTATCGCCCGCGGCCAGCATCACCGACTTGCCCTGCGCCTGATACTGCCGCGCCAGCTTGCCGATGGTGGTGGTTTTACCTACGCCGTTGACGCCCACCATCAGAATGACGAACGGCGTTTTGCTGTCGATATCCAGCGGCGCGTCCACTTTCGCCAAAATGTCGCTCATTTCCGCTTTCAGCAACGCGATCAGCGCTTCGGCGTCTTTCAGTTGCTTGCGGCTGGCATGCTCGGTCAGCCGATCGATAATTTTCCGGGTGGTTTCCACCCCGACGTCGGCAATCAGCAGTTGTTCTTCCAGCTCGTCAAACAGATCGTCGTCAATTTTCTTGCCGCGGAACAACCCGACGAATCCGGACCCCAGATTCTGACGGGTTTTAACCAGACTGCGTTTCAGGCGGGCGAAAAAGCCCTCTTTGGTCGGGCGTTCCTGCTCCTGAGACACCACCGGCGCAGCCGGAACAACCACCGTTTCTGGCTCGAGCTCGACATCGTCCTCCGCGACAGTATCTGTCTGTGGTTCAGCATCTGCCGTCGGCTCAGCGACGAGCGCTACCGTTTCCGGCGGTTCGACCGGCGTCGGCGGTATCTCTGCCGCTGTCTCAGTCGGCTGCGATTTCGGTGCCGGCGTTTCCCCGGTTTCAGCCTGCGTGGCTTCAGCCAACGTGGTTTTGTTCAGCGCCGGCGGCTCCGGCGCTTCATCGCTCGTATTTTGCGCCGGTTCCGGGGCAGCGGGCGTTGCGTCATCCGCCTGCGGCGCTTCCGGGGCCGGTTGCGGTTGTTCGGTTTTATCCTCGTCCTGGCGTCCTAACCCCAGCCAGGAAAAAAATCCGCGCTTTTTCTCTTTCGCCATCGTGTAATTGCGCTCCTGCCACCCAGTGCGGCTGATCAATAACCAATAGAAGTCAATAAAACAACGAGTTTAACACTTTCCCGCCGCCAGCAACACGCGCCGGACCACCGGAGAGAGCGACAATCTCCGTAACCAGGTGTGTCAAACTCAGGCTATGTTCACTGATATGTCCACTGATTTGAGGGATTTTTCCGCGTCGTCTCCCATTAACTGCATCTTTACATTTGCTACACCGGCTGGCGCCGTTAGAATAACGCCTCATTAAATCCGGCGGCCGCCGCCGGTACTTTATTTCAGCAAAATGCAGGCTATGGTAAAACATCAAGCGACATCCGCACCCGGTCAAATCCGCATCATTGGCGGTCAGTGGCGCGGCAGAAAACTCCCCGTGCCGGACAGCCCCGGTTTGCGCCCCACCACCGACCGCGTACGTGAAACCCTGTTCAACTGGCTGGCGCCGGTGATCCAGCAATCACGCTGTCTGGACTGTTTCGCCGGCAGCGGCGCTCTGGGGTTGGAAGCACTGTCGCGTTATGCCGCCCATGCCACGCTGCTGGAAGCCGAACGCAATGTGGCGCGTCAACTCACGCAAAACCTGTCGCTGCTGCGGGCCGATAATGCCGAGGTCGTGAATGCCGATACGCTGCAATGGCTGGCTAAACCGGCTTCGGCACAGCCTTACGACGTGGTGTTTCTCGACCCGCCGTTTCGTCGCGGCCTGCTGGACGACACGCTGCGGTTGCTGGAAACCGGCGGCTGGCTGGCGCAGGAAACCTGGATCTATATTGAAACCGAGGCGGAAAACCGCACGCTAGCCATCCCGCCCACCTGGACGCTGCACCGGGAAAAAACCGCGGGGCAGGTTTCCTACCGTCTTTATATTCGCCACGCATCCGACGCGGCCTCAGGAGGCAACGATGAGCATCTGGATTAACCTTGGCCGGCTACTGATGTTGGGCATATGGGGATTTTTGATTATGAACCTCATTCACCCCTTTCCCCGCCCGTTGAATATCTTCATGATTCTGGCGATGGGGTTCATGCTGCTGATGCACGGTGTGCAGTTCCTGCTGCTGAAAGCGAGCCAACCCAAAGACGCGCCGCCGCTCAGCGGGCTACTGCAATTACGCATCTTCCTGTTTGGGGTATTTGAATTGCTGGACTGGCAGCGCAAGCAGCCGACGCCGCCGCGTAAACGGCGTTAACCGGCAGGCTCGCAATCAGGGAAAACGGCGGCGCGATACCGCAAAGCGCCGCCAGGCCGGTCAGGTTTTTTTACCCGGCAGAGAAGGAAAATGGGTAACGTTGTCGCCCAGTTCCGAAATCCGCGCGCTATCACGTTCGCGCCCGGTCACGGCGTCAATACGAATGACCGCCTGCAGCGGAATATAGCTGCGGTCGACGCCGGCAAACTCCGTTTTCAGTTTTTCCGTAGTCGGGTCAACCAGTACGGTGGACGGGTTGTCGAAAACAAAGTCGGCGATTTCAATAAATCCGAACAGATTGCTCTGCACCAGCTCGCGCACATACAGCTGATAGTTCTTACCGTTATTGATGAACTGGATGCGGTAAAGTACGGGTTCATTGCTCATTTAAAGGTTCGTCTCCTCCGACAGACCGCCGGGTATCATTATTCCGTCACAAAAACTGGCCGCTAACATAGCATGAAGCACGACGACCCGCAGCCCTGTGCGGGCGGGAGACACGCCACCGGAGCGGATCCGCGTCAGCCCGACCCTGGGATCCGCCTATACTTAGGCTGGCGGTGCCCGTTGGAATGACCAACATAGCCGGGTAAGTCAGAAAGAAAAGACGCGCCGCATGGCGGGGTTCCGCCCGATTCACCACGTTTAAGGACACTGTATGCTCTGGTCTTTCATTGCCGTATTTTTTTCCGGCTGGCTGTATGTCGATGCCAGCTACCGTGGCCCGGTCTGGCAGCGCTGGCTGTTTAAACCCGTCACCCTACTGTTGATGATGCTGATGGTCTGGCAGACGCCGATGCTCGGCATTCCCGGTTATCTGGTGGTGCTGGGTCTGGCCGCCACGCTGGTCGGCGACGCGCTGATGCAGCTCTCCGGCGACAGGCTGCGATTCGCGCTGTCGACCTACCTGGCGTCGCACTTGCTCTATACCATCAGCTTTTTCGCCTCGCGGCCATCGCTGGGTTTTTTCTGGCCGCTGCCGCTGACGCTGCTGATTCTGTCGGCGTTGCTGCTGGCGCTGCTGTGGTCCCGGCTGGAGGCCGAACGTCTGACGGTCACGGCGCTGGTGCTGGTGACCGCATTCATGGCGTGGGTGGCGGGGGAGCACTACTTCGCGCTGGGCAACGAATCCAACTTCTCGCTGCTGCTGGGTACGCTGCTGTTATTTGCCGGTCACGCCATCTGGCTGGTGAATCACTTCCGCGTTAACTTCCGCGCCCATCAGGCGCTGGTCGCCATCTGCTATTTTGGCGGCCACTTCCTGATAGTACGTTCGCTTTACGTATAGTACGTTCACTTTATATAGTACGTTCGCTTTACGTCTGGCGGCGACGTCCTCCCGCACTGGCCGGAGGGCCGTCAGCCGCTGGTTACGCACCCTTGCGCAGCAGGTAACGATAAGGCAATTGCTCGGTCATCTGCGCCAGCAGCTCATGCTCCATATAACGGCAAAAACCGGGGATATCGCGGGTGGTCGCCGGATCGTCGGCGAGAATCAGCAGGGTTTGCCCGGCGTCCATCTGGCGCACCGTCTTGCGCACCATCATTACCGGCTCCGGGCAGCGCAGTCCCTGAGCATCCAGGGTACGGTCCGGATTGGCGAAAATATCGGTCATTCAGCGTCTCATTACGATTGTCGAACACATTGCGGCTTAGTTTACCCTTCCCGCAAAGAGGGGCAAGCCGCACGGTCTGGTCGGCCCCAATCAGCGTCGAATAACGCAGGCCCAGTAAAACAATCCGCCCTTGCGGGGTGGCCTGACTGGCCGCGCTTCGCGTCGCCGGACTGTGTATCAGACCACGATGCGCCCCCTCCTCCGCTTTGATCGCGGTCAGTTAAACCGGCACCAGCAACACGCATAATCGGGGCATCGGCTAACCATTGCAAAGCCGCAACAACGCGGTATGATGCCGACACGTTAGCGTTAAAAAGACGCATATAACCCAAATAATTCGAGTTGCGTTGTCCCTTCAAGGGCAAGGCGAATGGCGAGCCTTGTAACGCAACCGAATGAATCTCCGGGAGCTTATATAAGTAAGTGACCGGGGTGAGTGACGACTCTGCCGGAAGCAGAGTTGAACGCAGCGTGCTGCGGCCCAACAGGGGTGAGCCTCATGGATGGGACGAGTATGCGGCCAATGCAGCTGCAACGTGAAGTATGACAGGTATAACGAGGCAATTTGTCTGGGTTCCCTAACCCCAATAACCAAAAAAAGGTCACATTATGTTTCAGTTTTCCGCACAACAGCGGCTGACAGCGCTGTGCTGGCTATCTCTCTTTCACATCCTGGTGATTATCTCCAGCAACTACCTGGTTCAGCTGCCGATTACGCTTTTCGGCTTTCACACCACCTGGGGCGCATTTACTTTCCCGTTCATCTTCCTGGCTTCCGATCTGACGGTGCGGATTTTCGGCGCCCCGCTGGCGCGCCGCATTATTCTGACGGTGATGGTGCCGGCGCTGGTCGCGTCGTATCTGGTTTCCTCCCTGTTCTATAAGGGCGAATGGCAGGAATTTAGCGCACTGAGCCAGGTGAACCCGATGGTGGCGCGTATCGCCGCCGCCAGCCTGATGGCCTATTTGCTGGGCCAGATTCTCGACGTGCAGGTCTTCAACCGCCTGCGCCGGCTCAAAGCCTGGTGGGTGGCGCCGGCCGCTTCCGCCGTGCTGGGCAACCTCAGCGATACGGTGGCGTTCTTCTTCATCGCCTTCTATCGCAGCACGGATCCGTTCATGGCCACGCACTGGATGGAAATCGCCACGGTGGATTATTTCTTCAAGATCGCCATCAACCTGATTTTCTTCCTGCCGATGTACGGCGTACTGCTTAACATGGTGCTGCGCCGCCTGAGCCAGCCGGGGAGCAACGCGCCATATCAGGATCAAACCGCCTGATACGCGGTTTTCACTCATAAAAGGGTTTCGGAATAACCGGAAAATTGCCTTCCCCAGCCTGATTCGGGTGCAAGACAGGGAACGTGATAACAAAACGCTTGTTTTTACGTCCCGAATCAGGTGCCATAGCGCCACTTCTGTTTTTGTTCGTGATGTTTTTGTTCGTGATTAAAGAAAGGATACCCATGCCAAATTTAGCGAAATATATCGGTATTGGTCTGCTGGCCGCCACGCTGGCCGCCTGCGACGGCAACAGCGATAAGAAAACCAGCGCACCGGCCGCCAGCCCGGCGGCGGAGAAAACCACAGCGCAGAACGTGTCCCTGCTCTCCGGCAAACTGACCTTTACCCTGCCGGACGGCCTGAGCGACCAGAGCGGCAAACTGGGCAATCAGAACAACAACATGCACGTCTATGCGGATCAGAGCGGCCAGAAAGCCATCATCGTGATTGTGGGTGATGACACGCCGCTGGATCTGCCGGCATTGGGTCAGCGTCTGGAGCAGCAGCAACGCGGGCGCGATGCCAACCTTCAGGTACTGGGCAACAAAACCGCCGAGATCAACGGCCATCAGATTCAGCAGTTGGATAGCGTCCTGACCAGCAACGGGCAGAAGGCGTTCTCATCCATCGTGCTGGCCAAAGCGGACAGTCGTCTGCTGACGCTACAAATCACGCTGCCGGCGGATAACCTGCAGCAGGCGCAGGCCGACGCCGGCAAGATCATCAACACGCTGAAACTGAACTGATCCCGCCACGGGTTCTTCGTCATCCCGCCGGCAACGGCTGTCGGCGGGATGACACTCACACCGCTTTCGCGTCGCGCCCTCCGCGCTGATACAGACGCACCGTCAGCAACAATCCGACCAGCGCCAGCCCCGCCGCCGCCAGATAAATGGCATCGATATCGGTATAGGCCATCATCACGCCGGCCGCCGGCCCAACCACCCCCAGCGATAAATCAAGAAAGATGGTGTAAGTCGCCAGCGCGCTGCCCTGATTCTGTGCCGACACCGCCTTGACCGCCACCACGCCCAACGCGGGAAACACCAGCGAAAACCCGGCGCCGGCGAAAAATGCGCCTGCTTCCGCCATCAACGGGTGCGACGCCAGCCACACCAGCAGCAGACCGGCGCTTTCCACCAGAAAGCAGGCCAACGCGACCCGCAGGCCGCCGAAACGGTTAATGACATTCGGAAACAACAGCCGGGTGCCGACAAAGGCGCAACTGAACAGGCTCAGGGTCAGCGCGGCGCCGTCCCACTGACGGCTGGCGTAAAACAGGGTGATAAACGTCGAAATCACGCCGAACCCGGCGGACGCCAGCGACAAAATCACGCCGTACAGCCAGACCTTGCCGAGTACTTCGCGAAACGGCAGCTTCTTGCCCGGCGTTACCGTCACCGCTGGGCGGGGCAACGCCAGCAGAATCGCCGCGCCGGCCACCAGCACGATCACGATAGCCAACAACCGCAATCCGCCCAGATGATAAATCCACACCCCCAGCGGCGCGCCAATCGCCATCGCGCCGTAGGTCGCCACGCCGTTCCACGAAATCACCCGGCCGATATGCAGCGACCCGACCACGCCGACGCCCCACAGGGTTGCGCCGGTGCCGGCGAAGCTCTGCCCGATGCCCAGAACCAGGCGGCCGACGCACAGCAGCACCAGCGCCAGCACCGGCGAGCCGTCATTCCAGGCCGCCAGCGCATAAAATACGCCGCTCAACAACACCCCGGACAGCCCGAACACCACCACCTGCTTCGGCCCTTTCTCATCCGCATGGCGACCGGCTCGCGGGCGACTGAGCAGGGTAGAAAAATACTGTAAGCTGATCACCAAACCGGCCCAGAATGCGCTGAACCCAAGGTGCTCATGCACATAGCCCGGCAACACCGCCAGCGGCAACCCGATATTCAGGTAGCTGGCAAAGTTAAACATCACTACGGACATGATGCGCAAATTCAGGCGTAAGCCGCCGGGAGAGGGTTTCGGCGGCGTAGACACAGGCGGTGTGGAAACTGGCATGGAAGAATCGGCTCGCTTACGGGTCGCGTCGACGGGCGAACGCGGCGGACAATGTTGAGATTCTGAGTATAAACAAGACATTTGCGTCTTTCAGCACCAATTCGCGCGCGCCGCCATCCGACTTTGGCCTCTGTGCCTTTACGCTTATATAACAGGGCCGCGCCTGCGTTATACTCAGCAGGATCCGTCGCTCAGGAGAGATTGCATGCCTGTGAAGCCCAACCAGCCACGCCCATCGACCAAACAGGACACGCCATCCGGCGCTTCCCGTCAGCGATTCGGGTATGTAACCGGCTGGCTGCACCGCATCAGGTCGGTGCCCGCTATCGCCCATTTTATCCGCGCAGGCGACCGTTTTAACGACCGGATGGGCAACCAGTTCGGCGCCGCCATCACCTACTTTTCGTTTCTGTCGCTGATTCCGATTCTGATGGTATCGTTCGCCACGGCGGGGTTTGTGCTGGCCTCCAACCCCGACCTGCTGACCGGCCTCATCAACCGTATCGTCAACAGCATCAGCGACCCGAGCCTCGCCCGCACCCTGAAGAATACCGTTAATACCGCGGTGCGGCAGCGTACCACCGTCGGGTTGACCGGTTTGCTGATCGCGCTCTATTCCGGCGTAAACTGGATAGGCAACCTGCGGGAGGCGATTCACGCCCAGTCGCGCGATGTGTGGGAACGCCAGCCGCACGAGGAAGAGAAAATCTATCTGCGCTACCTGTGGGATTTTCTGTCGCTGATCGGGCTGCTGCTGGCGCTGGTGATTACGCTGTTTCTCACCTCGGTGGCCGGTAGCGCGCAGGCGACGATCGTCCGGGCTCTGGGCCTGAACGGCATTGATTGGCTGCGCCCGGTGATGACGCTGATCGCGCTGTCCATCTCTATCTTCGCCAACTATCTGCTGTTTTTGTGGATACTGTGGGTACTGCCGCGTCACAACCCCCGGCGTGGCCCGTTGCTGCGCGGCACGCTGATGGCGGCCATCGGCTTCGAAGCGCTGAAATTCGCCATGACGGTGGCGCTGCCCGAACTGGCGACATCGCCTTCCGGCGCCGCGTTTGGCTCCGTCATCGGTTTGATGACGTTTTTCTATTTCTTTGCCCGCCTGACGCTGTTCTGCGCCGCCTGGATCGCCACGGCGGACCCGAAAACCGATATCAATACGCAGGCGCCGCTGCCAGGCGCCTGACAACTTCCATGGCCTAATCACATGGCCTAATCAACAGGAGCGACCATGCCTTTCGTCAACATCCGCATCACCAAAGACGGCGCTACCGCCGAACAAAAAAAGCAGCTGATTGCCGGCGTAACCCAGTTGCTGGTGGATACGCTGGGAAAAAATCCGGCCACCACCGTGGTCATCATTGATGAAGTGGAAACCGACAACTGGGGTATCGGCGGAGAGAGCGTCACCGAACGCCGCCAGCAGGCGTCATAACCGGAAACACAACGTATTAATAGGCAATAGTCCCCTAAGGATCGGGATTACAACTGGTTTTCCCGATCCACATCATGAAAAAATAAAACATCGTTTCATCGCTATTGACTCCATGCCGTGTAATGTTGAGACTGGCGCTAGTTTCCGTTTGGTTCACCTTCTCTTTTTTACAGGTCAGCTGTCATGACGACGAAGAATATTGCGATTATTGGCGAGTGCATGATTGAACTGTCACAGAAAGGCGCGGATCTCAACCGCGGTTTTGGTGGCGATACCCTCAACACCGCCGTCTACATTTCCCGTCAGGTAAAACCGGACGCGCTCGACGTACATTACGTCACCGCGCTGGGTACCGATTCCTTCAGTAGCGAAATGATGGCTTCCTGGCAAAAGGAAGGGGTCAAAACCGACCTGATCCAGCGTCTGGACAACAAACTACCGGGCCTGTATTTCATCGAAACCGACGCCACCGGCGAGCGCACCTTTTACTACTGGCGTAACGATGCCGCGGCCCGTTACTGGCTGGAAAGCCCGGATGCCGACACCATCAGCCAGCAACTGGCGCAGTTCGATTACATCTACCTGAGCGGCATCAGCCTGGCGATCCTGAATCAAGCCAGTCGCGCACGTCTGCTGACGGTGCTGCGCGCCTGCCGCGCCAACGGCGGCAAGGTGATTTTCGACAATAACTACCGCCCGCGACTGTGGCAAAGCAAGGAAGAAACCCGTCAATCGTACAGCGATATGCTGGCTTGCACCGATATCGCGTTCCTGACGCTGGACGACGAAGATATGCTGTGGGGCGAGCTGCCGGTGGACGAGGTGTTGAAACGCACTCATGGCGCCGGGGTGACGGAAGTGGTGATCAAACGCGGCGCGGACGCTTGTCTGGTTTCTATCCAGGGCGAAGCGCTACTGGAAGTTCCGGCGATCAAGCTGCCCAAAGAGAAAGTCGTCGACACTACGGCGGCGGGCGACTCGTTCAGCGCCGGTTACCTGTCCGTGCGCCTGAACGGCGGCAGCGCGCAGGATGCCGCCAAACGCGGTCATCTCACCGCCAGCACCGTGATCCAGTATCGCGGCGCGATTATTCCGCTGGAAGCGATGCCTGCCTGAGCGGGGTTAAACCGCTGACGCAATAAAAAACGCCGGTTCAGTCTGTCATGCTGAACCGGTCGTTTTTTTTTCGATATGACCAGCGTCGCTGTCTCAACGCGCCTCCACAGGCACGGCGCTCGGGCGTTAACGCACCGCCGAGGTTTCGTCCTGCGATGCTTTGGCGGTATCCGGCGCGGCGGCAGCGGCGCCATTATCGGGCTGCATGATACTCATGTAGGTTTCCCGCAGCGCCTTCATATTGGCTTCCGGCTCGCCCTGCGGCTGTAACATCACCAGCGTCGCTTCCTGAGACAACTGCTGATGCAGTTCCTGATTCAGCATCTCCAGCGTGACGGACGACAGGTAGTTCTGGCGCAGTTTCTGATACTGCTCCGGCGCAATGTCCACTACCCCGTTTTTCTGCGACCGCAGGCGCTGATCCATCAGAATGTCGGTGCTGGCGCGGGCATAGGTGGCGAACAGTTTGCTCAGTTCTTCCGTCTTGCGCGCCATCAGCGCGTCAAACTCCGCCTGAGACAGCCCCTTGTCCCGCAACGCCAGCAGTTCTTTGCTCAGGAAGGTTACGCCGGCCTGCGCCGATTCGCTGGTGACGTTGTCCAGATGGATGGCGCACTGGGCTCGGCCATACACCACATTGCAGTCAAAGCGCACATTGGTGTCTTTCAGCGGGCTTTTGGTCAGCACCTGCTGCATATGCCAGAACAGCGCTTCGCGCGCCAAATCGCTATGCCAGTAACGGGCCAGCGCCTGAGAATCGCGGATGGGCTGCCACGGCATGTCCCACACCAACGACAGAATGTCCTGCTTCACGCTGCTGTCCATCAGGCTGATCGGCGTCGACGGCATCGCGGACAGCGTCGGCAGCGGAGAAGGCGTCACCCGTTTGCCCTGCAACGGCGAGAACACTCTGTCGATCTGTTCGGCGATGGCGCGACTGTCGACGTTGCCCACCACATACAGCGTCATGGCATCCGGGGTGTACCAGGTTTTGTAGTATTTGCTTAGTTGCTCGGCATTCACCGACGCCTTGAGCGGTTGCCCCGGCGCGTACGACAACAGCGACGACCCTTTCAGACGGTAACGCCAGCTCGGGTCTTGCGGATTGGTGGGCGCGGTCGCCACCGGGTCAATCATCTTCATCGCCGACGCGATGCGTTTATCATTAATCTGCAACTGGCCCGCGGTGTCCGCCAGCCAGCTCAGCGCATCTTTCAGCAGGTCAGGCCGGTTATTAGGCAGACTCAGATTGTAAGAGGTAAAGTCATACGAGGTGGTCGCCGGAGGCAACGGCCGGGTTTCGCTCTCAGACTGCTGCCACAGCGACGGCAACTGCCCGGCGGAAAAGGTGTCGCGCGGCAATAACGCCAGGCGTGGAATAAAATGGGAAAACCCCGTCTGTTGCGCATTTTCCGTCAGTGAACCGGTATTAATCATCAGCCGTAGTTCAATTCGGTCGCTGGGACGCTGGGGTGTTGCAAGAAGCTGCCAGCTAAAGCCGTTATCCAGCTTGCCCTGTTGCCAGGCGGGATCGGGTTGTAGTGCTTCAGCCTGCACGTTGCCGACGGCGGTCGCCAGCAACACTCCACCAACAAAAAGGCCAAATTTGGTGCCCTGCATGTGAACCCCTACTTTAATCACTAACCAATACAGTATGTTTTTGTGAATTCGGGCGACATCATCTTGCCACCTCACGTGTTATTCGCCTCACAAAAAAAGAGAAACGAAGTGTACCATCACGTTAGACAGCGTGCTTTCGTCTATGTCACTCAACAACGTGAAATAAAGAGTAAAAAAGTTAAAGGCGTCTAAATCTAGCACAGAATGGATAAGAATTACCCACAGTCCGCGAAGCGAACTGTGGGTAACCGGCAGGAGATAATCAGTGTTGAGCTATCAGGACGGGCGGGATTCCGCCGCCGGGCCGTCATTACGGCCGGACAACACGTCGTTCATCTGTTTGGAATCAAGCTGCTTACACCACTTGGCTACGACTACGGTCGCCACGCCGTTACCCACCAGGTTAGTCAGCGCGCGGGCTTCGGACATGAAGCGGTCGATACCCAGAATCAGCGCCAGACCGGCAAGCGGCAAGTGCCCTACGGCGGAAATGGTGGCCGCCAGCACGATAAAGCCGCTACCGGTCACGCCCGCCGCCCCTTTGGACGACAGCAGCAGCACCACCAGCAGGGTGATCTGATGCCAGATGTCCATGTGGCTGTTGGTCGCCTGAGCGATAAACACCGCCGCCATGGTCAGGTAAATCGAGGTGCCGTCCAGGTTGAAAGAGTAGCCGGTCGGAATCACCAGACCCACCACCGATTTTTTGCAACCCAGTTTTTCCATCTTCTCCAGCATACGCGGCAGCGCGGACTCGGAAGAGGAGGTCCCCAGTACGATCAACAGTTCTTCACGAATGTAACGAATGAACTTGAAGATGCTGAAACCGGTGGCTCTGGCGATAGAACCCAGCACCAGCACCACAAACAGGATACAGGTGATGTAGAAGCAGATAATCAACTGCCCCAGTTGCACCAGCGTGCCCACGCCATACTTGCCGATGGTGAAGGCCATGGCGCCGAATGCCCCCAGCGGCGCCAGACGCATGATCATGTTGATGATGCCGAAAATCACTTTGGAGAAGCTTTCGATCACGTCGAAAATCAGCACGCCCTTGTCGCCCAGACGGTGCAGCGCGAAACCGAACATCACCGCAAACAGCAGCACCTGCAGGATGTTGCCGCTGGCGAAAGCGCCAATCACACTAGACGGGATCACATCCATCAGGAACGGCACCACGCCTTGCTTACCGGCTTCAGTCGCGTAGTTCGCCACCGCAGCCACGTTCAGCGCCGCCGGATCCACGTTCATGCCCGCGCCAGGCTGCAGCACGTTCACCACCACCAGACCGATGATCAGCGCCAGCGTACTGACGACCTCAAAATAGAGCAGCGCGACGGCACCGGTACGCCCGACGGCTTTCATACTCTCCATCCCGGCGATCCCGGTGACGACGGTACAAAAGATCACAGGCGCGATCACCATTTTGATTAATTTCACGAATCCATCGCCCAGAGGCTGCATCTGCTGCCCCAGCGCCGGGTAGAAGTGCCCCAGCAATATCCCTATGGTAATAGCTGCAAGTACCTGAAAGTAGAGACTTTTGAATATTAATTTTTTCATAGTGTGACGTCCTTTGATGGGAAAACACACGGGGGACAAAGAACGAAAAGTTGCCGCCTGTGCTTGCGCCGGAAAATAACACCCTGATAACAGGCTGAATACTTTTATAACTTTAGTTTGTGAACATCCGGTTAAAAACAAGAGCTGAATCGCTTCAACAGATTCTTCCCAAAAACATTGCATTAATTTATCGGTAACATCACGCATGACTAGCGCGGCGTCAACCTCGCGGCAAACCGCGCCATTACTCTATTCTGCGCTGATTCATAAGAATTTTTTGTGAATGGGATCACGAGTAACAAGCAGGTTAACAAAGCGTGAAAAACACGCCATTCAGAGGGATAAAAGTGGGGAAAATGGCAAGGACATCGTCCTCGCCATGTGTACCGCAAGAATAAGGTTATTTACCGCGCGCCAACATCACCAGCAGGCGCAGGCTCGACGAGTAGTAATCTTCCGATGCGCCGGGCAGATCGCTGAGCCCGTCGAGGTTGCCCATCGTCAGGTCGCGCACCGCCAGCAAACCGCCCTGCATATTGTAAGTCGCGGTGTTAGCGCTCAGCACATCAACCCAGGCCGGCGTCGTCAGGCGGGGATAATTACGCCAGTACAGCTGGAACGGCACCAGCGCCGTGGTTTTGGCGTCATACCAGTACAGATACAGCGGGATACGAATGGCGTCGTAACTGAAACGCGACGGCCAGGCCGTCGCCGGCGCCATCGTTCCATCCGCGTTCAGCGCCGCCCAGTCCGTCGGTAATCCAACCTGACCGAAACGCATTTCTCCGACCAATGACAGGCTGTCGTCAATCAGTTGTCGCCACACCTGAAGATGGCTGCGGTTAGCAAAGTCGCGCCAGGCCGGGAACAGGAAATATGACGGGTTAAGGATCACATAGCTGTTCTTGTTGAAGCCATAGGCGCCGGGCAACATCACGGTGCGGCCCGCAAACTGAATGATATTGCTGGCGATGATCGCTTTCTGGATGCTGTCCGACGCCTGCAGGTAACGGTTGTCCTGCCACTTATTTCCCGCTTTTAACAACGCCCAGGCAATCAGCACATCGCCATCCGAGGCGTTGTTCTTATCCACCACCGGATTGGCCGCCGACGGATCGTAACGCCAGTAGAACAAGCCGCTGGTGGTGTTCTGTAGGTGGCTTTGCGTCCAGTTCCACAGGCTATCGAACGCGATGCGGTCACCGTAATGCACCGCCATCAGCATGGCGAATCCCTGACCTTCGGTGTGGCTGACATTCTTATTGCCGGTATCCTGAATGCGCCCGTCCGTGGTCATGAAACGGCTTTTATAGATTTCCCAGCCGTTCGCCGCCGTAGCCGACGCACTGAACCACACCATCAGCATCAACGCCCAACAACGCCACATTGGCTTTCCCATTATGCCTCCGGCTCAGTGTTGGTAACGGAACAGCAGGGTCGATTCGCTGTCGGTTTCTTCGCAGGACAGCGGTACAGACTCGACGCCGCCCTGCTCACGCAGCCAGCGGCTGTAGAGCCCCTGCAACACCGCCGCCATCGCCATGCGCCATCTGACGCTGCCCGACGAGTTCACCGAGGCGGGCAACGCCAGATGATAAATCTCCAGCCGATTTTCATACGGGCGCAGGTCCACGCATCCCCAATGGAACAGCGACAGCACCCGATTAATCTCCCGTTCCAGATCCACCACCGTCACCGCCGCCGGCAGCGGGTAGCGTTCGGCCAGTTGCCCGCCTATGTGACGCAAAAACGCCAGCCCTTCCCGCTCACCGGCGTTATCCATCATCCCGTTGACGATCACGCCGAACAGATCCGCCCAGCCGGACGGCAATTGCTGCTGCCGATAATAATTCAGTGCATGCTGTTGCAGGTCACTCATGCTTATTTACCTCCAAGCCCGTAGCGGAAATAGAGCCGGGCCGTGGTTTCGTTATAGTTGCCAAAGGTGTCATAGCCCATCTGTCCGCCAACGGTCACGTCTTTGGTAACGCGATAATCCGCGCCGACATGCACGTTATAGCCAATGCCGCTCTTACTGTCGCCTGCGTAACGGGACTCCGTTGATTCACCCCGTGCCACGGCGTTTTCCAACAACGTTTGCAGGTTCGGATCATTGGGGAAATAGACACTGCCGTCGCGCGAATAGGATTGGTACCCCACCGTCACGCCGGCCTTGACATTCAGGTCGTCGTATTTCTGGCTCCACTCCACCGGCAACGATACTGATACGTAATTCTGCGGGCTGAAATACCCCCCTTGTCCGTAGCTGTAATAGCTTAGATCCTGGGAGAAATTCATCCAGCCCAAGTTGACACCGACCTTCAGCTCACGGTTGTTATCGCGGACTGGGCGAATATACACACCCGTATTCGCCATCGCGCCGGTATTGTTCTTCACATTTTCGCCAAGATAACTGTACAGGCCGCCACCGCCATAGAAACCGATATCGCCGTTGTCATAGCTCAACAACACGTTACCGCCGTTCTTGGTGACCTGCCCCCAGCGTTTGCCAGTCAGCGGGTCGCGGCTGCCTACGTAAGACAGCAGGCTGTCTGCCACCACACGGCGCTCGCCGGTCACTACCAGCGTCAGGAAATCCGTCAATTTTGGCGACCACTGAACACCACCCACCAGCGTATTCAGATCCTGACCCAACGGTGTGCTGCCAAGGTCAACTTTATAATTCTTGCCAAGCAGCGCCAGATTCAGTTCCGCACCGGACATCCGCTGCTGCTTAACCGACCCGGCTGCATTGGCGCCGGACAACCCCAGCGCAGCCTGCGCTTCCGGATTAGCGGACTGGAATAACGACTGGACGCCAAAAGTCTTCAGGCCATTGCCATCCACCGACCCGGCATTCATGGTAACGGGCGTGATTCCGAAATTGATACGCGAGCTGCCAAACGAGCCGCTTGACCAGATCAGTGGTGCTTTCGCCTCGGTAAACCGACTTAAACCCGACTCGCCATCGCGGGCGCGAATCTGCACTCCGGTCTGCACCCAGCCGCCGGTATCCCGTTCCAGGTCTGCCATCATGCCGTTGATTTGGGTCAGCGTGGCAGCCTGTTGTTGCGTGGTGGCGCCGGCCACCGCGGTGTCGCCAGTGGCGACACCGTTACGCTGCTGCCACGGCATCACGCTGCCATAGGAGGAAGAACTGCTGGCGACGCGGGTGGCCGCCGGCGTCGAACGATCGATGAACGGGTTGTCCGTCATCGCCAGTCCGCCGATCGCGGGCGCGGCGCCAGGTGCCGCGCCCTCCAGCCCCACCGCTTTCGAGCGGGCGGTTTTCAGATAGGCCATCGCCTGGTCGCGGTTGCCTTCGGCATCCGCAATCCGGGCCAGCAGCAGCAATCGCTCCGGTGTCTGTTCGCCCTGTAAGCCCGTAGACAGCGCGTGCGCTTTGTTAGCGTCGTGACGCTCCAGCGCCACATTAATGGCGCCGACGCGCGCTTCCTGCGTCGGGGTATCGTGCGACAACAGGTAGTCGTAAACGTCCGCCGCCTCTTTGTTCATTTTGCCGGACTGGTATAACCGGGCCATGGCGAACATCAGATCGGTATTTTTCGGATCGCGCTGCAACGCACGGGCCAGCTTGTCGTAAGCCTGCGCGTACTGCTGGTTCTCACGCAGGCGATCGGCCTCGCGCACCACGAAACCGGTACGTAGCCCATCCAGTTGCGTCGCGCTGCTGCGCGCCACCAGTTCCGGGCGGCTTAGCCACGACTGCGCTTCGTCGCTCAGCCCGGCCTGATTCAGCACCCCGACCTGATCGGCGTAATCGCCGGCGTTGCCCTGCACGCCGCGCTGCATGTTGTTGCGCACCACCGCTACCGCGGCGGCGGTATCGCCCGCCGCCGCCAGCGACTTGGCCAGTTTGCCCGCGTCAGCCGGGTTGTCCGGCGGTGTGACCGACAGCGCCCGCAAGGTATTGGCCGCCGCGGCGTTCTCGCCCCGCGACAAATACACTTGAGCGGTCGCCATCTGCAAATTGAAATTGACCCGCCGCGCCAGACTCCGGGTATCTTCGTTCTGATTGCGCGGCGGAATGCGCGACAGCAGCGTGCTGGCCTGCTGCCAGGCGTTATTTTCACTGGCGAACAGCGCGGCGGCGTACAGGTCATCCGCACCGGCGCCGGCGCGGAACAGCGGCTGCATCAACGACGTGGCGGCAGCCGTATTACCCTGCTGCTGATAAATCCGCGCCAGATCGAGCTTCAGCCAGCCATCGTTCGGGAAGCGCTGAATACCCTGCTGCAACAGACCGATGGCGCGAACGGTATCGCCCGCCGCCAGCGCCTGTTTGGCTTCGTTGCGCACCGGTGCGCTGGTAGCGACCGGGCGCGGCGCCATGCTGCGACGCACGTTCTCCGGCAAGGCCGCAAACAGGGTATTGGCCTCGTCGGCGCGGTTTTGCTCGCGCAGCACGTAATACAGCCCTTCTTTGGCGTTGCGATTATCGGCATCGGTTTGCAGGACATCGCGATACAACCGCTCCGCCTGCGGAAAATTATTGCTGCGGCGCAGCACATCGGCCCGGAACAGTTTCGCCGTCAGCCCCTTGTCGCCGCCGGCCTGCGCCAGCGGCTCGCTCAGGGTCAGCGCCTGCGCCGTATCGCCGCTCTTCATCGCCTGCTGGGCATTCGCCAGTTGGGCGTAGAAACGGGCATCGTCCGCCTGCTGCTGGCGCTGCGCGCTGTTCTCGCCGCCTTGACGGGCCGCCCGCTCCAGATAGGACGCCGCCGCGGCAAAATCGCCGCGCCTCTGGGCAGCATAGCCCATCCCCGCCAGCGCATCCGCATCTTCCGGGTTAGCCTGCAACACCTGGCTGAACGCGGTTTGCGCGTTGGACAGATCGCCGCTGTTGAGTGCGGTAAACCCTTTGTCTTTTTCGCTGCCGCCCACATTTTTGCGGTAATAATCCATCACCGCCGTGTCCTGCGGGTGACGCTGCTGGTAGAGCTGATAGAACGGTGCATCGTCCGCTTTCGGCCCCAGCCACAGCAACGCCTGCCGCATCGCCTGATCGGCATCGGCGCTGCCGGACGCCAGCCCGCTCAGGATCTGCACCCCTTCGCGGCGGGTCGGCTCCTGATAGGTCAGCGCCTTGCCGAGCGCCACGGCGGCATTGGTGTCCTGCGGATGCGCCGCTGCGAACTCGCGCAGGTGGTCAATCGCCTGCGGCAACAGCGTGCGGTCGCCCGCCATGGTCAAATAATATTCCGCCGCGATGCTGGCGGGCGGCTGGCTGCCGCTGAACAGATTGCGCCAGGTTTGCAGCGCGGCGCTGATATTGCCGCTGCGCGCCTGCTGACGCGCCAGCGCCAGTTGCGCCTGTGGAATGGTCGCCGCCTGGCGGGCGTTATCCAGCGCCTGCAACAGCGGGTCCTGCGGCGATGCCTTGCTCAGGCGTTCGCGCCATTTAGCCGCTTCGGCGCCGTCACCGCTGTTTTGGGCATACAGCGCCATCAGGTAAAGCGCACGCGGGTTGTCGGCATCCACCCGCAGGATTTTCTGCAACGCGTCGCGGGCAAGATCGTCGTGAGAGCGCTGATGCCAGTAATCCGCCTGCTCAAACAGCGCCTGTAGCGCCGGATTGGCCTGCGCCGCCAGCGCGGAGGCCGACAGCACGCCGCCGACCACCACCCCGGTAAGAGACAGTGACCGACGGATGCGGGCTGTTAATGTCGTCATCTTCATAGGTGGCTCGCTTATTTTTTATCTGAACCCGCGTCACGTCGGGTCGACAGCCTTTTCTCCGCCAGCCGCCGGAGGATCGATGCCAGGCTCAGCCCCACGGCCGCCGCCAGCAGCAACGCCGCCAGCGCCAGCAACACCGAGTGCTGATTGGCGTACCAGACAATCATCATGTACCAGGGCATTTCGCCGCTGGGGAACTGCGGCCCGACCCGGAAGCTGCGCACGCCGTTTTCATCGGTGATGATGGCGGTATCGCCCCGCACCGCGGCGTTGATGTTCGGCGAGTTCAGATCGTCATACAACCGCAGTAACTGTTCGTCGCCGCTGCCGGTGGCGACCACCACCACACGCTCGGGGTTCCACGGCGACCGGTAGCTGAGAAAACCGCGCCAGGCTTCGTTGGACGAGAAATAGCGGTCCGCATCCAGCGGCGTGCGGTCCCAGTCACCGGTCAACAGGGTTCGCGCGCGCTCCCACGCGCCCGGTTCTTTAACGCCGAAGGTGCGGTCGTTAACCGTGTAGGGCGAACCAGACAACAGGTGCTGATTGAACGCGGCCTGCGGCAGCGTGGTGACCGCCAACACGTCGCTGTTTTCGAGCTTCTGGCGATCCGCCGCGTTGGTCGGCAGGCCGAACATCACACGGTTGTGATTGAGGCTCACGCCGGTGGCGTCGCTGGCGCGGCCGGCCAGATCCAGCAACAGGCCGATTTCGGCGTTGGTGGGTTTTTCCGGCAGCAGCATCACCGTCTGGGCGTAATCCGCCTGACGGGTGAACGGGAACGCCACGCCGACAAAATAGGAGAGATTCGGCAACAACGTGAAATGGCGCGTCCGGCTCAGATCGATCGACGCGCTGTCGGCAATCTGGCTCTTGATGTTGTTGTTGAGCAGCACGCTGCACGGCGCATCATCTTTAGCGCGAATATTGAAATAGAGCTGGAACTGGTTGTAGCCGTAAATCAGATACGGATCGACCTTCAGCGTATAGTTTTCCTGACGGGTATCGCCGCCCATTTCACGCCACAGTTGCTGCAACACGCCGACTTTGTTCACCGTCAGGTTGCGCAGGAAAGTGCCGTTGAGCATCACGTTCAGGTAAGAACGGCTTTCGTCAATCCAGCTTTCCGACGGGAAACGGTAGTCGACTTTCACCGGAATGGTGTCGCCGTCCCACAGGAACAAATCCGGCGCGGCGCGGAAATTGATGCGCAACGCCTCATGCCAGAGTCCGCTGACCGTCATGCTTTGATCGTTGCGCAACAGTTCGCTCAGCCGTACCGGCCGGTCGGTGCTGATCCAGCGCGGCGCGTCATAGGCGCGGCGGAACGGTATGGTCTGCGGCGCCACCGACAGGGTCGAGGCATCGCCCGTCAATGGTTGGCTGACCAGACGGTACGCCGCCTGCCGCAACTGCTCGTCGTCCTTGCCCACCACCAGCATCAGCTTATAAACCGGGTTCACCGGGTTATCGATCAATTGCAGCGTAGGACCGGCGACCTCCGGCAGCGTCAGCGTGCCCACTTTGTCTCCCGGGCGGCCAAACACCATGCCGCTCTTTTCCGGCAACGCATCGCGTATCACCGGGAACGTCACGCCGTAGCCGTCCATGCGCATCCCCAGCCAGGAAGCCACCAGCGATGCCGCGCCGACCTGCTCGGGGGTGACGTCGGCCGGGAATACCATCGGTACGGTGGCGGGCGTCATCTGCAGCGGGTCGATAAACGGACGCGGGAAATTCTCCAGTCGGGTGCCGATATCAAGTTGCTGACCTTCCAGATTCAGGGTGGTGGTCGGCAGAATGGTCAGGTTGTAACGGGTCGCGCTGTCGCGTTCGCACAGCAGGCGATCGGCGTCATTGATACGAAAGCTCAGGTTGTTGCTGGACACCACCATCGCGGCGGGAATATCCAGTTGAAAAAGGGTGCTGTCGCCGGTGGCGGCGTTCAGCGGCACGGTGCCCAGCGGCTGGCCGTTCAGCATCAGTTGCATCGACGTATTGAGCGCCGCCAGTTCGGGCGACACCCGTAGCGCCAGATCCAGACGCGCGTTGGTCACTACCTGATCGCCTGGCAGGGTAAAAATCACCCCAGCCTGCGCCTGGCCGCCCGCCAGCGTAATCCCATGCGTTTGCCCCATCTGCGCCACGGAGACGCTGCTGGACAGCGGCTGGTAGCCCGCCGCCGTCTGATCGCCGACGGGCGCCGGCAACAGCATGGAAGGCGTCGTCAGCGACGGTGGCGGCGGAGCATCCGCAGACGGCATCTCGGGGGAAATCAGCGGCGACGTTATCGGCGGCATCGTCGGTAACGCCGTCGCAGGAGCTGGAGCCAAAGCCGGAGCGGAATCGGTGACGGGCGCAGGCTCGGTCGCCGCAGGCTGCGGATTGCCGCCGCCGGGGCTAAGCATGGCGGGCAGCGGCTCATCCGCCGCATCGCCGGCGGCCAGCGCCCCGTTGCCGCCCAGTGTCAGCACGCTGCCCACGCACAGGGACAACAGCGCTTTCATAAAACGTGGCGTCATCATGCGGCGACGTCCTCTTTCTTCAGGTCCGCTTTCCTGCCGCGGCCTCGCAAACTCATCCAGAAGAACGCGCAAACGGTGCGCACCACCGCCCACAGCGAACGCAAGGGGCGGTCCTGCGGCCACGGCGGATTCATCCAGGCATCCGCGCGCGACAGCACCACCCGCACCAGCGCCCGACGCTGGGCCAGCGGAATATCGACGAATTGCAGGCGAATAATGTCGTCATCCGCCGCCACCAACTGCACCGGCAGGCAGATTTCGCTGGATTGCAGCAACAGCTCAACGGCTTCAATCTCATCGCTTTTATGACGCTGATCCGGCGCTTTGAGCTGCACCCCACCCATCGACAGGTTGATGGTGGTGGCGCGGGACGCGATGCCGCTGGCGTAATGGATGATGGCAGGCACATCCACATCGACGCGGATGGTTTTGCGCACTTGTTTGGTTTCCCGCGCCACGGCAATCGCCGCCAGCAGGGTCAGCAAACTGAGCAATGCCCACACCACGTTCAGCACTATCACATAGGGGTCAACGTTGAAATAATCATGCGCCACGATGCGGGTAATGCCGGCCAGAACGCCCGCTCCCAGCAAAATTGCGGCAACGATGTGCGGCCGCACGATGCGGAAATCAAAAAAGCCTTCGTCCAGCAGGCCGCCTTTATCGGTCACGTTGAACTTGCCGCGCGTCGGCGAAAACAGGGTGACCAGCGTCGGGATCACCAGATGGAACGCCATCACCGTTTCGTAAATCTCGCCCCAGAAGCTGTAGCGGAAACGCCCGTTCATGCGCGAGTTGAGGTACATCGACACCACCAGATGCGGCAGCGCATAGGCAAAGATCATCGCCGCCGAGGCATGAATGATATTGAGGTTGAACAGCAGGTAGGCCAGCGGCGCGGTCAGGAACACCACGCGCGGCAGGCCGAACTGGAAATGCAGCATGGCGTTGAGGTAGCACAACCGCTGCTGCCAGGTCAGCCCGCGCCCCAGCAGCGGGTTATCAACCCGGAAAATCTGCGTCATGCCGCGCGCCCAGCGGGTACGCTGAATCACATGCAGCACCAGCCGTTCGGTCGCCAGGCCCGCCGCCAGCGGAATCGACAGGAAGGCGGATTTCCAGCCTTTGCGCTGCATCTTGATGGCGGTGTGCGCGTCTTCCGTCACCGTTTCTACCGCAAAACCGCCGATCTCATCCAGCGCCGCACGGCGAATCACCGCGCAGGAGCCGCAGAAAAAGGCGGCGTTCCACAGGTCATTGCCCTGTTGCACCGGCCCGTAAAACAGCGCGCCTTCGTTCGGCATGTCGCGCGCCGCGCGCAGGTTGCGCTCAAACGGGTCCGGCGAGTAGAAGTAGTGCGGGGTCTGCAGCAACGCCAGCTTC
The DNA here is from genome assembly GCF_000406145.1 of Dickeya dadantii NCPPB 898. Taxonomy (NCBI): domain Bacteria; kingdom Pseudomonadati; phylum Pseudomonadota; class Gammaproteobacteria; order Enterobacterales; family Pectobacteriaceae; genus Dickeya; species Dickeya dadantii. The sequence goes on along the minus strand of NZ_CM001976.1, from coordinate 114,802 downwards.
GGATCCGACAGGAACGGGCCAACCGTAGCCTGCAGGAAGATGCGCTTGGCGACGTGGTCGCAGTCAAACACGCAGATCAGATCGCCCTGCGTCAGCTTGAGCGCGTGGTTGAGGTTACCGGCCTTGGCGTGCGCGTTGTTATCGCGGGTGATATAGCCGACGCCGGCCTGTGAGGCAAACACGGCAAACTCGCTGCGCCTGCCGTCATCCAGCAGGTAGATTTTCATTTTGTCGCGCGGGTAGTCGATGCACTGCGCGGCCAGCACCGTATCGCGCACCACATCCAGGCTTTCGTTATAGGTGGGGATATACACATCCACCGTCGGCCATAGCCCGGTGTCTTCCGGCATCGGCTCAATAACACGCTCCAGCGGCCAGGCGGTCTGGAGAAAGCCCAATATCAAAATCACCCAGACATATAACTCGGCGATAAACAACCCAATGCCAAGAATAGCTTCAATTTCAGAATTGAAATGCAGGGTTTCCGTTGCTCGCCAGTATATATAACGCGTCGAGGTCAATACCGACAAAACAATCAGTATGATCGTTACTTGTCGACGCTTGCTCAGCCCCAGCAAAAACATCAGCGCCAGGCTGATCAGACCGAATATATATTGTTTTTCACTGTCCATCGGGGTGATGACAATCACCGCCGCAACCGGTAGCAATAACAACAACAACGTTAAAAACAGGATTTTTTTCATCGATTATCCTGATATTTAATGGATAGAAAATGTCCGCGCGAGCATGCCTTGCGCTGAAAAAACCAGCCAGAAAATGTCAATTTCGTACGGGTTGAGACTGACCGGCGCTTAGCTGGCCGGAACAGCCTGATAAGCTGGAAACTCGGCGTGAACTTCTCCGTTGCCAATTCTGATATCCAGCAGCGCCGCGACGCGTTTTCCGATCAGTTCAATATCAAACGCAGCGGCGGAAACCGGGCTGAAATCAAAAATGGAGCGTTGGGAGGCGTTGGCTTCAGCGACACTCTCGTCACGGTGTACGCTGCCAATCAGTTTGTCCGGCATACGCTGCTGAACAAACGACGAAACCTGGCTGCTGATTGCACGGCGGTTATCCGTCTGATTCAGCAACAGGTAAGAACCTTTGCGGCGATTGAGTGCCTGACCGGTCAGCTTGTTGCCTTCAATGTGCGGCATCAGAGATAGGGAAGCGGTATCCGCCATCATCACCACCAGATGCAAATCGGCCAGGTCGGTCATGGCTTTCAGCGCCGGACTCGGTCCGGGCGGAAAATCCGCCACGATCACCAATCCCGGGTAGTTCATCACCGTGCTAAGGCCACGCTTAAGAAACAGCGGATCGCTGGCCAGATTATGCTCAAACGCCAATCGTTGATCTTCGGTGACGTTGCCGTAGGGCAGCACGAAAATGTTATCGTCGGTAGTCAGGATGGACTGGCTCCAGTCGGCCGTTTCGCCGGATTTGGCGACATAACCGCGCTCATCGCCGAGCGGTACGCCAAAATGCAGGCGCAGGGCGTTCTGCATATCAAAATCAATCGCCAGCACCTTGCTGCCGCCACGAGCCAGCGCATATGCCAGATTAGCCGCCATGGTGGTTTTGCCGACGCCACCTTTCGGAGAACAAACACAAACTAACGGCATAATGCAATTTTCTCCAGCAAGGGTTTCAACAACATGGTTTTGGATACCGAATGGATTTCATCATGGCGATGGCGACTGAATAACAGGTGGAACCGGCCGGCTTCTGATGACGCAGCGCTCGCCTCGCTCACCGCCGGGGCAGACGCCAGCGGATGCGGGCGCACCGTTGCAGGCGGCACCGTCTCTATCGTCAGGGCTGCCGGTTGCGGCTGAGATACCGGCGTCGGCGGCGCTATCGGTTGCGGTGCGGGCGCCGACACCGACTCAGCAGGCGGCAGCGATGCGGCAATCGCGTTAAACAGGGAATGCTGATTGCTCCCGGAAGGGTCAGCGTTCACGTTCAGGCTAGATGATGGTGTTACGCGGCGGGGCGACGCGGGCGCGGACAAGACGTGCTGGCTCACCGGCACAGGCTGTGCGATGCTCACCGGTTGCGCGCCAGATAGCGTGTCGTCACCAGTCTGATTGCGCAACAGCTGTTTCATAATGGGCCAGACTACGGTTTCAGATTGCAATACCTGGCCGGACATGTCCATGAAATTAATATCTTTTATCTGGGCTTTGTCCTTAAAGCGCTGCATATCATCATAACTTTTCATCTAACTGACATTTCCCTGGGAAAGGGTGACGGCGAATATAGCGCTGGGAAACAGCGCAAAAAACAATCTTTTAGGATTAGTCTTATACCGATATTTGTGATGAAGGTAAATTACCTCGGAAAAATAAACGAATAGTCCGTAAGTAAAATTCCCTCTCGCTAACTGCTTGAAAAAACATAATCCACCCGACTGAAATTTCACTCCGTAGATAGTTAACCTGCGGGTAATCACAGAGGAAATTAATGGATTGACATCGGATGATAAATAGACCAACGAGAAGATAGCGTAGTGCTCACCTGAAATCCATGATTAAATATTCACCAATTTGTTAAAATAAATTAAATAATCACGGTAAACCTATTCTTCCATGTTATCCGCCTCTGCTTTTGCCAGGTCTCTGCGCCGGCCAACATTTATGCCTCATAACGAGATAAGGCCGGTTCCCCGGCCTTTACCACCAGAATCAGGGCTGACGCGCCGACCGCAACGGCCATAACCGTGCGCCAAACACATTGACCAGCAACCCCAGCATGACTAACAGCGCTCCCAGCAACTGCCCGGTCGACAGATGTTCGCCCAGCAACAGCGCCGCGCTCAGGATACCGACCACCGGCACCAACAGCGACAACGGCGCCACCCGCCAGGTTTCATAACGCGCCAGCAGGTTGCCCCAGATGGCGTAACCGATCAGGGTGGAAATAAACGACAGATACATTAATGCCAGTACGGTAGGTAAACGAATGGACGTCAGGCTGGCGACTATCGTGTCTGCGCCTTCAAACAACCAGGAACACAGCAGGAACGGACCAACCGGGATCAAGGCGCTCCAGACCACCAGCGACATGGCGTTCACCGGGTGGTGACGCATGATCTGCTTGTTGCAGATATTACCGCAGGCCCAGGATGCCGCCGCCGCCAGCGTCAGCAACAGCGTGGTCAGCGTCATGCCCGGCAGCGACGCGTTCGCCGCATTGCTCTCGGCCAGCACCACCATGCCCAGCGCCGCCACCAGAATCCCCAGCCATTGATTCCACTGTAGCCGTTCGCCCAGCCACCATGCGCCCAGCATCAGGGTAAAAAACGCCTGCGACTGGATCACCAGCGACGCCATGCCCACCGGCATTCCCATTTTGATGGCGCAGAACAGAAAGGCAAATTGCCCGAAACTGATGGTCATGCCATAGGCCGCCAGCCAGCGCAGCGGCAACGCCGGGCGCGGCACCAGCAAGACGGCAGGCAGCGCCACCAGCAAAAAACGCAGCCCGGCCAGCAGAAAGGGCGGCATATCATGCAGGCCGATTTTCATCACCACAAAATTAACGCCCCACACCACCACCACGCATAACGCCAGCAACTGGTCTTTTATTGTCATTTTTTCCTGCTTTTAAGAATCACACCTGCTGATTACGCTACTGGCAAATCGGTACGGCCGACAGACACAGTTGCGCGCAATGACGGGTAATACAGAGCGTCGGTGTAAAATCACGATATCCGATTACCATCGCCACATCCGGTTTAAGAGGGAAACTCACGCATGTCTCGCGCCCAACGCCTGCTCGCCCTGATTCAACTGCTGAGAAGCCATCGCTTCGCCGTGCCCGGCCCGCAGCTGGCGGACAAACTGGGCATCAGCCTGCGCACGCTGTACCGCGATATCGCCACGCTGCAATCCCAGGGCGCGCCGATTATCGGCGAAGCCGGCCTTGGCTACGTGCTGCAACCGGGTTTCACCCTGCCGCCGCTGATGTTCACCGACGAGGAGATTGAAGCGTTGGTGCTGGGGTCGCGCTGGGTAGCCAGACAGGCAGACCCCCGTCTGCAGGAAGGCGCCAGAAACGCACTGATGAAAATCGCCGCCGTACTGCCTGAGGCGCTGCGCGACACGCTGGACGGCACCACGCTGCTGGTGGCGCCGACGAACCAGACGGCGCGCGATAGCGTTGACCTGCAACCGCTGCGTCAGGCGATCCGCGACGGACGCAAAGTCACGCTGCATTATCAGGACGGGCAAGGCAACACCTCAACCCGCTTGATCTGGCCATTTGTGCTGGGCTATTTCGAACAGGTCCGGGTTCTTGGCGCCTGGTGCGAAACACGTCAGGCGTTCCGCCACTTCCGTACCGACCGCATCCTCGCCTTTACGGTCGAAGCCGACACTTACCCGGTATCAAGGCGCCGTCTGTTCAAACAATGGCGGGAGCAGCAAGGCATCCAATTGCCCAAAGAAGGCTACTGACAAAAACTGTCAGCGGGGCGAGATAAGGTACGAATACGGCACACCGCCGGACTTTCGAACCCCGGCGTTGCCCTGCAATCATGCAGGGCAACGCCGGTTTACCCCTTTATCGGAGTGCATCATGACAGACGCCCATTACGTGCTTTTCTACGTTGATAACCCGGCCCGCAGCGCCCGTTTTTACAGCCAGTTGCTGGAGCTGGCCCCGGTAGAACAATCTCCCACCTTTGCGATGTTTGCGCTGAAAGCCGACCTGGTGCTGGGGTTGTGGTCAAAACACACCGTGGAACCCGCCGTTGCGCAGCCGGGCTTTTCCGGCGAACTGGCTTTCCGCCTGCCGGATCAGGCGGCGGTCGATGCCTGCTACGCCCGATGGACCGCACAGGACGTGACCGTCATCCAGATACCGACCACCGTGGACTTTGGCTATACCTTTACGGTGCAGGATCCGGACGGCCATCGTCTGCGCGTGTTTGCCTATCCCAACGCCTGATGATAGCCGGCCAGCCCGTTGGCCTGCGGGCTGGCTGGTTTAGCGATACGGCAGGATTGTCTGTCGCCCACGCTTCAACGTAACCTGTCGGCATCACTGCTGAATTCAGGGACTTCCCGATGCCAGACACGCCCCGCTACCGCCAGATTGCCGATCACTTTATTCGGGCTATCCAGAGCGGCACGCTGCCCGCTCATCACCGTCTTCCATCGGTGCGGGCGCTGGCGCAGCAACACGGCACCAGCGCCACCACGGCGATGAAAGTGCTGCGGACGCTGGAAGATGAGCATTTCGCCCTTGTCCGGCCCAAATCCGGCTTTTTTGTCGCCGACACGCGCCGCGGCAACGCTATGGCTCCTGTCCCGCAGCCGGTCGCGCTGCCGGTGCTTGATGAACAAACCGAACTACACCTGTCGCTGGTCGGTACCGAATGCCGGGTGCGGCTCGATCTGGCCAACGGCGATAACGCGCTCTATCCGCTGAAAAAGATGGGGCGGTTGATCCGTCAGGCCAGCTACACCAACCCGATGATGCTGGGCAACGACGTCAAGGGCAGCGGTTATCTGCCGCTGAAGGAAGAAATTGCGCGCCGGGCGCTGAATTACGGCTGCCACCTGCATCCCGACGATATTCTGATCACCAACGGCTGTATCGAAGCGCTGTCGCTGTCGTTGCGGGCGGTAACCCGCAGCGGCGACGCGGTGGCGGTGCAATCGCCCTGTTATTTCGTGCTGTTGCAGATGTTGCGCAATCTGGGACTGCGGGTGGTGGAAGTCGGCCAGGACGCCAGCGGGCATGTGGACGCGGAGCAACTGGCGTCGCTGTTCAGCCAGCGTCAGGTGAGCGCGTTCATCTCACTGACCAACATCAACAATCCGCTTGGCACCAGCCTGCCGGACACCTACAAGCGCCGTATCGCCGAGGCGGCGGATCGGTATGGCATCGCGCTGATTGAAGACGATACCTTTGCCGATACCGCTTACGGCGAACAGCGGCCGTTTCCGTTACGCGCGTTCAGCCCCAATGTGCTGCTCTGCAACGGCTTTTCCAAGACGGTCGGCCCCGGCATCCGCATCGGCTGGGTCAGCGGCGCCCACTGGCAGCGCAAACTCGCCGCCCTCAAGTTCACCTCCACCATGGGCACGTCGCTGACGCCGCAGGTAGCGCTGGCCGAGCTATTGCGCAACGGCGGTTACGACGCCCATCTGCGCAAGCTGCGCCGCGAGCTGGCGCGCCAGGTTGCCCGGCTGCGTCAGGCGGTGCTGCATTACTTCCCGGCGGGCACTCAGGTTTCGCAACCGGAAGGCGGCTACGCCATCTGGGTTACGCTGCCGCCGGGCTGTTGCTCGTCGCGCGAGCTGTTTTCCCGCGCCCGTCAGGAAGGCATCGGCATCGCGCCGGGGCATATTTTTGCCACCGATCGGCGCTACGACCACTGCCTGCGGCTAAACGCCGGTTTCGGCTGGAACGAAGAGGTGCACGACGCTATTCGGCTGCTGGCGCGCTGGGTCCGGGAGAACAGAACCGAGCGGCCATCGGGATTGATGACGTAGCCGACAACATTAGTTGCTACCATATTAGCAACTAATGTCATTTTTAGGCCATATTTGCTAATATAGTAGCAAATATGGTGTATTCAGGAGCCTTGATATGCTATCGCTACACACGGCTTACGATATTCAACAAAACCTCAAACAGCACCTGAAAGCGATGCGCAAACATCGCAAACTCTCTGTCGATGCGCTGGCCCGACAGTCCGGTGTTCCCAACAGCACTATCCGCAAATTTGAAGCTACAGGTAACATCTCACTCAGACAGTTTCTGATGTTGTACGAAGTTCTGGGCAACCTGAACGATCTCAACACGCTCACCAATCAAGCGCATACGCCGACCAGCATCGAAGAGGTTCTCAAAAATGCTTAGTGTGCCTCTGGATGTCATACGCCGCTTAAGTGATGGCCGGGACGAACGGGTTGGACAACTGGCGACTTTCCCCGTTTTATGATGTGGTCTACAGTCCATCGCCACAGGGTGAGCATATGACGGCGTTTAATGGTCACGGTTCCCGAATTACCTTAAGCACAATGGAGCAACTGGCGGGGCAGGCTGGGTTATCAAAGGCCAAAGCCGTACTCGACATGGCGGATGAGCTCTACGACGTCGCCAAAGGATTTCATCGGGAAGCCAGCCATTTCAACCTACCAGCTCCATTGATCACCACCATTCAGCGGGAGATCGATAGCAAGTGGCGGCAATTGAGAGAATAAAGCGCCCTATCCCGTCGAACGTCTAACACAATTACTGAACTGTTATAAGGATATAAAAATGAACAAGTTACTCCCTCTGGTACTGCTGTTATCCGCCGCATCCTATGCAGCCGACGCCCCGGCGCCAAAGCATGCCGATACGGATACACTCAAAGCCGAGCTGACGGCTCCCAGCGCCGCGCCTGCCGCTGAAGAGGAAGAAGAGGAATACGTGGATACCGATGGCGCGGCAAAACAGGCGGTTGCGTTTTATCAGTGGTATCTCAGGCAAATTATTCAGAACAAGTACCCCATTCAGGATAATGACCCGACACTGGAAAAATATGTCGCCCGCAACACCGTCAAGACGCTGCGCACCTCAAAGGTTTCCATGGATGTGGATTTCTTTCTCCGGGTACAGGATTTTGACGATGAAGACTGGCGGCAGAATATCAGTATCGAAAGTACCGATGCCGACCCTGTCTGCGCCAACCTGTATATGGTGTTGGGCAAAAAGAGCCCGAAACGCCTCGTCAGTTGCTATGTGCAGGAAAACGGCGTCTGGAAACTGCGCTCGGTGACGGACCTGGACGAGATGTTTACCAAAAAATAATTTATGCCGGGTAAGGCCGCTCGGCCGATCCTGCGTATAAAAAAACGGCCCCGGTTTTAATCGGGGCCGTTTTTGTTTCACTACCGATGTTACTTACCACAGACGTCAGCTTACCTGACTGTCCTCCTGCTCCACCGCGAAGCAGGCGACCAGTTGCTCGCCGTGCGGTTTCAGCTGCGGCTGCAGCTGGGTACAGGTGCCGAAGCGGTGCTGGCAGCGGGCGTTGAAAGCGCAGCCCGGCGGCGGACTGAGCGGACTTGGCAGCTCGCCGGTCAGCTTGATGCGTTCACGGCGAGCGTCCGGGTTCAGACGCGGCGTAGCGGACAACAGCGCCTGGGTGTACGGGTGGCGCGGGTTGCTGAAAATCGCGTCTTTGCTGCCTTTCTCCACGCAGCGGCCCAGATACATCACCATCACTTCATCGGCGATGTGCTCCACCACCGACAGGTCGTGCGAGATGAACACGTAAGACAGCCCCAGATCCTGCTGCAAATCCATCATCAGGTTCAGCACCTGCGCGCGCACCGATACGTCCAGCGCGGACACCGGTTCGTCGGCGATCACCACGTCCGGGTCGAGCATCAGCCCGCGGGCGATGGCGATACGCTGGCGCTGGCCGCCGGAAAACATGTGCGGATAGCGGTCGTAGTGCTCGGTTTTCAGGCCCACTTTCGCCATCATCGCCAGCGCTTTCTCGCGGCGTTCCGCCTTGCTGAGATCGGTGTTGATCACCAGCGGCTCTTCCAGGATCTGGCCGACCTTTTTGCGCGGATTAAGCGACGCATACGGGTTCTGGAACACGATCTGAATTTTCTGCCGGCGCAGCTTCTGCGCCGCCGGGTCCGGCTTGAGCAGGTCCTGCCCCTGATAATACAGCTCACCGTGCGACGGGGTTTCAATCATGGTCAGCAAGCGGCCCAGCGTAGACTTGCCGCAGCCGGACTCACCCACCACCGCCAGCGTTTTGCCGCGCTCCAGCGTGAAAGACACGCCGTCCAGCGCCTTTACCAGCCGCTCCGGCGCGAACAACCCCTTTTTCACCGGGTAGTGTTTTTTCAAATCAATCGCCTGCAGCAGGTACGGCTGCCCGGCGGCATTCATGGTCTGGCTCATACGGTTGGCCTCCCCGCATCATCCAGCGGTGTATGACATTTCACCTGACGACCGGGGATGTCCCGCATCTCAGGCTCTTCCTGACGGCAGCGATCGCTGGCGTACGGGCAGCGCGGATTGAGCAGGCAGCCGTTCGGCCGGTCGTATTTGCCCGGCACCACACCCGGCAGCGACGCCAGGCGGGACTTGTCCACCGCGAATTCCGGCAGCGCGCGCAGCAGCGCCTGGGTATAGGGGTGACGCGGAGCGCGGAAAATATCCGACGCCTTACCGGACTCCACCACCTGCCCGGCGTACATCACGATGATGTGGTGCGCCGCTTCCGCCACCAGCGCCAGATCGTGGGTAATCAGGATCAGCGCCATGTTCTCTTTCTGCTGCAACTCCAGCAGCAGTTCGATAATCTGCGCCTGAATGGTCACGTCCAGCGCCGTCGTCGGTTCATCGGCTATCAGCAGCTTCGGCCGACAGGCGATCGCCATCGCGATCATCACACGCTGGCTCATCCCGCCCGACAGTTGGTGCGGATACACGTCCAGCCGGGATTCCGGGTCGGGAATGCCCACCTGATTCAGCAGGTCGATCGCCCGCTGACGGCGGGTTTTGCGGTTGCCGCCCTGATGTACCTTGATGGCTTCCATAATCTGGAAACCCACGGTGTAGCAGGGGTTGAGGCTGGTCATCGGGTCCTGGAAGATCATCGCCACTTCCGCCCCCACCAGCTGACGCCGCTCCTTGCCGGACAGCGTCTGCAGGTCGCGCTGGTTGAACTCCAGCCGGTCGGCCATCACCTTGCCGGGGAAATCAATCAACCCCATGATCGCCAGCGAACTGACGGACTTGCCGGAGCCGGACTCGCCGACGATGCCGACCACCTGCCCTTGCTCCACCTGATAGCTGATACGGTCTACCGCGCGAAACGGCAGCCCCTCGTCGCCAAAGTGAACGGACAGTTTCTCTACGTTGAGTAACGCCATCTCTCTACCTCTATAACTGCTTGCTCTGTTACTGCTTGAGTTTGGGGTCGAGAGCATCACGCAGGCCGTCCCCCATCAGGTTAAATGCCAATACCGTCAGCAGAATCGCCAGACCGGGGAACGTCACCACCCACCAGGCGCTCTGCGCAAACTGCAGCACGTCGGAGAGCATGGTGCCCCATTCCGGTGTGGGCGGCTGTGCGCCCATGCCGAGGAACCCAAGCGCGGCCATGTCGAGAATGGCGTTGGAAAAGCCCATCGATGCCTGCACGATCAACGGCGCCAGGCAGTTAGGGAGAATGTTGACGAACATCTGGCGCAGCGGACCGGCGCCCGCCACGCGCGAGGCGGTGACGTAGTCGCGGTTGACTTCCACCAGCACCGCGGCGCGGGTCAGGCGCACGTAGTGCGGCAGCGACACGAAGGTCAGCGCCAGTGACGCATTGACGATAGACGGCCCGAAAATCGCCACCAGCACCAACGCCAGCAGCAGGCTCGGCAGCGCCAGCATGATATCCACCAGACGCATGATGGCGGCATCGACCGCGCCGCCGAAGTAACCGGCGACCAGACCGAAGACGACGCCGAGGATCAGCGACATCACCACCACCAGACAGCCCACCAGCAGCGACAGGCGCGCGCCGTACATCAGGCGCGACAGAACGTCGCGGCCCACGTCGTCGGTGCCGAAGATGTACTGCCAGCTGCCGCCTTCCTGCCATACCGGCGGTTTAAGCAGCGCGTCGCGGAACTGCTCGGCCGGCGAATGCGGCGCCAGCACGCTGGCGCCAATCGCCACCACCAGCATCAGAATGATGTAGACCAGGCCGACCACGGCCCCTTTATTACGTTTGAAATAGTGCCAGAACTCCTGCAGCGGGGTCATCGGCTTCGGCGCAGTCGTCGCTGCGGATTCGGTAACGTGAGTCATCTCCGCTTCCCCTTATTTCTTGTGCCGGATACGCGGGTTCACCACGCCGTAGAGTACATCCACCAGCAGGTTCACCAGAATAATCATGGTGGCGACCAGCAGTACCCCGCTCTGCACCACCGGATAGTCACGGCGCTGCAGCGCATCGATCAACCAACGGCCCAGCCCCGGCCAGGAGAAGATGGTTTCGGTGAGGATCGCCCCGGCCAGCATAGTGCCCACCTGCAAGCCAATCACCGTCACCACCGGCAGCATGGCGTTACGCAACGCATGCACCACAATCACCCGCAGGCGGCCCAGCCCCTTGGCGCGGGCGGTGCGGATATAATCCTCGCCCAGTACTTCCAGCATCGCCGAGCGCGTCATACGCACGATCACCGCCAGCGGAATGGTGCCGAGCACCACAGCCGGCAGCAACATGTGCATCACGGCGTCTTTGAAGTCGCCCTCCGCGCCCCAGATCAAGGTATCGATCAGCATAAAGCCGGTCAGCGGTAGGGAGTCGTCCAGAAACACCGTGTCGCCCACCCGGCCGGATACCGGCGTCAGGTTAAGCTGCACCGACACCAGCATGATCAGCATCATGCCCCACCAGAAAATCGGCATGGAGTAGCCGGTCAGCGCAATACTGACCGCGGTGTGATCAAACACGGAACCACGCTTGACCGCCGCCAGCACCCCGACCGGAATACCGACGATCACCGCGAAAATCATCGCGCAGACGCCCAGTTCCAGCGTGGCTTTAAAACGCGGCACGAATTCGTCCCAGACCGGTATGCGGCTCTTCAGGGACATGCCCAGATCGCCGTGCAACACACCGTTGATGTAGTGGAGGTATTGCTCCCAGAGAGGCTTGTCCAGCCCCAGTTCCGCCATCAGCTGCGCGTGGCGCTCCGGAGAAATACCGCGCTCTCCTGCCATGATCATCACCGGGTCGCCGGGGATCAGGTGCACGAAAGCGAAAGTCAGTAGGGTAATACCGATAAACGTTGGGATAACCAGCCCCAAACGACGGAGTATGAACTGCAACATATCCCGAACTCTCTGTGCTTTCTCTTATAGAGATATAAAGGGCCCGATGGCGCTCACCATCGAGCCTGACATTGCTCACTGCGTTAAAACGGACGTTGAAGCGCCCCCTGCCGTTCCCCTACAGAGAAACACTCTCCTTTAGAAACAACAGGGGCGACAGCGCTGCCATCGCCCATAAATGTGACGTGATAGGTAATTAATCTACTGATACGTGGTTGAAGCTGTGCACGCCGCGCGGCTCGATGACGTAGCCTTTCACGTTTTTACGGATCGGTTCATACACGGTGGAGTGCGCCACAATCAGCGCCGGAGCCTGATCGTGCATCACAACCTGAGCCTGCTTGTACAGTTCGATACGTTTAGCCTGATCGGACACCGCACGAGCCGGCTGGATCAGGTCTTCAAACGGCTTGTAGCACCACTTGGAGTAGTTGGAGCCTTTTTTCGCCGCGTCGCAGCTGAACAGGGTAGCCAGGAAGTTATCCGGATCCCCGTTGTCGCCGGTCCAGCCCATCAGCACGGTCTGGTGTTCGCCGGCTTTGGCGCGTTTGAGGTACTCGCCCCACTCGTAGGTGACGATCTTGGCTTTCACGCCCACTTTCGCCCAGTCAGCCTGAATCATCTCCGCCATACGGCGGGCATTCGGGTTGTACGGACGCTGTACCGGCATCGCCCACAGGTCGATTTCGAAACCGTTTTCCAGACCGGCTTCTTTCAGCAGCGCCTTGGCTTTGGCCGGGTCGTAAGCGTAGTCTTTAACGTCGTCGTTATAGCCCCACATGGTCGGCGGAATCAGGTTTTTCGCGGCCTGACCGGCGCCCTGATACACCGCTTCGATGATCGCCTGCTTGTTCACCGCGTAAGTCAGCGCCTGACGCACTTTCACGTTATCCAGCGGTTTCTTCTCGACGTTGAACGACAGGTAGCCCACGTTCAGGCCCGGCTTCTGCAGCAGTTCAATGTTCTTGTCCTGCTTCATGCTGGCCAGATCGGCCGGGTTCGGGTACGGCATCACCTGACATTCGTCTTTTTGCAGCTTGGCGTAACGCACGGACGCATCCGGCGTAATGGAGAACACCAGACGGTCGATGCCCGGCTTGGTGCCCCAGAAGCTGTCAAAACGTTTGTAGAGGATGCGGGAATCTTTCTGGTACTGCTGCAACTGGAACGGACCGGTACCGATCGGATCCAGGTCGATTTTCTCCGGCGAACCGGCTTTCAGCATTTTGTCGCCATACTCGGCGGACATGATGGAAGCAAAGTCCATCGCCAGGTCGGCCAGGAACGGCGCTTCGGCGCGGGTCAGCTGGAAGCGGACGGTATAGTCATCCACTTTCTCGATTTTGCTGATCAGATCCGGCATCCCCATACCTTCAAAGTATTCGTAGCTGCCGCCGGAAACTTTGTGGAACGGGTGGTTGGCGTCCATCTGACGCTGGAAGGAGAACAGCACGTCGTCAGCGTTGAAGGTACGGCTCGGTTTGAACTCTTTATTGTCCTGCCACTTCACGTCTTTACGCAGATGGAACGTATACGTTTTGCCGTCGGCGCTGATATCCCATTTTTCGGCCAGACCCGGTTCAATTTCCGTGGTGCCGTTTTTGAACTCGACCAGACGGTTGTAAATAGGAATGGAGCTGGCGTCAAAGGTGGTGCCGGACGTGAACAGCTGCGGGTTAAAACCTTCCGGAGAACCTTCTGAGCAATACACCAGGGTTTTTGCCTGTACGCCGGCGGCAACGGACAGCGCCAGCAAACCAAGGCTGAATTTCAGCACCCTTGATTTCATCAGGGATTTAGCCATTACATGAACTCCATTGTGGATGTTGTGTGTCAGTCAGACCTGTTGTTGTCATCGCGATTGTTGTCTGACTGTTGTCATTACAACGTTGCTATCGCGATGGGGATTATCGCGACGATTTTTATCGCGGTGGTCTGTACTTTTCTCTGTCTCAGCCCGAGGAACGCGTCCGGAGACTGATGTAATAGTAAACAGGGAGAGACAACAGTGCGGGACAAGCAGGAAAACCCCCGCCAGCCCTGTCGGATCAACCATAATGATTCCAGGTACTCTGCCGCCCTCCTCCTTGTGACGCCCACAATGTGTCAACAGATCACAATCGCGTCAATATAACCTGTTAGGATTTACAAACAGAAACCACAGAATCATCAGGGTATAAAGTTAGCTTAAATAGCCATTTTATTGGTGATAAAGTCCGCAAAATAATAAGAAAACAACAGGTAGCACCACAAAAACAGCATCAGACAATAATTATCACCATGTAAGAACTCATAGGAAAATCCTCTCGAATGGTGAATTACTGCACAATAAAGCGTGTTAAAAAGGTTAAAATCAGGTGAAAATACTGACAAAACCCCGACATGGATGATGTATTCCTATCATCCACGATGTTCCTTCTGTAACTATTTGCGCACTATAAAAAAACTTTATACCACCGCGGCAAAAGCCCCGAACGTAAAGCGCGTCGGTCGGACGACCGTCACACTACGTCCGCTGGTTTCTTCCCTGCTCGTCACAGTATGGCAGAAAATGGCGCGTCTGCCGGATAGCCAGCCCCCTGCCGACAGATCCCATCGCGCTGGAGTTTTATTTATATAACTTTTTAAATTTTATTTTTTATTTAACCCTGCCGTGTTATTTTTATATTGCTAAAACTAACCCGCCTATATAAATAATCCCGCCAAAACATTCACAAATTAATTTTAATTACAAAACTACGAATTAAGTTATTTAAAGGCGAATTGCTGTGAGGTTCACAAATCCCTCATATTTGCAGTGAACGGCTATTATTTTTAACATTTACCCATGCTAGATTACCTAAAGAACATCCTGCAATAAAAATAACATCGCCTTTTGCTTTTGATGGTGTGCCGCATGGCTGTTGTACTTTGCGCCCATACATGATTTGTGCCCATATATGGTTGTATTTTGCGCTCATAACCGTGCCTTGCGCCCATAACACAATTTTCCACGTCTTGCAGAGCAAGTTGCTTATCTCTGTCCTATGCCGCTACAACAGGGTGAATATAATGAAAAACATTGAAACTGAAATCATGAGCGATAACACGCTCGCCACCACCGCCCCATCAGGCTTACTGGAAAGTTTAAATAAAATGCGCATTGGATCAGTGCCGTTTATTCTTTTTCTGGTCATTTCCGCCGTTGTCTTTATTGCCGCCTATGCCAGTTATTTGCCTAAAAACATGATCGGCGGATTCGCTGTTATTATGACCATGGGATTCCTGTTGGCTTATATCGGCCAGCGTATTCCGGTGCTGAAAGAAATCGGCGGTCCGGCGATTCTTTGCCTGATGGTGCCGTCCATTCTGGTGTATTTCCATCTGTTCAACGCCAACACGCTGGATACCGTCAAGCTGTTGATGAAAGACGCCAACTTCCTCTATTTCGTCATCGCCAGTCTGGTAGTGGGCAGTATTCTCGGCATGAACCGCGTCATCCTGATTCAGGGCATGATCCGCATGTTCATTCCGCTGGTGATAGGCACCGCCACCGCGGTGGTGACCGGCCTGCTGGTGGGTAAACTGTTCGGCTACAGCTTCTATCACACCTTCTTCTTCATCATCGTGCCGATCATCGGCGGCGGTATCGGCGAAGGCATTCTGCCGCTGTCGCTGGCCTATTCCGCCATCCTCGGCCAGGCGCCGGACGTGTACGTCGCCCAATTAGTGCCTGCCGCCGTCGTCGGCAACATTTTCGCCATCATCTGCGCCGGCGTGCTGGCCCGCATCGGCGTATGGCGCAGCGACCTGAACGGTAACGGCAATCTGGTGCGCAACGAAGCCGATAACGCGCTGTTTGCGGTGAAAGACGCGCCGAAAACGGTGGATTTCCACCTGATGGGCGGCGGTCTGCTGCTGATCTGCACCTTCTTCATCGTCGGCGGGCTGTTTGAAAAAGTGCTGCATATCCCCGGTCCGGTGCTGATGATTCTGATCGCGGTGCTGTGCAAATACGGCCGTGTTATCCCATCCAGCATGGAAACCGGTGCCAACAGCTTCTACAAGTTCGTATCCAGTTCGCTGGTGTGGCCGCTGATGATCGGTCTGGGCATGCTGTACGTGCCGCTGGAAAGCGTGGTGGCGGTATTCTCCGTCGGTTACGTGGTGGTGTGCGGCTCCGTAGTGCTCTCAATGGCGCTGATCAGCTTCTTCATCGCGCCGTACCTGAAGATGTATCCGGTTGAAGCCTCTATCGTGACCAGTTGCCACAGCGGTCTGGGCGGCACCGGCGACGTGGCGATTCTGTCCGCCTCCAATCGCATGTCGTTGATGCCGTTCGCGCAAATCGCCACCCGTATCGGCGGCGCTTCCACCGTGATCGCCGCTACCCTGCTGCTCGGCTGGCTGGTGTAATCGCCCCACTGATTTTTATACGACAAGGCCACGGATAGCGTGGCCTTTTTCGTTTTATGCACCCGATAAAAAAGCCACGGTATCCGTGGCTTCAGACTGCTGACAAACGCATTAAGTACAGGATGAGGCATCTTTCCGGCGTCAAAAACTGCGCTGAGGTGGGCGACTTCGCCGGGTGAGCCGCATATACGCGGCGAAAGCCCGTGTCGTGTTGGACAAAAACGCCGGGAGCGTTTTTGAACAGCGTTTACGCTGGCCCGTAGGGCGAGCCCCAGGGATGGGGCGAGTAATCACGTCACGGGCGGCCCGAACCGCGAAGTCGAACGCCGAAGGTAGCGCGTAGCGCCGCAGTTTAGCCACCAGCCAGTGGTCAAGGAGAGGTGGCGTTTGAACCTCTCCTTGTCGGGCGTGCGATGAAGCAGCAAAGAATTACACCGTTTATCCCGCACGAAATTATTCACTGACCGGACAAACTTCACCATTCACAAGGCAATATAGCTGTTTGTCAACAGCCTCAAGCCACGGTATCCGTGGCTTCGTTGTTTTGATGTTATTCGCAGTACTGACGCAGCGCGTCCTGCTTTTCCGGCAGTAGCCGGTAGAGATAAACCGGGCGGCCGGTGGAGCCGTAGAGAATGTTGGTATCGAGAATACCGGTGTCAGCCAGATAGATCAGGTATTTACGGCAAGACACGCGGGAAATGCCAATGGCATTGGCCAGCATCTCGGTGGAGAATTCCGCGCCCTGATTGCCCTCGACCCATTCGCAGACGGTGCGCAGCGTCAGGCTGGTCAGCCCTTTCGGCAGTTTCTTGCGCTCTACCGTCGGTGTGCCGCTGGTACGGCGAATCAGGTTATCAATGTCCGACTGCGCCACGAACTCACGGTGCTTGAGCAGGTTGGCTTCTTCCCGATAGGCGGTCAGCGCCTGCTCGAAGCGGGCAAACTGGAACGGCTTGATCAGATAATCCACCACGCCGTAATGCAGCGCTTTTTTGATGGTATACACATCACTGGCCGACGAAATGATAATTACGTCCGTGTGTTCGCTGAATTCACGGATCGTAGGCAGCAAATCCAGACCGTTATCCTGCTGCATGTAGATATCCAGCAGCACCAGATCGATCTCGCAGTCCGGCTGCATCAGCAGATTTCGCGCCTGCTGCAGCGTCGGCACCGTCGCGTAGCAGCTAAACCCGGAAATCTGATTCAGATAACACTTATTCAACTCCGCCACCATGGCGTCGTCATCGACGATCAGTACATTTATCATGGTCAAACTGCCTTAATCATGGTCAAACTGCCTTGCTTGATACGGGATATTCACAAAAAACTGGGTGTAAACGTCCGGTTCGGATTCAAAATCGATGGTACCGCCGATTTTTTCCAGACTCTGCCGGGTGAGATACAGGCCAATGCCGCGCCCGGAGCCTTTGGTGGAAAATCCTTCCTGGTAAATGCGCTGCTGAATATCCGGCGCAATGCCTGGCCCGTCGTCGCTCACCGTGCAGTGTAACTGCCCATCCTGATGATGGAAGGTCACGCTGATTTCGCGGTTTTCCAGACCGGACAAGGCATCCATCGCGTTTTCGATCAGGTTGCCCAGCACGGTGATCAGCTCATTGGTGGCCTGGGCGTCGTCGGTATCCGGCAACAGACTGTCTTCGCTGATGGACAACGTCACGCCCAAATCCCGTGCCCGATTGATTTTACCCAACAGGAACCCGGCAATCACCGGAGATTTTACTTTTCGGATAATCGAGCCGATTTCCGCCTGATAATTATTGGCGGTTTTTAAAATATATTCTTCCAGCTGCGGGTAATATTTCAAATGCAGCATGCCGAGAATCACATGCAGCTTGTTCATGAATTCGTGTGACTGGGCGCGCAGGGCGTCGGCGTAATACGACATCCCGGTCAGGCGCTGCAACAACTGGCTGACTTCCGTTTTATCGCGGAAGGTGGCGATGGTGCCGATGATATCGCCCTTCACCACTACCGGCACGGTGTTGATCAACAACAGGTTGCCGTTGAAATTGATTTCCTCATCCTGCCGCGGCGCACCGGTTTCCAACACCTTTTCCAGATTCATCAGCGCCGGCCAGCGGCTGATGGTGCTGCCGATCGCCAGCGTTTCGCCGGACCCATGCTGACTGAACAACCGCTTGGCTTCGTCGTTGATGATGGTGACGCGCAGATCGGTATCCACCGCGATCACCCCCTCCTTGATTTGTTTGAGCATCGCGTTGCGTTGTTCGAACAGATTGGAGATTTCGAACGGTTCGAACCCCAGCATGATGCGCTTGAGGGTTTTCACCAGAAAATAGGTGCCGAGCAGGCCGACCAGCGCGCCGAACAGGATGGTCCAGGGGATGATCCAGCGGTTTTCGTTAATCACCGACTGCACGCTGGACAGCGAAATCCCCACCGCCACCACCCCGAGTTGCTGGTTATTCTTGTCAAACACCGGCGTGAACACCCGCAGCGCCGGGTCCAGCACCCCGCGGTTCACCGCGGTATTCTCCAGCCCCAGCAGCGCCGGGTAGAGGTCATCGCCGATAAAGTGACGGCCAATCTGCCCCGGTTCCGGATGGGAATGACGGATGCCGTCCATATCGGTAACGATCACAAACAGCAGGTGGTTACGGCTTTTCACATCCTCGGAAAAACGCTGTACCAGCATCGGGTCGCCGATACCTTTCAGGTCGTCCACCACAATCGGCGAATTTGCGACGGTGCGAGCGATGGCGAAGGCTTTGTCCTTGAGGTGAGTTTCGGTCAGTTCGGTGATACGGAAAAACAGCAGCGCGTAAACCACCAGCAGTACCGAGCCAATCACCGCCGACACCATCAAAATGATCGAGGTGCCTAATTTCAGCGGTGTCTTTTTCTTACTCATCTCTCGCTCCGGAATTCGCATCATCGATCCCGCTATCTTAACCTGTTCGCGCCATTTCTGCGCCATTTCCACGCGCAGAGAACAAAACCGCCGCCCATATCCGGCGGCGGCGAATCAAACAGATAGGCAAAAAGACGATCACCATATCCCCAAAACGTATTACCACATCCCCAAAATTTATTACCACATCCCCAAAACCTTCCACCACAGGCTGCCGATGCCAAGCCAAATGGGAATGACCACCAGCCCAACCAGGAAGCCGATCTTCCACCAGGTTCCCAGCGACAGGTAGCCGCAGCCGAACATGATCGGCGCCGGGCCGCCGGAGTAGTGCGTGGTCGCCATAAACAGGTTACTGAAAGCGGCAAACGCCAGCACCGTCAGCACCGGCGGCGCGCCCGCCGCAATGGCGATCGACACGAAAATGGCGTACATGGCGCTGATGTGCGCCACCGCGCTGGCCATAAAATAGTGGCTGTAGTAATACACCAGCAGCAGCAGGCCCACCATCGGCAGCCAGTGCATCCCGGCGACGGCGTGACCGGCGATGCCGCCCAGCCAGGCGATCAGCCCCATCTTGTTCAACTGGGTCGCCAGCATCATCAACACCGCGAACCACACCACGGTGTGCCAGGCCTCTTTCTCGCCGGTTACGTCTTCCCAGCTCAATGCGCGGGTCAGCAACAGCACGCTCAGGCCGCCCAGCGCGGTCAGGGTAGCGTCGATATTCAGCGTCGACCCCAGCACCCAGAACACTACCAGCCCCAGGAACACGCACAGCACAATCCATTCGTTGCGGCTCATCGGCCCCATTTCGTGCAGGCGAACCTTGGCCAGCTCGCGCATTTCCGGGGTTTTCTTCAGTTCCGGCGGGTAGAAACGGTAGAGCACCAGCGGGATCACGATCAACGACAGCAGCCCCGGCACCAGCGTCGCCGCCGCCCATTCGGTCCAGGTCAGGTGAACGCCGAATTGGGTCGCCAGCTTGCTGATCAGCGGGTTACCGGCCATAGACGTCATAAACATCGCCGACGTAATGGCGTTGCACTGGAAAATGGTTTGCACCAGAAATGAACCGATGCGGCGTTGAGTGCCCTGCTCCGGCGTTGAACCGTAAGCCTCGGCGATCGAGCGGAACAGCGGGGTGATAATGCCGCCGCAGCGTGCGGAGGTTGACGGCATCGCCGGGGAAAACAGCAGGTCGGTGAACACCAGACCATACGCCAACCCCAGGCTGCTGTTGCCGAGTTTGCTGATGAACAAAAACCCGATGCGGCGGCCGAAACCGGTTTTGATAAAGCTGCGCGAGATGAAAAAGGCGCAGGCAATCATCCAGATGGTGGGGTCGCCAAACCCGACCAACACATCCTTGACCGGCAGCAAGCCGAGCGCCGCGACGGCGGTGATACTAAAAATGGCAATGGCGCCAAGGGGGTAAGGAGAGAGAATCAGACCGATGACCGTAGCAATAAATATTGCCAGCAGGTGCCATGCGGCAGGACTAACGCCCTCAGGAACGGGAACAAACCAAAATATAACGGCTATGCCGAGGATAATAAGAAGCTTCACTAACCTGCTGTTATTTGCAGACATACCAACACCACTCAAGATTAAAACGAAATCAGCCGCTTTTACCGGACGTCCCGCGTTACGAGTGGAGGAGTTGTTTTATTTCTTCATCACCCTTATTTCCGCCGTCCGGCAATGCAGACAGCGAGTTTTCCGGCGCGCCATCGCCATCTTTCATGGCGGGATACAGCCTGACAAACACAACGGGTACAGCATCAGTAAAAAAAAGACGAGAAAACGAAAAGAACAGGGTGCTTTTCTCGTCCCATCAAAATCAAGTGAAGTGATCAACGGGAAAAATAGTATTATAAAAGTGGAATCCACTACTGTTATTTTAATTACTAAATAGGTTTAATAATTTACTTTTGAAAATAAAAACGCCATTTCAAAAATAAATAAACCAGAAAATAAAGCCACAAAATAACAATTATGGAACATGAGATTAACGATAATGTTAATGACAATCCATTAATGAACACCGGTTCAACACTCATTATTTATCGATTTATTTCATTCTATTCAGACAGGAAATAAAATACTTCTGAAGTATTTTCCGATATTTTCCCTTTAAATATGGAAAAATAGTCATTAAGAATTAATGTAAATAATCACCAGCGCCGGATGATGGGCTGGGAAACGCGGGAAAAAATGTTAAAAAAATGCCCGCGAGCATCTCGCGGGCGGTCGATTATGGCCGGCTAAGCCTGTTCATCCGGCGTCTTCTCCTGAAGTTCGGGCGCACGGCGGCCGATGGCGATACGCTGCGGTTGCAGCGCCTGCGGCACGTCGCGAATCAGGTCAATGTGCAGCAGCCCGTGCTGGAACTGCGCGTCGGACACATGCAGGTGTTCAGCCAGCGTAAAGCTCAGCGAGAACGGCTTGAACACCAGCCCTTGATGCAGATACTGCGCCTTTTTCTCCGGCAACGTCGGCGCGCCCTTCACGGTCAGGCGCTGGCCTTCCACTTCAATATCCAGCTCCGACTGGCGGAACCCAGCCAGCGCCAGCGTAATACGGTAATGGTTATCATCGACTTTTTCGATGTTGTACGGCGGGAACTCCACCGCTTCCTGGCTGCCCATCGCGCTGGCGAGTTTGTCGAAGCCAATCCACTGACGCAGCAGGGGGGATAAATCGTAGTTGCGCATACTGATAACTCCTTCTGTGAAGCGAGATAACGGTTTCCGGCGGTAGCCGGGTCGTCCCCATTCGGCGGACGAATAGATGCCATCACTCAGAGGGATCTCTGAGGTAGGTGTACTCATCGCCGCGGCGTCGCGCGCCGGCGGCCGTCATGATTATTTGATTTCGATACGGCGCGGTTTCAGCGTTTCCGGAATCACGCGTTGCAGGTCGATGAACAGCAAACCGTTTTCCAGATTGGCGCCGTTAATCTGAATGTGTTCCGCCAGCTGGAATTTGCGTTCAAAATTGCGCTCGGCAATGCCCTGATAGAGGTAATTGCGCGGGGTGGCGTCGCCGCTGTGCGATCCTTTGACAATCAGCATGTTGTCGTGCGCGGTGATCTCCAGTTCGCTTTCGGCGAAACCGGCCACGGCAATCGCAATGCGATACTGGTTTTCGTCAACCAACTCAACGTTATACGGGGGATATCCGCCATTGCCCTGGCTTTGGCCGGCTTCCAGCAGATTAAACAGACGATCAAAACCAATAGCGGAGCGATACAACGGGGAAAAATCGGGGTTACGCATAAACTGCCTCCTAATCATGCAGCGAGGTCAAAGATAACCGCCTTCCATTTGGACAGGCGTCTGGCGTGGGAGAAATACCCTGTCGGCGTATTTCCGCTTGCCTGATATCAAATATGGTGACCCACTTCCGCTTTTCAACACCGTGAAGGAAAATTCTCTTATTCTTTCCCCGGTTCAGGTGTAATCACATACACTGGACAGCAAGCACATTTTGCTAAAACATGTGAAGGTCGTAACCATATGCAGGGCGATGTACGCGCAGTCAACCACGTAACCGGGCAAACGCTTCTCAGGGTAACATGATGACCATACTGAAAAATGCCTCATTGTCGTTTGTGTTGTCAGGCGGGATACTGGTGACATGCGGTGGCTGCTCTAGTGTGATGACTCACTCTGGCGGCGAGCAGGGGTACTATTCCGGCACCAAATCCAGCATGACCACGCTAAAAAACGAGGACACCAGTTGGGCGATGATGCCGATGGTAGCGCTGGATGTTCCCTTCTCCGCCATGCTGGATACGCTGCTGTTACCCTATGACTATTATCGAACCCACAGCGACCACCACAATACTTCGGCCCGCGACCGGCTGGAAGAATACGAACGCCGCAAACCGGCAGGCGATCCGCCGCCGACGATGATACCCGTCTCAGCCAATAACGCCGGTCAGTGACGTTCAGCCTGGCGGCGGTGGATCAAGGTCATGGGGATCACCGCCTTGTGCGGCTGCGCCTCGCCGTTCAGCGCCTGCTGCATCGCCGCAAACGCCTGTTCAGTCCAGGCGTCTTCGTTCTGGCGCATCGACCACAAGGTATTCGGCAAAAATCCCAGCATGGCGTGTTCATCGAAGGTGCCGATATTGATGTGCGCCGGAATATAGCCATAGCGCTCACGCACCACGCTTAACATCCCTTCCAGCACCGGCAGTGACGACGCGATGAACGCCGGCGGCGGCGCGTCGTGCTGGCGCAAAAACTGCTCCATCATCAACATGCCGTCCTCGCGACGGTTATGACTGGCCTCCAGCACCGCCGGGGTCAGCCCGGCCTGCTGCACCGACTGGTGATAGCCGCGCAAACGGTCGCGGATCGCCGGCTGCTGCACGTCGCCGGCCATGAAAAACAACGGCGCAGCGGGCTGGACGGCCAGCATCGCTTCGGTCAGCGCCGCCCCGCCCTGCAGGTTGTCACTCATTACCAGCGGCAGTTGATCGATGCCGAAGTCGCGGTCCAGCAGCACCAGCGGCTTTTTCACCACCTTCGCGTGGTGCTGAGCCGCCTGTAGCGACGACGGCACCACGAACAGCCCGTCGACATTGCGCTGCAACAGCGCCTCCACCAGCCGGTTTTCGTACTGCGGGTCGCTGTAAGAACAGCTGATCATCAACTGATAGCCCACCTCGCGGCAGCGGGTTTCGAGCTTTTCGGCCAGCGTCGAGAAAAACAGGTTGGATAAGCGGGGCACGATCAGCCCCAATGTTTCGGTTTTGTTCAGCTTCAGGCTGCGGGCGACGTGATTGACGGTGTAACCGTACTCGGTTACGTACTGGTGGATGCGTTGCTGGGTTTTGGCGCTGATTCGATACTGTTCCGCTTTTCCATTCAGCACCAGACGCACCGTGGTCACGGACAGCTTCAAGGCACTGGCAATCTGTTCAACTGTTTTCGCCATGAAACAGAATATCCCTGTGAGAACTGAAAGACAGCCAGTGTAACGGAATAACTAACTCGACGCAGCTAAAGCGCGGCCGACCCTGGCCGCGATCAATAAATCACACGTCTTTGGTCATATCACGGTGCGAGGTTTCCGGCGCTTTCCAGGCGGCGAACGCCGCCACCAGCGCCGCTACCGTGACGTAGGTCGCCACCAGCGTCCAGGACTCGTTATCCATCGCGGTGAGCCCCTTGGCGATAAACGGGGTGAAACCGCCCGCCACAATCGCCCCCAGTTGTGCGCCGATGGACGCGCCGCTGTAACGTACTTTCGGGCCGAACAGTTCGGTAAAGAACGCCGGTTGCACCGCGTTGATGGAGTTGTGGGCAATATTAATCAGCAGAATGTATCCCAGCACCATCAGACCAAAGGAGCCGCTTTCCAGCAGATAGAAGAACGGGAACGCCATCGCCGCGGCGCACAGCGCCCCGAAGATATAGATCGGACGGCGGCCGACCCGGTCGGACAGCGCGCCGAACAGCGCATGCATCGGGAACGCCATCACGCAGGTCGCCATGATCACGTTAAGCATGGTCTGTTTGGGCACGCCCAGCTGTACGGTGGCGTAGGACACCGCAAACACCGTCGCCAAAAAGAACGGCACGCTTTCCGCGAAGCGCAGCACCATGATCAGGCAAACGCTGCGCCACTGTTTACGCAGCACTTCCACCACCGGGCTTTGACGGCGCACCGGCTCCTGCTCACGCGTTTGCTGTTGCTGTTGTTGCTGCTGGACTTGCTGGAACACCGGCGTTTCATCCACCTTACGGCGCATATACAGCCCCACCAGCACCAGCGCCACGCTCAGCATGAACGGCACGCGCCAGCCCCAGGACATCAGTTGATCTTCCGGCAGCGTCGACACCATGGCGAATATCGCCGTCGCCAGCAGCTGTCCGGAAAAACCGCCGGTCTGAGGAATGGAGCCGAGCAGGCCGCGACGGTTGGCGGGCGCGGTTTCCACCACCATCAGCATGGCGCCGCCCCACTCGCCGCCCACCAGAAAGCCCTGTACGAAACGCAGCACCACCAGCAGCACCGGCGCCCAGACGCCAATCTGGTGATAGGTGGGCAGGCAGCCGATCAGAAACGTCGCCATCCCCATACCGCCGAGGGTAATCAGCAGCGTCAGCTTACGCCCCAGGGTGTCGCCCATGTGGCCGAAGAAGATGCCGCCCAGCGGGCGGGCAATGAACCCCACGCCAAAGGTAGCGAACGACGCCAGCATCGCCGCCATCGGGCTGACGGTGGGAAAGAACAGTTTGCCAAACACCAGCGCGCTCGCCAGTCCGTAGAGCAGGAAATCGTAAAACTCGATGGTGTTGCCAATCCAACTGGAGATCACCACGCGGCGGATATTGGATTTATTGTGCATCGCCTGGTGTTGGGATAATTCCACGGAAATCGACATGATGTTCCTCGCTTTATGATTTTATCGCCCTTCAGGCAAAGCCATCCGGACGCCGCCGTACCCGGAGGTCGGCGGGGGGTGTAGGGTACAGGTTTTTTTGAGTGCTACAACGACTACCCGCTGAATATCAGCGCGCAGTAAACGATATTTTTTCGATTCCAGGTGTAGGTCACATGTAACGTGTCGCCATCGGCAATAATGGCGGGATAAGAGAACTCGCCGGGTTCCTGCTCAAGATCGATACTGTTTTCCCAGTGCTCGCCGTTGTCGGTGGAACAGGCCACCGTCAGCGGATAGCGGTGGCGCCAGTTACCGGTCACCGGGTTGTAGACCAGCACCAGACGGCCCGCGCCCAGATGCGCCAGATCGACGCCGCTGTTGTTGTTCGGCAAATCAATGGCGTAAGCCTCGCGCCAGCGGCGGCCGTAATCGTCCGAATCGCTGCGGTACAGCGCGCCGCGGGTGCTGCGCATCAGCACATGCACCTGCCCCGGCGACGACTCCCATGCCGATGGCTGGATCACGCCGTCCCACTGAAACACCCGCGTCAGGTCATTTTCCCACAGCGCCGCCTGCTCCAGCCCCTGCCACAACGCCTCGCCGTCACGCTCACCGGGCGTCCGGTGGGTCAGCGGAATCGGCACCGTCTGCCAGCTCCGCCCCCGATCGCCGCTAAGGTCGACAAACGCGTCCCAATGACGATCGTCTTCAACCGATGCAGGCGCCAGCCACTCGCCGTTGGACATCACCAGCAGTTTGTTCTTCACCGGCCCGCGCGGCGCACTGTCGCCGGGCACCAGCGGGCGTGGGGCGGACCAGCTCGCGCCGTCATCCGTCGATACCGTCACCCGCGTCTGCCAGTGGTGCACATCGGCGCCCACTTTATAGAACAGCCACAGCGTGCCCGCCTGCCAATGCAACACCGGGTTCCAGTGCGCCAGCCCGTCTTCCCACGCCACCCGTACCGGCGGCAGCCAGCGCCCCTGCTCGGCGCAGGCCAGCCAGATAGCGGTATCGCCGCTGCCTTCCTTTTCACCGGCAAACCAGGCCACCCGTAGCCGCCCCTCCGGCAATACCGCCGCGGTCGAGGCGTGGCAGTTGCCGAAGTAGTCATGCCCTTCGGGCAGGACGAATTGCTGTGTTGTCATTGTCAGCTTCATCAGGGTGTCCTTCAGGTTACCGGAGCGATGCCGGGAGCTGCGTCTCCAGCGTCTGGCCCAGCCGGAGCATGCTCTCAATCGCCTGCGGGAAGAAACTCTCGCCGTAAGCCGCGCTGTTGCGCACCCGGCACACGTGGGTCGAGAACGTACCACATTGCTGCTGATAGAACTTGGCGCAGGCCGGATAATCGAGAAACTCCGCCAGCGCCGCCGTACCTAGATAGTCCGCCAGTTGCTGCGCCGCCGCCGGATGCTCGCGCCAGTGTTCGAACAGCCACACGTACAGCTGCGGATGGAAATTGGCCATCACCCCGCTGTAGGCCTGACAGCCGGCTTGCAACGACGCCAGCAGCGTCTGGCTGTTGGCATTCGCCAGATGCAGGCGCGAGTTCTGCGCCAGTTGCAACCGCCGGCGAATGGTCGGCAGATCGCAACAGGTGTCTTTAATGAAGGTGTAACGCCTGCTGCGCGCGCACCAGGCAACCGTCTCGTCAGACAGCAGCCGTTTGTAAGGGTAAGGACATTCGTAGATGCCCAGATCCACCTGCGCGGGCAGTTGCGCCGTCAATGCCTGCAAGCGAGCCAGCGCCTGTTCGTCCGGCTCGCCCGCCAGCGCCAACCGGTTGCTGATCAGGATCACGCCGTCCACGCCGGTTTCCGCCACGCCGTTCAGTTGGTCCACCTGCTGGCTGAACGCGCTGGCGGTATGGCCTGACGCCACCACCGGCACCCGGCCGTCCACCTGCGCTACGATAAAGCGCACCAGCTCGCGGGTTTCCGCATCGCTTAAGAAAAACATCTCGCTGGACTGGCAGGCGGCGAACAGCCCGTGCACGCCGGCGTCCAGATACCACTCCACCAGCCGCGCCAGCGAGGCATAGTCGATTTCGCCGCGCGCGTCGAACGGGGTGAGCATCACCGGCCAGATGCCGGCGTACTTGTTTTCATCGTTAAAAGATGGGTTGTCGTAAGTCATGATTTACTCCGCCAGCAACCGGTGAGCGTCGCCCGCCGTCCATACCTGAATGTGTTGCGTCAACGCCTGCGCGACAAAGGCTTTCAGCACCTCGGCGAGCTTATCCTCGTCCACATACGCCACCGTCAGGTGGTTGCTCTGGTGGCCCGCCATCAGGTCGTCGCGGGTGACGCCGTCCAGCACCGCGTTGAGCAGCGGCCACTCGTAGTTGGTAGCACGGCGGCGGCGTTCAAATTCATCTGCAGGCAGTTCCACCGCCGTGCCGGTGCCGATATGCATCATCACCTGCGTGCCTTCGTAATGCGCCCGCGCCCAGACAAAACGCCCCGCTTTGCCCTGCCCGGCGATGGTGGAACCGCCGTACGGGAAGAACATCGGTGGCTGACGATAGCCGGTGGCGCCGGCGATGCCGCCTTTGAGATGAGCGAACGGCACCGCGCCGGAAATTTCCAGATCCCAATAGAAGACGCCCTGATGCTCGCTGCCCCAGCGAATATCGTGCAGCGTGGTTTCCGCCGGCAGCCCCAGCCCGTGCAGCAGGTGCCACAACATCACCTGCGGAATGGCGCTGCCCATGTCCACCTCGTTGATGCAGGGGATGGCGACGTCGGGACGAATCGGCTCGCCCTGCTCATCCGGCAGCGGGAAGCGTTCCGCGTTACCGATGGCCCCTTCGGCGAAATCAGACGCGGCGCAGCTGTCCTTCAGCCCCTGCTGGTACTGCACCCCAACCGCCGCCAGCCCGAAACGCTGGGTAAAGCGCGCCATGGCGATCATCATCGCGCACTGTTCCAGCACCTGATCGCGCGTCAGCTGGCGGCTGCCGTCATCACCGAACTCAAACCGCATGCCGCGCTGCTCATACCATGCCAGACAGCTTTCCCGCAGAGCGTGCGGCACCTTCGCCATCTCCACCAGCAACGCCGACTGCGACAACGATTCGATCGGCATACCGATAGTCACCATTGCCTGCTGCGGGAACACGCCGTTAATCATCCCCATGCAGAAGGTGTCGAACAGCCCGATAATCGCCTTATGCCGCAGAATGTATTCCCCGACCTGACGGCCGACCTGACCGGCCGGGGTCGCCAGCACCGGGTGAGACGCCGCCACCAGGCGCAAATAGCCGGTCTTGTGACTCACCGCGCCGTCGCGCAGCCAGGTCGCCAGCCCCTGACGGAACGCGTCATCGTCGAACGTCGCCGACCACAACCGGGAATAGTCGCGCCCAAGGCTGGTCAGGCAGCCCGCCATGCACAGCATGCCCACCAGCCCCGGCCAGGTGCCGTCGAAGTTAGCCAGCAGCAGCACCGGGCCGCGGTGATGCACCAGCGACGGCGCGATATGGTGGGAATACTGCCAGGCGGTCAGCAACACGATGACCGGCGCGTCGGGGTCGAGCGCGGCGAACACGTCGCTGCCTTCCCGCTGGCTGCTGATGAAGCCGTGCCCGCGGGCGCTGTCCACCGCATGGGCGCGCGTCATGCGGTATCCCAGTTGCTCCAGCGCGCTCTGCAGGCGGCTTTCAAACTGCTGCTGGGTCGGCCAGCAGGTCAGGTTGGCGGATTCCCGCAGATCCGCGTTGGTAACCAGCAAAACCTCACGTTCGCCGACGGAAAGCCGGCGGGGTGAAGCGGGAAGATTCAGTGTCAACGAAACACGTTGTTCCAACATAGTATGCTCCTGGTGTCCTCTCCGGACTGCGCCGGAAGAAAATTCGGCTATCAGTGACGGCTCATCTGTTGCTGGACGGCCTGCTGGTAGTCATACATCTGTAGATAAATCTGGTATTTGGCGTCGTGAAACGGTTGATTGCGGCGGTCGGTGCGGATAAGCGGGCCGGGCTGCACCAGCGCCTGCGCCGCTTGCGGCAGCGAGGGATACGCGCCACAGGCCACCGCCCCCAGCAACGCGGCGCCGAGCGTGACCGCGTCTTCTTCGCTCGCCAGTTGAATATCGCAACCGGTGATGGCGGCGTATTCCCGCAGCCACAGCGGATTTTTGGTGGCGCCGCCGCACATCGTCAGCCGGGTAATCTGATGACCGTCTTGATTCAACGCCTCAATAATGTGCCGGGTGCCGTAGGCGATCGCCTGCAATGTCGCCAGATACAGCCGCGCCAGCGCATCCGGCCCTTGTTCCAGCGTCAGCCCCATCACGACACCGCGCGCATCCGGGTTGGCGCGCGGCGAGCGGTTGCCGTGGTGATCCGCCAGCACGTGCAGATGGCGGGTCGGCAACGGCTCGCGCTGCTCCAGCGACGCTACCCACTCGTTCAGCAATGCATACGGGCTACGGCGCTGTTGCTCCGCCTGCGCGGTCAACACTGGCCACTGCGCATGCTGGCGCAACGTCCATTCCACCAGCGCGCCCGCCGCGCTCTGCCCGCCTTCGTTGAGCCACCACTGCGGCAGCATCGCCCCCCAGTACGGCCCCCACACGCCGGGTACTTCAACCGGCTGGCGGCTGACCAGCATATGGCAGTTAGACGTTCCGCTGATGACGGCGAGGCTGCCCTGCGGTTCGCTGCCCACCAGCGCCAGCCCACCGGCGTGGGCGTCAATAATGCCACCGGCGACCACCACGTTTTCCGGCAGCCCCCAGTCGCGCGCCACGTCAGCCGCCAGCGTTCCGGCCGCCTCGCCCAGTTGCAGGATGCGCGGCGGGATTTTCTGCTGCAGATCGGCCAGCCCGACCGCCTGCAACAGGCTGTCGCTAAAGCGGTTTTCGTGCGCCAGATAGTTCCACTTGCAGGTCAGGGTGCAGACGCTGGCGGCGTCCGCGCCGGTGGCGCGCCACACCAGATAGTCCGCCAGATCGAAAAAGCGCCATACCTGCTGATAACGTGCCGGGAAATGACGCTTCAGCCACAGGATCTTGGGCAATTCCATCTCAATACTGACCTCGCCGCCCACATAGCGCAGCGCCTCGTCGCCGGTGGCGTTGATGTCGGCGGTTTCGGCGGCGGCGCGGTGATCCATCCACATGATGATGTCCCGCTGCGGGTCGTGCTGCTCGGCCACCGATACCGGATGCCCTTGCGGCCCGACCGCCACCAGCGAGCAGGTGGCGTCAAAGCCGATGGCGCGCACCAGCGAAGGGGCAACCGCCGCTACGCTCAGCGCCTCACGCACACAGGCGCCGACCGCCTGCCAGATATCCGTCGATGATTGCTCCACCATGTGGGTGCGGGGATGAAACTGTTCGATAGGCCGCACCGCAAACGCCAGGCGTTGGCCCTCGCCGTCAAACACCCCGGCCCTGACGCTGGCCGACCCGACATCCACACCGATGAAGCAACCGTTTTTCATGCTGAAATCTCTTTGCTAAGTCGAGTTAGCAATGTATTGGAAGCGCAGAGCAGGTGACAATGTTTTTTGCTGTGAACTGTGAGGCGGATCGGTGAATAAAAAGTAATCGTTTGAAAGGAAACAGTTTTATTGGGCAATCAAAACAGTGGATCGCAATCAAAACCGTAGATCGCAATCAAAACAGTGGCTCGATGAAAACCGCAGAGGGGAATGGCGGAAGAGAGGTAAGCAACGGGCGGCGAACCCGTCTGCACGCGCCGCCCGTCAGGAAAAACGCCGTCGTTAACGCATGGCCGTCACCACGAAAATCTGGTTGCAGCCATCAATATCCCGCAGGTAGGCGATGCGATCGCCATTCGGTGAAAACACCACCGCGTCCCCCACCGGCGGCGTTTCGCTACGCGCGGTCTGGCGAATTAGCCGGCCGGTTGCCACCTCGCACAGCATCACGCTGTTGTCGCAAATGAACGCCAGATGCCTGCCGTCCGGATGCCAGCTGAACGCCGACTGCACCGGCCAGTCGCCCTGCGTCACCTGACGCGGCGCGCCGCCGTTCGGCGATACCGTCCACAGTTGCACCACGCCGCGGTCGTCTTGCATCAGAAACGCAATTTGGCTGCCGTCCGGCGAACTGCGTAACCAGTGGCGCGGCTGATTGACCACACCGGGATGCGGCCTGTCGGTGGTGAAGGTGAGCCGCCGTTGGCGCACGCCGGCAGGCAGCGCGGGCAATGCGGCGTCGGTGCCGCCCAGCGGCCGGTCGCCGGGGCGGGCGTAGTCGTCCAGCTGTTCCGGCAAATCGACGAGAAACACCTCCGGCACTTTCTCGCCGCGCGCCGACAGCGTATCGCCGATAAACGCCAGCGCCCAGCGCTGGCGGCGGCCATCCGGGCGCAGATAGCCCGCGGTTCCCACCCAGCCTTCCTCATAGGCGCGGTTGATGTCATCGCTGCCGGGGCGCGGCTGCGGCGTGGTGTCGCTCACCAGCACGCAGAAATGGCTGCCGTCGTGCTCGCGCGGATGGCGGTGCGGAGCAACCACCGGATGCAGCGGCACCGCCACCCCGACGTTGCGCAGATCCAGCGCCGGGTCGCGCTCGTGCAGCACATGGTCGTTGTAGGTAAAGCTCAACCGACTGCCGTCCGGGCTGAACACATGCACATGCGAACCGCCGCGCAGCGCGCCGGCCAGATACGGTGCCGTCAGCACGCAGGCATCCAGCGTCGTCGCCTGCCGGCGGTCATCATCGTGCATCATCACGCCGCGGCGGTGATGGAAATCGTACTGCCAGTGTTCATCGGGATTTTCCGGGCCGTGGATAAACACATAACGCTGCGGCGCCACCGGGCTGCCGGTCGCCACGCCGACATGCGCGCCCTGCCCGGCACGGTAAAGCACCTCGCGCTGGCGGGTTTCCACGTTGACGCGTTCGATGGTCAATCCTGTGAATGAAGATCCATGCGGCCGAACGTCATAAATCAACCATTTGCCATCGCACGACCAGATATTTATATTGGTTAACTGGTGTGAAAAAGCATTAAGTGTTATCTGACTGTCTTCATTCTTCACAAATTTTTCGCCTTCTTGACGTAACTTGGCATATCCTAAAAAATCGCTCAAAAAACAACAAATTCAATAAAAATCATTGAGTTGTTTTCCATTCCTGACTGTATTTCCCATCAAAAAAATAGAAAGATATCTTCAACAACCTCCGTTTTCCACGAAGGCCAACAGGGCGTAACCTTTCCGTTATCGAAAGGACATACCCAAAATAATTCGATTTGCAGAAAGGCGGCAACCGAGTAAATCACCAGGCGCTTACATCAGTAAGTGGCTGGGGTGAGCAAGGGCAGCCAACGCATCTGCAACCTGAAGTATGACGGGTATACGCGCCTTTCAACCCAGTTACCGAAGAAGGAAAGAGACATGAAAAACGTTAAAACCATCGCTATCGCCGCTACCCTTGCCACCCTCTCTTTTGGCGCTTTCGCCGCCCAGAGCGTCAGCTATGAACAGGCTCAGCAGTTGGACAAAATCGGTTCCGTTTCCGCCACCGCCAACGACCTGAGCTCGCTGCAAGCCAAACTGGCCCATCAGGCTGAAGCCGCGGGCGCTTCCGCTTACACCATCACCTATGCCGGCGGCGACAACACGCTGCGGGGCAACGCGGTGATCTATAAATAATCGCCCGCGCTCATCATTACCCTCAACCCCGGTGCCTGTGTCCCCCCGGGGTTTTTTTATGCCTGGCGAAACGTCGTCTACTTATCGCCGCTGAACAGATGGTCGTACACATGCTGGAGATGGCGCTCCATGCTGGCGCGCGCCCGGGCCGGGTCGCGCGCGACGATGGCCTCAGCGATATCGGCGTGGTCCTGATTCATGGTGCGGGGAAAATCGGAGTCGGCGTAAAGCGTTTCCAGCCGCACAAACCGGCTGCTCTGACGCTTGTTCCACAGGTAATCCATCATGTCCTGCAACACTTCATTGCCGGACATCTCGCTGATCAGCAGGTGGAACCGCTTGTCTTCATGCAGAAACTGCGCGTCATTGACGTGCAGGCGAGACAGGTCGCGGGTGATATCCTGCAACGCGGCGCGCTGCTCGTCGGTGGCATGCACCGCCGCCAGTTCCGCCATCATCGCCTCGTATACCTGGCGGGCCTGAATAAACGCCCGTAAGCTGAATTCCTCTTCCGGCGGCGCGGCGGGCGGCGCGTCCGGCAGCGGATCGTTGACGTACACGCCATTGCCGGTGCGAATCTCCACCCAGCCGGTGATTTCCAGCGCAATCAGCGCCTCGCGGATGGATGAGCGGCTCACCCCCAGCTGTTTCGCCAGTTCACGCTCTGAGGGCAGCAGTTGCCCGGCCGCAAACTGACCGTTCCTGATGCAGTTAATCAGCAGGTTGGAGATTTGCCGGTACAGCCGCTCAACTTTCAGTGTGGGTAACACCATATCCCCTCCGGATCCCCCGTCAGTCGTGTCCTATAAACAACAGCCCGCAGCTTATCATAGCCGCCAAAACGCCAGAAAATTAAATGCCGACGCCTCACATCCGGGTGCGGCGCTAACCGCCAGTCTGGCGCTTACGTGATCTGAATCACAGAAATATCACCACAGGTGGTGAATAGTGAACCGGTCCGGTGGTCAGGCCACCAGACCGATAATTATCCGACTCGATTATTTTCCGATCTATACCCAAAATAATTCGAGTTGCAGGACAAAACGCGTGGCGTTTTGAACAACGCAACGCGTTGGCCCTTCAGGGCAAGACTCATAATGAGTCTTGTAACGCGGCGACGCAGCGAATCCCCAGAAGCTTACATAAGTAAGTGACTGGGGTGAGCGACAACTCTGCCGGGAGCAGAGTTGAACGCAGCGTGCTGCGGCCCTGAAAGGGCGAGGCCCAGGGATGGGCCGAGTAATAAAGCCAACGCATCTGCAACTTGAAGTATGACGGGTATATAGCTTAAGGAGCTGCTTTATGGAACACACCTGGCGCTGGTACGGCCCCAACGATCCGGTGTCGCTGGATGATGCCCGCCAGGCGGGCGCGACCGGTATCGTCACCGCCCTGCATCACATCCCGAATGGCGAAGTGTGGAGCATCGAAGAGATTAAGAAGCGCCAGGCGCAACTGGCTGAAAAAGGCTTGATCTGGTCGGTGGTGGAAAGCGTGCCGATACACGAAGCCATCAAAACCCAGACCGGCGACTACCGCAAGTACATCGCCAACTACCAGCAGTCGCTGCGTAATCTGGGCGCCTGCGGCATCGATACCGTGTGCTACAACTTTATGCCGGTGCTGGACTGGACCCGTACCGACCTGGAATACCCGCTGCCGGACGGCTCCCGGGCGCTGCGTTTTGACCATACCGCTTTCGCAGCGTTTGAGCTGCACCTGCTAAAACGTGACGGTGCCGCTGCCGACTACACCGACGACGAGCAACGTCAGGCCGCCGCCTATTTCGCCGCCATGAGCGACGCGGACAAAGACAAACTGACCCGCAATATCATCGCCGGCCTGCCGGGCGCCGAAGAAGGCTACACTCTGGACCAGTTCCGCGCCCAGCTGGCGCAGTACGACGGCATCGACAAGGCGAAACTGCGTGAGCATATGGCGGAATTCCTGCGGGCGATCGTGCCGGTGGCGGAAGAGGCCGGCATTGTGCTGGCGGTGCATCCGGACGATCCGCCGCGCCCGATTCTCGGCCTGCCGCGAATCGTTTCCACTATTGAGGATATGCAGTGGCTGAAAGACGCCGTCGACAGCATCCATAACGGTTTCACCATGTGCACCGGGTCTTACGGCGTGCGGGCGGACAACGATCTGGTGAAGATGATCGAAACCTTCGCCGACCGTATCCATTTCACCCACTTGCGCGCGACCTGCCGCGAGGACAACCCGAAAAGCTTCCACGAAGCGGCGCACCTGCATGGCGATGTGGACATGGTGAAGGTAGTGAAAGCGATTCTGGCGGAAGAATACCGCCGCCGTCAGCAGGGCAATACCCGCGCTATTCCGATGCGCCCGGATCACGGCCATCAGATGCTGGATGACCTGAAGAAGAAAACCAACCCCGGTTATTCCGCCATCGGACGGCTGAAAGGGCTGGCGGAAGTGCGCGGCGTCGAACTGGCGATCAAACAGACGTTCTTTAACGACTGACCCGCACACTCCCCTATACCCTAAATAATTCAAGTTGCAGGACAAAACGCGTGGCGTTTTGAACAACGCAAAGCGTTGGCCCTTCAGGGCAAGACTCATAATGAGTCTTGTAACGCGGCGACGCAGCGAATCCCCAGGAGCTTACTCAAGTAAGTGACTGGGGTGAGCGACAACTCTGCCGGGAGCAGAGTTGAACGCTGCTGGCAGCGGCCTCGAAGGGGCGAGGCCCATGGATGGGTCGAGTAAGAAAGCCAACGCATCTGCAGCTTGAAGTATGACGGGTATATATGTCTGGCCCGCACGGGTCAGACGTTCAACACAAACTTCTCGATAGCGTAAGCCACGCCGTCTTCACTGTTGGAGCGAGTAACGAACTGGCTTGCCGCCTTGACGGCGTCGATGGCATTGCCCATCGCCACACCCAGCCCGGCAAACTCGATCATCGCCAGATCGTTTTCCTGATCGCCCAACGCCATCACTTCATCCCGCTCAAGACCAAGATGTTGCGCCAGCATTTTCACCCCTTCGCCTTTGTTAACGCGCTTGTCCAAAATCTCCAGATAGAACGCGGCGCTTTTCATGATGGTGTAACGCGCTAAATCCTCGCGCGGAATGCGGGCGATAGCGGCATCCAGCACCTCTGGCTCGTCGATCATCATCACTTTTGGGAAACGCAGGCCAGGGTCCATTTCCTCCACCGCCCGGTATTTCAGCGGCATGCTGGTCAGGTGGGATTCATGCACCGTATAGGCGCTGATATCTTTGTTGGCGGTGTAAACGTAATTGAAATCAAGCGCGTGGAAGTGCACGCCCAGCTCGCGCGACAGCGCCTCGAAGTGGAGATAGTCGTCGAAGCTCAGCGTCGTCTGCGCCACGCATTCGCCCGTCGCCGTGCGCTGCACCAGCGCGCCGTTATTGGTGATGCAGTAATGTCCTTCCTGCTGCAACCCCAGTTGTTTCAGATAGCGCTCGACGCCGATGAACGGACGCCCGGTAGCCAATGCCACATAGACACCTTTTTCACGGGCGGCGACAATCGCCTGTTTCACCGCTGGCGAGATTTGATTTTCCGGCGTTAACAGCGTGCCGTCCATATCAATCGCAATCAGTTTTATCGCCATGAATTTCCCCAATAATCAACCTAACTACCCCGCATGCTAACGCGATTTCGCCGGACGAAGCCAGAAAAACAGCGCCTTTTGCCAACGGGATAGCAGGCGCTATCCCGCAATGATTCGCGTCGCCGGCACGGCGCCAAAAATTGAGGCATAGCCAATGGCTATGCCTCAGATTGCTGACAACTTTATTAAACGGGGTGATGGGTTTTTCTGGCGTCAGACATTGCGCAAAAGGCATAGCCGATGGCTATGCCTTATTCGTATCCACCTACTCACCCGACCCGTATCAGAGCCGCTTCAGCCGGCTTACTCCTCTTCTTCACGCAGCGGCACAATCAGCATGTCGATGTGGACGGTATTGATCAGCTGGCGCGCGGACGACATCAGTTTGCTCCAGAAATCCTGATGATG
This sequence comes from Dickeya dadantii NCPPB 898, assembly GCF_000406145.1. Lineage (NCBI taxonomy): Bacteria > Pseudomonadati > Pseudomonadota > Gammaproteobacteria > Enterobacterales > Pectobacteriaceae > Dickeya > Dickeya dadantii. Next base: position 77,590 of record NZ_CM001976.1, on the reverse strand, counting down.
ACCGCACAGCACCAGGTCGACATCATACTTACGGATGGCGTCAACCAGCACCTGGCCCAAATCGCCGCTGCCGCTCAGGGTTTCCGAGATCGGATAGCCGGCGTTGTCCGCCAGTTCCTTCAGGGCGTTCTGGGTTTCTTCGGAAATACGTTGCTGCATGTCGCCCAGGTTGACATCGATCAGCCCGGTGTAGAGATCGGAGTAATTCACGTCAACATGGATCAAAGAGACTTTGGCATCATACGGCCGCGCCATGGAGACCGCTTTTTCCACTAACACCTTACTTTCCGGTGACAGGTCAACCGCGATAAGGATGTGTTTGTAAGCCATGATCAAGCTCCTTCCGTAATGACTAACTGATGGGTCAGCAGATATTTCTCCTGCCAGTCTGATAACCGATGACGGTGATGAGCATAACACCCCACCAATTCGGGGTTATGTTCCACAGATCACAACGCCACATATTTTGTAACGGTTCTGAGAACGCTGGTAACCACTTGCCCTGAAGTGGCCGCCCGTTTGCGCCGATACTATCTACATGCCGATACTATCTACAACGGTGAAACTATCTACAATGGTGAAACCTCTCGCCCGTACATGAAGTGTAGTTGAAAAGGACAGAGCCTACGGCGAAGAAAGCCGGTGCCAGATCAAAAGAAGTGGTGATGTTTTTTGCTGGCAGGAACCTTGCGTCAGATATGGAAAAAAAACGTAAGGCTCTTCTACAATGAAATTGAGGGGGACCCTGCAGGTCTTTCTCCGGGCAAGGATACAGCGGTGAAGAAGAACACCCGGGCAACTCGCCATGGCTTGGCAGCCCCATAACATCGCGTGAATAACGTGTGGCATAAATACCCACAGATGTGATGTCGGCAGGACCCGACACGTCAAAGCATCTGATGGGTCATAATCCGGGAGGGAAGCATGATGATTAGTACATTTGCGCTTTTCTGGGCTTTATGTGTCGTCTGTGTCATCAATATGGCGCGATATTATTCTTCGTTACGAGTGCTGCTGCTGATACTGAGAGACTGCGATCCGCTACTGTACCAGTATGTGGACGGAGGCGGCTTTTTTACCTCCCACGGGCAGCCCAGTAAACAGCTGCGGTTGGTTCGCTACATCTACGCACAACGTTATCTCGACCATCACGACCCCGAGTTCATCCGCCGCTGTGCGCGGGTGCGCGGTCAGTTTCTGCTGACCTCCGCCTTGTGCGGGCTGGTTGTGGTCAGCCTCATTGCCTTGATCATCTGGCACTGAGGCGCCGCGGCAGTCATGACGGCGTAGGCGGGTCGTGTCTCTATCACCCCACAACCGTATACGCTAAAAGCAGAAAGGCGACCTTACGGCCGCCTTTTTTATGCTCACTACGGTTTTATCACCGTGCCGATTCAGATCAGCTTCAACGACAGCCAGTACAGCACGCCGGACAGCAGCATCGACACCGGCAGGGTAAACACCCAGGCCAGCAGAATGCTTTTCACGGTTTTCCCCTGCACGCCGCCGCCGTCCACAATCATGGTTCCGGCCACGGCGGACGAGAGTACGTGGGTCGTAGAAACCGGCATGCCGGTATAGCTGGCGATACCAATAGACATCGCCGCCGTCACCTGCGCCGAAACGCCCTGCGCATAGGTCATGCCTTTTCTGCCAATCTTCTCGCCGATGGTCACCGCCACGCGCTTCCAGCCCACCATAGTGCCGAGCGACAGTGCCAGCGCCACCGCAACGATAATCCACAGCGGCGCGTATTCCACCGTGTACAGCAGGTCGCTGCGCAGGTTGTTGAGCAGGCGTTTGTCGTCAGACGACGTTTCCGGCAGCTTGACGACGCGATCCAGCGTATCGGCCATGCACATCAGCAAGCGACGAGCGCGGGCGCGGTCATCCGCAGCCAGTTCATCGTAGCTTTTGATGTTATTCAGCAGCCCCTGCACACGGTCGATGGCGATCATCGCGCGAGACGTATCACAGTGAAAATCCGGTTTGTTTCCGGTGGATGGAATGACGTTTTCCGGCGCCGGGATCACCGGGTGCGACAGGTCGATCACCTGCGTCAGCGCCGCGCTGTGAGACTGGTAGTAAGCCTGCAGGTTCAACACCGCGTCGCGGGTGCGGCTGATATCGTAACCGGACGCATTCATGTTCAGCATAAATCCGGCCGGCGCCACGCCAATCAGCACCAGCATGATCAGACCGATGCCTTTCTGGCCGTCGTTCGCGCCGTGGGAGAAGCTCACGCCTACCGCAGACAGGATCAGCGCGGTACGGGTCCAGAACGGCGGTTTGCGTTTACCGTCTTGTTTTTCGCGCTCGGCCGGCGTCAGATGAACGCGCTGACGCTTCTTATTATTGCTCCAGTAACGGCGCAGCAGATACACCATCAACCCGGCGATGATCATGCCGACCACCGGCGAAACCAGCAGCGACAGGAAGATACTGACCATTTTGGGAATATTGAGCGCATCCACCACCGAGGTATGGGTCACCAGCGCATTGGTCAGACCGATGCCGATGATGGAACCGATCAGCGTATGCGAGCTGGAAGCCGGCAGCCCGAAATACCAGGTGCCCAAATTCCAGATAATCGCCGCCAGCAGCATCGAAAACACCATCGCCAGCCCGTGGGTGGAGCTAACGTTCAGCAGCAAATCGGTCGGCAACAGGTGAACAATGGCGTATGCAACGCTCAGGCCGCCCAGCAATACCCCAAGAAAGTTGAAAACCCCGGCCATAACAACCGCCAGTTGGGCACGCATCGCACGGGTATAGATAACGGTGGCTACCGCGTTGGCGGTATCGTGAAAGCCGTTAATGGCTTCATAGAACAGAACAAACAGCAGGGCGAGAACCAGCATCAGACCGGTGTGGAAATCAAGCCCGGCAAATAAATGTAGCATAAGTGTTAGGCCATGTAGTGGTCATGAACGCGGCGCATTATCGGTGACAAGCGGAAACGGGAAAAGCAAAATATGACATTATTTTGACTTAATTTACGCCACTTCTGCCGGTGACAATGATTTAGTTAATAAAAATCAAAGCATTATTGTTTTTACCCATCCACACACTTTGTTACCGGCAAACGGCGGCGGCGCGGCATGGCGTCAGAAACAAGGCGCGCCGGGCGATGACCGGCGTCGGGACATCGCCTATAATCGGCCGCCCTGTGGGGCGATGGCATGGCGGAACAACGGGAGTGTAATGTGGAACAGTTTGACGTAATCATCATTGGCGCGGGCGCGGCCGGGCTGTTCTGTGCGGCGCAGGCAGGCCAGAAAGGGCTGCGGGCGCTGCTGGTGGACAACGGCAAAAAACCGGGCCGCAAGATTCTGATGTCCGGCGGCGGGCGCTGCAACTTCACGAATCTGTACGCCGAACCCGCGGCCTATCTGTCGAACAACCCGCACTTCTGTAAATCCGCCCTCGCCCGCTACACCCAGTGGGATTTCATCGATCTGGTCAACCGTCATGGCATCGCGTACCACGAAAAAACCCTCGGCCAGCTGTTCTGCGACGATTCCGCGCAGCAGATCGTCGATATGCTGATGAAAGAGTGTGAAACCGGCAAGGTGACGCTGCGCCTGCGCAGCGAGGTGCTGTCGGTGGAAAAAAGCGAGCAGTTTCAGGTGACGCTCAACACCGGGGTGATGCAGGCGCCGGCGGTGGTGATCGCCACCGGCGGGCTGTCGATGCCGGGGCTGGGCGCCACCCCGTTCGGCTATCAACTGGCGGCGCAGTTTGGCCTCAAGGTGTTACCGACCCGCGCCGCGCTGGTGCCGTTTACCCTGCACAAACCGCTGCTGGAACAGTTGCAGACGCTCTCCGGCGTGTCGGTACCGGCGGTGGTTACGGCCGAAAACGGCACCACCTTCCGCGAAAATATTCTGTTTACCCACCGCGGCCTGTCCGGCCCGGCGGTCCTACAGCTGTCCAGCTACTGGCAACCGGGGGAATTCGTCACCATCAACCTGTTGCCCAACCTTGATCTGACCGAATGCCTTAACAATGAACGTCTGGCACACCCGAATCAAAGCCTGAAAAACACGCTGGCGCAATGGCTGCCGAAACGGCTGGTGGAAAGCCTGCAGGCGCTGGGGCAATTACCGGACGTCACGCTGAAACAGCTCAACAAGCCGCAACAGGCCGAGGTGGAAACCACGCTGCAACAGTGGCGGGTCCAGCCTAACGGCACTGAAGGCTACCGCACGGCGGAAGTGACGCTCGGCGGCGTTGACACCCGCGAGTTGTCGTCAAAAACGATGGAAGCCAACAACGTGCCGGGCCTGTACTTCATTGGCGAAGTGGTGGACGTCACCGGCTGGCTCGGCGGTTACAACTTCCAGTGGGCCTGGAGCTCCGCCTGGGCGTGCGCACAGGCGCTGGGGTAAGACGTGATCCCCGCAATGAATCCCGGAAATGGATGTATCATTGCCAGAAGATTTGTACACTGCGCAGGCGACTCAACGTTTACCTAAGGAACGGATGATGAAAATAAAGCAATTCAGGTTGCACAACGTCGGGCGCTTTACTTCTCTTGATGCCCTCATCGCGCCAACGGCTGATTATCCTTCCAACGTAACGGTGCTGGTCGGCAATAATGGCGCCGGGAAAACCTCCATTTTGCAAGCGCTGGCAACCTCGCTCAGCTGGCTGGTAGCACGGGTGCGCAGTGAAAAAGGCAGCGGTAGCGGCATCAACGAAGGCACCATTACCAATGGCCATACTTCCGCCGCGATTGAGGTCATGGCACAAGATACTCCTCCGCTCTCAGGCCATGCTGCCGACAACGACGCTGAATACCATTGGACGCTGGCAAAAACCCGCAGCGGTAAAAAAGGGCAGCACACCAGCCAGTTGAATGCGGTTTCCGCGCTGGCGGATCATTATCGCTCCGCATTAACGCAAAACGAGCAAAGCAGCTTACCGCTAATCGCCTTTTATCCAGTCGAACGCAGCGTGCTGGATATTCCGCTGAAAATAAAAAATAAACATCATTTTCAACAGGTAGATGGGTATGACAACGCGCTCAATCAGGGGGTGGATTTCCGGCGTTTTTTCGAATGGTTTCGTGAGCAGGAAGATATTGAAAACGAAAACTGAGTCATCCTTGGCAGACATCCTTTCTAATATGATCGAAAACGATCCCGATCAGTTTATTACTCAAATTCTCAGCCCAAACAACAAAAATAAAAATATCAATGTTGAAGAACAATTAACAAAAATAAAGAATGGGTTGGCAACATTAAAATCGAATAAAGACCCACAGCTTGATGCCGTTCGACAGGCTATTTATCGCTTTATGCCGGGTTTTTCCAATCTGCGAGTACGCCGCAAACCCCGCCTGCATATGTCCATCAATAAAGAGGGAAAGCCGCTTAACGTGCTGCAACTGTCGCAGGGCGAAAAATCGCTGATGGCGCTGGTGGGTGATATCGCGCGTCGTCTGGCGATTATGAATCCGACGCTGGACAACCCGTTGCACGGGCAAGGCATTGTGCTGATCGATGAAGTGGATATGCACCTGCATCCGTCGTGGCAGCGCAGCATTATCGAACGGCTGACCACCACCTTCCCCCACTGCCAGTTTATTCTGACCACCCACTCGCCGCTGGTGATCAGCGATTACAAAGATGTGTTGGTGTATTCACTGGATAACGGCGAACTGACCGTGGTGCCATCCCAATACGGTCAGGATGCCAATAGCGTGTTGCTGGAGGTGATGGATACCCATATCCGTAACGCGCGAATCGCGGAAAAATTTAGTGACCTGCTGGACATGATCCAGCGCCAGCAATTAACGCCAGCCAAAGCGTTATTGGATGAACTGACCGCGGAGTTGCCCGCCACCAATCTGGAATTGACCAAAGCCCGCCTATTACTGCGCAAACAGGAGTTACGCGGTGAGAAAAATCACTAAAGGTACGGAACCTGCCAGCCTGACAGTCTGGAAACGCGCCAATCCCACAGGCCGGTACGACGATTTGACAGAAACCGAGCGGCAGGACATCCGTGATGCCTGCGCCAAAGAGCAGTTTTACCTGTGCGCCTACTGCTGCAAACCGATTAGCGGTGATAACAGCGACACCATGAATGAGCACGTGCAGGCAAGAAAATTAGCGCCTCACCGTAGCCTCGATTTCACCAATATCGCCGCCAGTTGTACTACGCCAAATCAGTGCGACGCCGCCCACGGTTCACAACCGTTTTCCCTTACTCCACTAATGGCGGAATGCGAAACCGAATTGCAATTTATGATTAGCGGACGCGTCAGCGGCACGACAGCACGCGCGCAGGATGCTATTCGGGTACTTAACCTTGGCGACAATGAAACCCATAACAAAAAGCTAATTGAGATACGCAAACAGTTTATCGATAGCCTGTTATGGACTAACGGTATCGATCCTGACGAAGGGTTGGAAGACGACGATCTGTTAACAGCCGTCATTAACGATTTCAGTTCCCCGCAAAACGGCAGGCTGACGCCTTACGCACCAGTGCTGGTCAACATCCTGAGAGGATGGCTGTCGGCATAAAAAATCCACGACCATTTCTCCTCATTGCTCTTCTCTAAAAACAACAAAGCCGCCCGAAGGCGGCCATTGCTGCACGTGATACTGGTGTTAGCGAATATCGGCGTTATTTTTTATATCGATGGGATTAGTTGTACAGTTCAGCCACGCCGTGCATCTGGTTTTCGCCGGAGGTGGCGGAGATGATGCGGAACGATTTGGCGCCGGCGGCGTTCGCTTTTTCAGACAGGCTGGCTTGCAGGCCATCCAGCGTAGCGGCAGTCGCGCTGACGGTGCCGACGGACAGGCTGGCGGATTGCTGTACTTCAGTCGCAGTGGACGTGGTCGCAGCAAAGGTGCCGAAAGAAACGGTAGCCAGGGCGATAACTGCAACAAAGTTTTTGATAGCTTTCATGGTCAATATCCTTCACGTTGAATTCGGTTGATTTCTTTACTGAAAGCGTCTTCGCTTTCGATGGAAGTGATAATAGACCTGTTAACCCGACGTTAAAACCGGGTTTATTTGCAGATATCTTTCAAAAAAAATGAATGAAAAATAACCATAAATCGACTATCACCCGCAGACCTCGCCGCGGGTGACAGACGTGTCGGTTATTGCAATTCGACCCACAGCGGGTGGTGATCGGAGCCTTGATTCTCGGTATCCGCCCAGCAACGGCGCACCGTCAGCCCCAGCGATGGCGTCAACAGGCAGTGATCGATACGGCCGCCGACATCCGGATGAGTAGAACCGCTGCTCTCCGGCTGACCGGCGGCGACCCAGGCGTCCATCAGCCCACGGTGGCGAACCAGCCGGCCGTGATGCGGCGACACCGGCCCAACCAGACGGCTGTACTCCTCACTGTCCGGCAGGCAGTTCAAGTCCCCCATCAGGATCATCTCCAGCGGCATCAGCGGCATCCGGCCTTCGGTCCAGCCCGCGCTCGGGTCGGGATGTCCGCCGCACCAGGCACCGCCTTCATCCGGGGCGCGGGCGAAAAGCGCCAGCATCGCCTCCACCTGCGGCAACCGGGTGCCGGCGCACAGATGACTGAGATGGGTGTTATAGACGCGGATCGCCCCGGCACCGGTGTCGATCACCGTTTCCAGCACGCCTTGCTGAATAGAGTGCTGGGTCAGGGTGCCGAATTTCGGCAGCGGAAAGTTGCGGCTGGAGAGAATCGGCCGGCGGGACAGCGTCAGAGTACCGAACTGGCGGCGACGATTGACGACCCGACCGTCCGCCGCCACGGTGCTGGCGTCCACGTCCAGATTGGCGCCGTACACCCAGTGGTACTCACCCAGCAGCGCCGCCAGCTCCGCCGGTTGATCCATCATGCCGGAGCGTTGCCAGAAGCGTTCCACTTCCTGCATACAGATGATATCCGCACCGCGCACTTCATCGGCGATGCGAGCCAGATCGTAGCGACCGTCGCGGCCAAGACCGTATTGAATGTTGTAGCTAACAATATGCATGAGGCAACCTGTTGGTAGATGTGGATATTAACCTGCCGTCCGGCAGGCGGAAACGACATCGGCGGGCAGTACCACGCCGACATCGGGCAGACGATTGCCGTCGGCGTCAAACAGCAGCAGAGCATCCACCGACGGCGACACCCCGACGAGCATCCCCGCGTCATACTGCGCCGTCGAACCGGCCGCCAGCGCCTGCAACGGCCCAAGCGACGTGTGCAGGCGGTACAAGACCTCCCGCCCCATCGGCTCAATGTGTTCGATGCGCCCGGACAGCGGGCCGGCGCCCAGCGGCGTCAGGGTGACGTCTTCCGGCCGGATACCGAGCGTCAGCGCGCCGTGATACGTCGATGACAACCCCCAGCTTATTTCGCCCACCGTCAACCGACGGCCGCTGGCCTGCCCCGGCAGCAGGCAGATCGGCGGCGAGCCGATAAAGCCGGCGACAAAGGTATTAGCGGGCTGGCGATAGAGCTGTTGCGGGGTGCCGATCTGCTCCACCCGCCCCTGATTCATACAGATAATGCGGCTGGCGAGCGTCATGGCTTCCAGTTGATCGTGCGTCACCATCAGCGTGGTGGCGCGCGAACGGGCGTGAATCGCTTTCAGTTCGGTGCGCATCGTCATACGCAAGGTGGCGTCGAGGTTGGACAACGGCTCGTCCAGCAATAACAGCGACGGCCGCTTAACCAACGCCCGCGCCAGCGCTACCCGCTGCTGCTGTCCGCCGGACAGCGCCGACGGCTTGCGCTCCAGCAGTTCCGTCACCTGTACCAGCGCCGCCGCTTCCCGCACCCGCTGGTCGCGCTCGGCACGTTCCGCGGGTTTGAAACGCAGCGGAAACGCAATGTTGTCGTACACGCTCAGATGCGGGTACAGCGCGTAAGACTGGAACACCACGCCAACGTTGCGGTCGCGCGCGTCCACGCCGTTCACCCGCTGGCCGTCGAACAGAATCTGCCCTTGCGTCGGCGCATACAGTCCGGCCAGCAGAAACAGCGTGGTGGATTTGCCGCAGCCGGACGGCCCGAGGATCGCCACAAACTCGCCGTCAGCCAGCGTCAGATTAACCGGGTGCAGCACCGGCGTATCGCCCCAGGCTTTGGTTACGCCATCAAGTACAATCTCCGCCATCATTTCAGCCTTTAATTCCACCGACGCTCATTTGCGTCAGGTATTTTTGAGTTAACAGATACAGCGCCAGCACCGGCAGGATGTAGATGACGCCCACAGCGGCAATCAGCCCGGAATCCGCGCCCATGCTGTCCTGCGACGCCCAGAACAGGTACAGGCTCATGGTCATCCTGCCGCTGTCGATCAGCAGGGTGCGCACAAAAATGTACTCCTCCCAGCCGCGCAGAAAGGCAAAGGTGGCGATGGCGATAATGCCGCCGGTCACCTGCGGCAACACCACCAGCCGGAAGGCCTGAAAGCGGCTGGCACCGTCGGTAATGGCGCTCATTTCGATATCCCACGACACGCCGTCGAAAAAATTCTTCATCACGAAGATGGCGAACGGCAGTTCAAGCGCGCACATCACCAGCATCACGCCCCACAGGCTGTTGAGCAGCCCCATCCAGTAGAGCTGAATAAAGAGAGCCACCGTCAACGCCATCACCGGAAAGGCGTGCAACAGCAGCAGGGCTTTTAGCACCCCTTCGCGCCGTCGGAAGCCAAGCCGGGACAAGGCATAGGCGGCAGGCACCGCCAGCAGCGTCACCAGCAGCGTGTGGCCGCCAGCAAACAGCAGCGAGTTGCCAAGCGCGGTCCAGACAGACGGCAGCGTGCCGCTTTGCATACCGGTGGCCTGCACATCCGGGTTCCACAGAAAGCGGTAGTTGTGCAACGTGAGTTGCGGAGCAACCCACAGGCCGAATACCAGCAGCGCCGCCAGCCCAACCAGCCACCGCAAGCGGCGGGCACGTTGTTCGGTACGCGCCCGCCAGGCGACGGCAAGCAGCAAGCCGTACGCCAGCGCGGCGATCGTCAGCAATCGCCACAGCACCTGATACTCGCTGTCGCCATCCCGATGGGTAAACGAGATAGCCAGCAGCCACAGATAAGGGGTCACAATCGGTATCGATACCAGCGTCAGAAACAGCACCACGCTCGCCAGAAAACCCACCCGGTTCCAGCGCGAGCGCGCCGCCTGACGCGCCCAGTCGACAGCGTTCATCGTCGTCATCGCATCACCTCGATACGCGGCGGGGTAAACTGCGCGCGCATGTTCATCATCCGCCACTGCAACAGCGTCAGCAGCCCTCCGAACACCATCAGCCCCAGCGCCAGCATGGCGCCGTAGCCATAAGCGCCGGACTCGAAGGCGCGTCGATAAATGTAGAGCGCATAGGTGGTGGTGTCGTACACCGGGCCGCCGCCGGTAATCAGCAGGATGTATTCGTAAGTCACCATCAGCGACAGCGCCTGATACAACGCGATGAAACACACCGGGCTTTTCAGCGCCGGCAGCACCACATGGCGAATCACCGACCACTCCCCGGCGCCGTCTACCCGCGCGGCATGCCACAGGTGGGCCGGAATAGCGCGAATGGTGGAGGCGAGAATCACCATCGCAAACGAAGCGCCCACCAGGCCGTTAGCCACCACAATCAGTATCATCGGATGGTCGTTGCGCAGATTAAGCGGCGGCAGCCCGAACACGCCGACCACCACCTGATTGATCAGGCTGTGGGGCGACGGGTCCGCCGCCCAGATCCACAACAGCGCGTACAGCACCGACGGCGAAATACGCGGCAGAAACCAGATGCCGCGAAACAGCGCCCCCAGCGCCGGCGGCACCGCGGTGGTGGCGATCGCCAGCACGATGCCCAGCCCCAGATTGAACAACAGCAGCGTACTGACCACGTACACCAGCGTGGTCAGCAGGATCGCCGGCAGGCGTTTGTCCGCCACCAGCAACCGCATCAGGTTGTCGGTGCCAAAGGCGCTTATCTGCAAATTGCTGCCCATGTCGCTAAAGGCAATCACCAGATTGAGCAGCATCGGCGCGACAAAAAACACCGCCAGCACCGAGATGGCGGGGGCCAGCCAGCGCGCAGGATGCACACCGGCCGGGCGATTCGACAACGTCACAGGCATAGCCACCTCACTCGTCAGGGCCGGAGAAGCGCGCTCTCCGGCCGCGCCTTCAATCAATGCAGGCTATCCACGATTTCCACGTCCTTGCCCAGTTGGGTTTCCAGCTCGTCGGCGATAAAGTCCACCGCCTGCGCCGGGGTCATGCGTTTGGTTTCCACCGCCTGCAAGCCTTTGAACAGCACCCGGTTATAGTCGCCAAAGCGGGCGTGATTCGGCACAAAGGTAATGTTTTTCATCATTTTGCCGGCTTCGCTCAGCGCCCAGTTGTCGGTGTATTGCGGCATCGCGGTCTGGGCATAGCTGATGGCGGTGTGATAGGAACTGACGGCGTGGCGATTGTTGTAGTACGGCAGACTGGCGATAGCCACCAGCTGCGCCGCCAGATCTTTGTACTGGCTCTTATTGCTGACCACGTAGGCGATGGGGTGCGACAGGTTGGCGGGCTTGCCGCCCTTCACCGCCGCCGGTGCCGGTATCCAGCCGATCTTGTGGGTGTAACCCGCTTTATCGGCGGGCCACGCCGGGCCAAAGTTATCGTTCACCTGCCAGGCCATCGCCCAGATGCCCTGATGGAACAGGAAAGCTTTTTCCTGCTTGAACGCGGTCTGGATGGTGTCCCAGCTCATGGCGGTGTTGTCGGTCGGCGTTACGCCGGCCGCCACATTGCGGGCGTACCAGCTCAGCGCCGTTTCAACCTCTTTCTTCGCAAACAGCAGCTTGCCGGTTTTCTCATCCATGAATTTCGCGCCGCAGGCGGCAAACACCATCAGATAATCGATGCCGACATTCGGGCGATGCAGCATGCCGATCGGCGCGGCGTGGCGGTCTACCACCTCTTTCGCCAGCGCCGTCAGGTCATCCATGGTGAACTCACCGCTGTCCACGCGGGCGGGCAGGCTATCGATAAAAGCCTCGTCCTTGCCGATCTTGCGCAGCATGTCCTTGTTATAGAAAAACATGCGGATCTCGGCATCCTGCGGGACGCCGTACACCTTGCCCTGGTACTTCATCGCCTCCCACAGCACCGGCAAAATATCGGCGTACACCCACGGATTCGCCTTAATCTGCCCGTCCATCGGCATGGCGTAACCGTTGCGGGCAAACTCGCCGATCCACTCATGCGGCAGCAGCACGATGTCCGGCCCCTGATTGACGCCGAAGGCTTTCAGCGTATCCAGCGCCAGATCGTCCCAGCCCTGCACCGCGCTGGCATGGGTATCGATAACGATTTTGCGATCCACCCCCGCCGCGGCGAATTGCTGGTTGAGCACCCCGGCCGCCTCCTCGATGTTGACGGTGCGCATCGGCGCATTTCTGTCATTCAGGGTCCAGAGTTTGAGTTTGATGACATCCGCCACCGCACTGTGGGCTATCAGCCCGCTCGCCAGTAACACCGACAGGGATAACGAAACAAGTTTACGCACGGGCACCATCCTGTTATTGAGGTTGACGAATTAATTAAGTAACTTAATTATATTGCAGACGTGTGAAGGAAACCGGACAGAACCGGGACAAGGGATACCCATGGAAAAGCGAGAACTCACCGCCACCCACCGCAAACTGCTGGGGTTGCTGCGCCGTTCGGGCAGCCTGTCGCGCAGCGCGCTGGCCGCCGCCAGCGGCCTGACTACCGCCGCCGTCAGCATGATGACGCGGGACATGCTCAACCTCGGCCTGCTGGAAGAGAGCGACCGGGCGCAGGGGCGGCGTGGCCCGCCGCAAATCAACCTGCGACCGGCGGCGCACGCGGGCTATGTACTGGGGGTGTACGCGGAATACGACCTGATTTGCCTGATCCTGATGGACTATGCCGGGCAGTGCGTGGCGGAAACCACCCTGCGCGGCGATTTCCGGATCGTTGACTCAGTGGCGAATACGCTGGCCGATGCTATCCGCACCCTGCTCGACGCTCAGCCGCAGGCCCGCGATCGGCTGTTGGCCGTCAGCCTGGCGCTGCCCGCCCGATTTGACGGCGGCGCCATGCCGGTGTGGATCGCCCCCGGTCTGGCGGCCTGGCGCGGGGTAGATATCGCCCGGCAGTTGAGCGACCGGCTGGGCTGCCCGGTGCTGGTGGAAAACGACGCCAACTGCGCCGCCATCGGCGAGTTGCATTTCGGTTCCGCCGCCCCGGACGACAGCTTTTTCTACCTGTATATCGGCAAGGGGATTGGCGGCGCGTTGATCCTGAATGGCGAACTTCATCGGGGCAAGCAAGGCAACGCGGGGGAGATTGGCGCGCTGCGCACCCGGGCGCAGTCACGCCCGTCGTTTGACGATCTGCATGACTGCCTGCTGGCGGCGGGCGAGCCGTTACCTTCCAATACCGCCGATGCGGACTGGCAGGCGCTGGCGGCCTCGCCGGCCGGAAAAAGTTGGGTCCAACGCGCGGCGGGGGAACTGTATGGGCTGCTCTATAGCGTCACCGCACTGCTCGACCCGCCTTGTCTCTACCTCGGCGGCACGCTGCCCGCTCCCTTCATGGCCGGGTTACAGGCCGCCGTTATGGCTCAGACGCCCGCGCCGGACGACGACGCGCCGCTGACGCTACCGCCGGTGCGCCTCTCAACGCTACCGACACAAAACAGCGCCGCCTTCGGCGCCGCCGCGCTGGCGCTTAATCAGTACTGAAAACAACAAAGCCGCCCGAAGGCGGCCATTGCTCGTATGGATAATTGTTGCTGATGATAACCAGAAACTGATTATCAGTTATACAGTTCAGCCACGCCGCGCATCTGATTTTCGTTGCCGGTAGCGGAGATGATGCGGAACGATTTGGCGCCGGCAGCACTCGCTTTTTCAGACAGGCTGGCCTGCAAACCGTCCAGCGTATTGGCAGTTGCGCTAACGGTGCCGGCGGACAGGCTGGCGGATTGCTGTACTTCAGTCGCGTTGGACGTGGTAGCCGCGAAAGTGCCGAAAGAAACAGTAGCCAGGGCGATAACTGCAACAAAGTTTTTGATAGCTTTCATGGTCAATATCCTTCACGTTGAATTCGGTTGTTTGTCTTTTCTGAAAGCGTCTTCGCTTTCGATGGAAGTGATAATAGACCTGTTAACCCGACGTTAAAATCGGGTTTATTTGCAGATATCTTTCAAAAAATATGAACATTATTTATCCATCTTTTCCCCACCCTGTCTTCCACCGGATTTACTGCGGCGGGCACACCCACAGCGTGTTGCCGCACGGATTGAGCTTGCCGTTGCCGGCAGCCGGACGCGCCGGCATACATCCGTCGATCGCCGGCGTCTGGCCTATCGCCTGCACCCTGTCCGGGTGCATCAGCAAATATTCCGTCACAATCCGGCGGATCTCCGCCCGCTGCGCCTCGGTAAATTCACGATTGCCATCCGCCGGATAAGGCGCAATAGCCAGCCCGCACAACGGCAGCATCAGCAACAATCCGCCTGCCGCCAGCCTGTTTACTTTCATGATTACCTCCTCCCCTCGGGAGATCCGCTATGGCAGGCTCACTCTCCCCATGAAATGGGCCTGCCGCACAGCGTATCTGAGCCGTGCCACAGCCGGTTCGCTGCGCCCCGCCCGCGTTCGGTTAGCGCTGCATCCGGAGACACGCAGTCAGGCTACCGGTCAGGCGGTAAATTTGTCGTAAAAGCCGGTTATGCGGGTATAAAAATTCTGTATAGGGTAGAAAAGCTGTCATATCTCTATGATTAGAAAAAATAAATTCTTATAAACAAACACCCGTCCGGCGATGGCGGTAGGCAAATCCCGGCTAACGCAGGCATGATAAACGTCGATGATTGGCAGCGGGTACGCCCGCCGTTTACAGGAGACAACGATAATGGCCGACGCCGTATACGGTAAATCCTTGCCGCAATGGTTCCACGATTTTCCGCTGCTGGAACCGCTGGTTAATCGCCAGCCGGTGTGCTGGTTCAATCCGGCGGCGGCTTCCGTGAGCGATGCGCTGGGCGACGTGCCGCTAACCAGCGCCGACGTGGCCGACGCCAGCCAGCGCTTGCAGCGGTTCGCGCCTTTTCTGCGTCAGGCATTTCCGGAACTGGAAGCCAGCCACGGCATCATCGAGTCCGAACTGGTGCCGGTGCCGACGTTTGCCGCCGCGATCGCCCGCCAGGCGGGGCTGGATGCGCCGCCCTCAGTCTTACTGAAGCTGGACAGCCACTTGCCGGTGGCGGGTTCGGTCAAAGCGCGCGGCGGCATTTATGAGGTGCTGTACCACGCCGAACAGCTGGCGCTGCGCCACGGACTGCTGCGGGAAAGCGATGACTATCGCCGACTGCTGGACGACGACTGCCAGCAGTGGTTCCGCCGCCACAAAGTCGCGGTCGGCTCTACCGGCAATCTGGGGATGTCGATCGGCATCGCCAGCGCTCGACTGGGGTTTGACACCACGGTGCACATGTCCGCCGACGCCCGCCAGTGGAAGAAAGACCGGTTGCGCGCACACGGCGTGCGAGTGGTGGAGTACGACGGCGATTACGGTCAGGCGGTGGCGCAGGGTCGCCGGGAGGCGCAGTCCGACCCGAGCTGCCACTTTATCGACGACGAAAATTCCACCTCGCTGTTTCTGGGCTACGCGGTGGCGGGCGAACGGCTGAAAGCGCAGTTTGCCGCGCAGGGCCGGGTGGTGAACGCCGAACACCCGCTGTTCGTCTATCTGCCGTGCGGCGTCGGCGGCGCGCCCGGCGGCATCAGCTTTGGGCTGAAACTGGCGTTTGGCGATCACGTCCACTGCATTTTCGCCGAACCGACCGAATCCCCCTGCATGCTAATGGGCGTCTACACCGGCCTACACGACCAACTGGCGGTGCAGGATTTCGGCATCAGCAACCGCACCACGGCGGACGGGCTGGCGGTCGGCCGCCCTTCCGGCTTTGTCGGCAAGGCTATGCAGCGGCTGATTGATGGCTACTACACACTGACGGATGACGACATGCTGGCGTTGCTGCATGTGATGCACGACACCCAGCAGATTCTGCTGGAGCCGTCCGCGCTGGCGGGCGCGCCGGGATTTCTGCGTCTGTTGCAGGAAAATCAGGGCTATCGCCAGCGTGCGCCGCTGACGCCGCAGCGTTGCCGGCAAGGCACCCATGTTATCTGGGCCACCGGCGGCGGTATGGTGCCGGAAGAGGAGATGATGCGCTATCTGCAAGCCGGCGCCGCCAGTCGTTTAAACGGTAAGGAAACGCCCTGATGTCTCTTGTCGATTTTACGCCGGCGGATTACCCGCGCCTGATTCGCTGGGTAGACAGCGCCGAACTGAATCTGCTGTGGGGTGGTCCCACCTATTCGTTCCCGCTCACCGCCACGCAGATTACCGATCATCTGGCTAACCCGCAGTTTGTGCCTTATCTGTTTGAGCATCAGGGCAACGTCGTGGGGTTTGTCGAGCTGTATCAGGTGGAGCCGCGCCACAGCCGGCTGTGCCGGGTGTTTATCGACCCGGCGTACCGCAGGCGCGGGCTGGCGCGCGCGATGTTGCAAGCCGCTATCCGACAGGCGGTAGAGCGATTTGAGGCGCAAGCCGTATCGCTGTCGGTGTTTATACCCAAAATAATTCGAGTTGCAGGAAGGCGGCGACGCAGCGAATCTCCAGGAGCTTACATCAGTAAGTGACTGGGGTGAGCGAGGAAAGCCAACGCACCTGCAACTTGAAGTATGACGGGTATAGCCATAACCACAGCGCGCTACGCTGCTACCAGTCGCTCGGCTTTCATATCACCGCCACCGCTCCCTTTGGCGATCAGGGGCTGGAACTGACGACGATGCGCTTGATAACGTCATGCGCTTGATAACGTCATGCGCTTGATACCGTCATGCGCCTGACGCGGTAATGCCTCAGCTTTTCGACGTTTCTGCCGGTTCGCCGCAGTCCGGGCAGTAGTGGTAGAAAGCGTTTTTACGCAACCCGCAGGACGGGCACGGCGACAGCAGCTGTAAACCGCAATGCATACAAAACGCCGGGGTAGCGCCGTTTTGCAGGATCAGCGGGCGATCGCAGCTGGGGCACTGGTTGCGCGCCAGCGACGTCAACGCCGCTTCGTAATGAATCGACTCTTTGCGCTCTTCCTGCGACGCCGCCTGCTCCTGTTTCTTGCGCTCCAGGTACGCCTGCAACCAGCGCAGCAGCGCCCGCCCGCCGAAATAGGTCAGCACCACCCCGACGCCGTAACGGATGTAGCCGCCGAAACTCGGCAGATACGGCACCAGCTCGACAAAGAAGCCGAACAGGGCAAACAAAATGAACCCCCACACGAACGGCCATTGGTTGCCCTTGCGGTAACGACGAAACAGCCATAACGCCGCCAGCAGCAGCGGGCCGACAAACGCCAGCCGAATGAAGAACGCCTGCAACTCCGCCTTACGCAGCGCCTCGCCATAGCGCGCGTCCGCATCACCGTATAACCGGCTGACCGCCAGCGTTATCGGCGCCAGTTGAAGCTGCAACTGTGCGCGCTGTTTTTGCAGATCGGCGAGTTGTCCGTCGAGCCGCTGCTGGAGCGCCAGCAGACGATCCAGCTCATGGTTACGCTTAATCACCTCCGGATTCTGGTCGGACAGCTCGGTACTGCTGCGGGTGGCGCGCCAGTTGTCGAAACTGGCTTTGGCTTTGGCGTAATCGTTAGTCGCCATCTCGCGCGCCTCGCGCTTGTCCGCCAGCGCGTTATCCAGCGCTTCCTGCGCGGCCTGAATCGGCGCCATGCGCGCTTTCTGGGCGTCCACCGCCGTCTGGTCGATAAAACTGCCGCGATCCGGCTCACGGGTCAGCGACGGCAGGTCTTCCAGCACCGCGGCGCTGATCATCACCAGAAAATAGGCGAACAGCAGCGCGACGGCCCACTGTCCCATCCGAATCAGCCGTTCCGGCCCGCGTAATGGTTTGAATGCTTTCATGGTTCCTTCTTGTTATTTTCCGGATGGCGCGCTGGAGTGCGGCTGTCCGCCGGCAAAACGCAGGCGCGGTACCCAGCGTATATAGACCAGTTCCGCCAACAGCTCCACCAGCGTTTGCGTCACCACCACCGCCGGTATCACCGGCAACGCATCGGGTATCGCCAATGCCAGCGGTAAAATCACCAGCGCGTTGCGGGTGGCGCCGCTGAACACCAGCGCCCGCCCCGACGGCGCGGGCAGCGACCATAGTCTCGCCATCAGCCAGCTCAGCGCCGGCGCCAGCATGGCAAACAGCAGATAAACAGGCAACGCCTGCCGCACCGCGCCGGTCGCCAGCCCCAGTTGCGGCACCACAAACGCGATGATCAGCGCCAGCACCAGCGCGGTAGCCGGCACCGGCAACAGCCCGAGCCAGTTGGTTACCGCCGCGCCGGCAGCATATCGCGCCGCCCAGCGCTGAACGACAGCGGCCAGCAACAGCGGCAACGCCATCAGGACGATGAACGCGTGCAGAAACGGCGCCATCCCGATGTCGACCGCCGTGGCCTGCGGCAACAGCAGCGGCAACCACAACGGCAGCAGCAACATTTGCAACACCAGCAATACCGGCGTCGCCGCCAGCAGTAAGCGGGAATCCGCGCCGCCCTGATGCGAAAAGGTCACCACATAATCGACGCAGGGGCACAGCAGTACTATGGCGACGCCCACCGCCACCAGCGGTTCCAGCGGCCACAGACGCAGCAGCACCGCCACCAGCAGCGGTATCGCCACAAAATTCGTCGCCACCAGCGCCAGCATAAAACGCAGGTGGGTCAGCGCCGCCAGCAGGCGGGACAGCGGCAATTGCAGAAAGGTAACGAACAGCATCAGCGCCAGCGCGGGGTTAATCGCCGACGCCAGCGCGTCCGCATCCGATGGCGGCCAGCGCCACGCCAGCACGGCGGCGACCAGCAGGGTCAGCAGATAAATGACGGTTTGGCGGCGTTCCAGCCAGCCGCTCCAACGTGATAATAATGAGGTTGGCATCAGGGCGTCGTTGATGTCTTTCGTCCGACAGGTGGCGCTGACTATGCCATTAATCACGGCGAGGCACCACCCGCCGCCCATCGTTCGCCCGCGTCATTACCCGGCGATGGCCCGACGCGGCGACGCCGACAGCGCGTCTTCCTGCGTTATTTCGGCAGGCGCGCCACCGCTTCACCCCAGGTGGTGAAGGTCTGGCAGGAGAATATCGGGTGAGTGCCGTTATACAGCGGGTTGATCAGCCCGGCAAAGCCGCCATCCGGGCCACAGATATCAATGCGGCACCACGGCCAGCTCGTCAGCGGCAGCGCAACGCTCACCTCGTCGCGCCCCAGCGCATGGCGAGAAATCACCGTTCCGCCCGCCACGCACTCCGCGATGTAACCCGGCCGATCGTCTTCGATGGCGAGGGTCGCCTGCACCGTGCGTGCGCCGACATTCTGCCCCGGCAGCACCTCGCCGTCGTCGAACCGGAAACGCAGGCCGCACTGCCGGTCGATATACACCCGGCCTTGCCGCAAGCCATGCAGAATGGCGTCACCGCTCAGGCCGTGGGCAAACACCAGCGTCGTCGGGTCGCCGTACACCGAAGGTTGGGTGGTGCCGTCATAGCGCTCGTCCGGTCGCAGATGGCAATCGCTGCCGCCGACGGCGGCGATACGCCAGCCGCCGTTCCACAACGTGCTCAGCAGTTGCAACGCCCGCTCGGTGGCGGCGGCCGACGTCGGCCAGCTCGGGTCGCAGCACACTTCCAGCGTGTTGATGCGCGCCAGCGGCATCGCCGCATACTGCCAGTGCCACGGCGGCATCATCGGATGGTTGATGCTGATGTTGCCGTCGCCCGTCACGTTCAGCGACAAACCCTGACGGATCAGCGTTTCCGGCGCCATGTCCCCGTCTTCCAGCGTCAGCACCCGGCGCGGGCCGTGCACATTGAAGTGGCCGATATCGGTGGTCACCTCCAGCGCGGGCAGGAACAGGGTACGGCCTCCGGTCGGCAGCGCCGGGTGACACAGGTTATGTTCGGTCAGGAACAGAAAATCAAGCTGCTGCGCTTGCGCCAGCGCCACCGCCGCCGTCAGGCTGTTGTGCCCGTCCGACAGCCGGGTGTGAGCGTGCAGGTCGCCGCGATACCAGCGGGAAGCCGGTTCAAGGCAGGCGGAATAGTCGAAACACACCTGATGGTCGCCGCGCAGCGCCACCGTCAGCAGCATTTCATCCGGCGGCGGCAACGGCGGGTCGAACGCCACCGTAATCTGGTAATCCGCCTGCGTCGGATGACTGGCCTGCGCCGGAATGCTGCACAGCGCCAGCCGCCACTCCCCCGGCGGCAACGGCCCCGGTATGCCGCCCAACGGCAGCGCCCGCCGTGCGGCGATGGTTACCGACTTGGCGGCCGGTTCAATCAGCAGGTTGGCGCGCAGTTGCTGGCGGGCGTCGTAGACAAACGCGTACAGGTAGCTTTTGTTGCGGTTGTGCGCAGTCAGGGTCAGGCAGTCGATCCCTTCCGGCACGGTAAACGCTACCTGCCCGCGCCCCGTCGTCAGGCAACCGGCAAGGGTCAGCTCCGGCTTATTCATTAATGCGGTCCAGCGCTTTCTGCGCTTTGCGGGCCGCCTCGGTTAATGCCTGCTGCGCCGGTTTGTTTTCGATTTCCACCTGATCGGCGGCAACGGTCAGCGCATCCAGAATTTTGCCTTTGGTCGGGTCGATGAAATCCATGCTGGCGGATTTCGCCTGCTGCACCGGCACGGCAGCCTGCGGGTTGGCGGCGACGTATTTCTGATAGTCCGCGTCCTGCAACACGCTTTCACGCACCGGAATATAGCCTGTGAACATCGACCAGCGGGCGGTATTGGCCGCACTGGTGTAGAAACGCATAAAGGCAAAGGCGCCCTTCGCCGCCGCGTCCGGCGTGCCGGTGGGCATCACGAAAATCAGCGCGCCCGCCTGCGGCGCCGCCGGATGGTTGCCCCAGCCCGGCTGAGGCAACGCCGCCAGCCGCTGGAAGTCGAGATCGCCCTGATCGCCGGACGAACCGGTATACCCCAGCGCCCGGTCTTTCATCACGTCATCAATGGTTTTATACCAGTATTCCCAGCCCTGACCGCCGTGGTAGATACGCATGATGCGCTCGTCATGAATCCAGCGGCGGAAGCTGTCCCAAACCTCGACCCACGCCGGCGAATCGATCAGCACTTTTTTACCGTCTTCGCTGAGAATGCGCCCGCCGTTGGACAGCGCCGCGTCAATCAGATTGCCCGGCCCCCACATCGGCTCCCAACCGTAATAGCGGGTGTCGCCGCCGGCGTCTTTTTGGGTGACCGCCGTCGCCACTTTCGCCAGCCCCTGCCAGGTTTTCAGGTCGTCCGGCGTAAAGCCGTGCTGCGCCAGCACCGCCTTGTTGTAGTACAGCACCTGGGTGGTGCCGTAGGCGGGCAGACCGTAAACGCTGCCGTCCGGCCGGGTGACCTGACGGCGGAACGCGCCGATAAAATCGGTGAAGTGGAAGCTATCATCCATGTACGGCCGCAGATCGCGCAGCAATTTGCGCTCCGCCAGCGCCGTTCCCTGCGAAGCGGTCAGCAGCGCGAACGCCGGGGCGTTTTGCGCCGCCATTCCGGCCTGCATTTTTTGCCAGGTTTCATCGTAATTCCCCTGCAACGCGCCTTTCACCACGTATTGATCCTGACTACGGTTAAATTCGTCGATCAGCGTCAGCATCATCTTTTGCGGCTTGGTGCCGCCGGAATACCAGAAGTTCACCTCGGTGGCGGCCTGCGCCTGCGCGATCAGCAGCAGCGCGCACAGCGCGCCGCCCACAAATCGCAACCCTTTGCATACGGTCATCATTATTCTTTCACTCCATTATCGGAAAAGCCGGACAGGATGATTCGTTGGCACAACAGGAATAAAAACAGCATCGGCATCACCACAATGGCGCTGGCCGCCATGATATTCGACCAGTTAAAGCCATAGTCTCCGCCGGAAATAAAATACTGCCGGATGCCAATGGAAATTAAATTCAGCGACGGCGAGGTAATCACCAGACTGGGCCACATGTAGCTGTTGTAATTGGTGATGAAAATAAGCAGAAACAGCGTAGCCAGCACCGGCTTTATTTGCGGCAGCACAATGGTTCGCAGCAAAGCCCATTCTCCGGCGCCGTCAATGCGCGCCGCTTCCAGTAATGACGGATGAATTTTTTTCAGCGCCTGATGCAAATAAAACACCCCCATCGCACTTACCGCGTTGGAAAAAATCAGGCCGATATGGGTATCCAGCAAATGCAATTTAGCCAGAATGATGTAACAGGGAATATAGGTCACCGCGCCGGGCAACATATAACAGGCCATGACTACGCCATACAGCAAACGGCTGGCTTTACCGCGCCACTGCACGATGGCGTAGGCAAACAGCACGCTGTTGACCACCACCAACAGCGACGTCAGCAGCGCCACCGTCAGGCTGTTGTACATGAATAACCCGAAATGCGTCTCGCGCCATACCGCGGCGAACGAGGAAAAATCGGGATGCGACGGCAACAGTTGCAGCGGATGGCGGAAAATTTCGTCATTGGTTTTCAGCGCGCCGGACAGCATCCACACAAACGGGAATACCATCAGCAGACCGGCCATCATCAACAGCGGATGTTTTAGTAACAGTAAATGTTTCAGCATCCCCCGTCCGCGAAAGGCCGGGCGACGGGCGGCAGCGGAAACAACCGGTTCGGCAAGCGTTATCGGTGACGACACCATCCCCATGCTCCTTAAAAATAGACCCAACGACGGGCAATCAGCGTGTTGACCAGCGATAGCGAACCCGCCAGCAGCAGGATCATCACCGCGGTGGCCGCCGCCGGCCCCATGCTGAACTGCTGAAACGCCTGTTGATAAAACAGATACATCAGCGTGCGGGTGCTATTGCCGGGGCCACCCTGCGTCAGCATTTGAAATTGATCGAACGCCTGAACGGCATTCACCAGATTGACGATCAACAGGAAGAAGGTGGTGGGAGAAATCAGCGGTAAGGTGATGGTTAACAAGCGCCTGGCGCGGCTGCCGCCGTCCAGCCGTGCGGCTTCGTATAGCTCGGCGGGAATGCGGTTGAGCGCGCTGATGAAGAACATCATCGTCCAGCCGATGCCTTGCCATACCGTGACAATCACTACCGCCAGCATGGCGCTGCCCGGCCGCTCCAGCCAGGGTACGCCCGCTACGCCGAACAGCCCAAGCAGTTGGTTCGCCAGCCCGGCGCGGGAATCGAACACCCATGACCACACCACGGAAACCGCTACCGTCGGGGTAATCCACGGAGAAAAGATCATCGCCTGATAACAGCGCTGCCCGCGACACTGGCGGTGCAGCAGCAGCGCAAATCCCAGCCCCAGCGCCACCACCGGCATCACCACCGCGATGGCGAACGTCAGCGTGTTAACCAGCGCGCCGGTAAAATCGTCGCTCAGTAACAAATCTCGATAATTATCCACACCGACGAGATGATAATCCGGCGAAATATAATCCCAGTCGGTGAGACTGATATAGAGGCTGCAAAAAAAAGGAATCACCCAAAATAGCAATAACGGGATCAGCAACGGGGCAATAAACCCGAAGCCAATAAATCCTGAGCCACCAAACCCACCACGGTTAAATAGCGTCGGTATTTTATTGGCCTTCATGACGTCTCCGTAAATCACACCCCGGTTAATCCGCAAAGCCTAAAATCGCTCTGTGACAACAGACCGGCAAAAAAAAGACAGTTTTATGATTCAAACTTTTCTTTTTTGATCTCTCGGCGTTCAGAGTAGAAGTGATACGGTTCACATCATTACACGGCTCAAAAAGATATTTTCTCTTCAACAAACTTATTTACAGGCTGAAAAAAATCCCACGATTCTTACATAGAAAAAACATTCTTCCTGCTACCGCCATCGCTTAGCCTTGCGGTAGCCAAAAGGCATGTACCCGAGGATCAACTATGTTATTCACACGCAATACCGTCGCCGGGCTGTTGTTGTCGGCGTTGCCCTGGCTGGGCGCGCAGGCGGAAACCGCTCCGTCAGGCTGGGCACTGGAAAAAGTGGTGGAAATAAGCCGCCACGGCGTACGCCCGCCGACCGAGGGCAACGTCAAAACCATTCAGGAAGGCACCGGGCGCGACTGGCCGACCTGGCTGACCCATTACGGCGAGCTGACCGGTCACGGTTATGCGGCGGCGGTACTAAAAGGGCAATACGAAGGGCAGTACCTGCGCCAGCACGGACTGCTGACCCGCAATTGCCCGGCGCCCGACGACGTATTTGTCTGGGCCAGCCCGCTGCAACGCACGCAGGAAACCGCCATGGCGTTGATGGATGGCGTATTTCCTGGCTGCGGCGTCGTGATTCGCGGCCCGGAGAGTGAAGACAACGACCCGCTGTTCCATGCCGAAACCGCCGGCGTGCTGGTGGATCAGGAACAGGTGAAGGTCGACCTGCAAAAAGCGATGCAGGGCAAAAGCGCCGAACAGATTCAGGCGGAGTGGCAACCGGCGATCGATCGCCTGAAACAGGCGGTCTGCCTGCCGGATAAACCCTGCCCGGCGTTCAGCGCCAAATGGGAATTGAAAGAGAGCAAAAAAGGGAATACCTCGCTGCACGGCCCGGAGGCGCTGGCCAACATGGCGGAAACCATCCGGCTGGCCTACAGCAACAACAACCCGCTCGGTCAGGTGGCGTTCGGCAACGCCAGAACGGCCGCCGCGGTGGGTTCGCTAATGTCGTTGCTGACCGCCAACTACGATTTCACCAACGACCTGCCCTACGTGGCGCGGCGCGGCGGTTCGGTACTGATGAATCAGATAGCCCTGGCGCTTAACCCGGAACATCAGGCGGACGCCCCGCCCGACGCCAAATGGCTGCTGTACGTGGCGCACGATACCAACATCGCCAAATTGCGCGCCATGCTGGGTTTCACCTGGCAGATGGGCGACTACCCGCGCGGTAATATCCCGCCCGCGGGCAGCCTGATTTTCGAACGCTGGCGCAACGCGCAGTCCGGTCAACGCTTCGTGCGCATCTACTTCCAGGCGCAGTCGCTGGACCAGATTCGCGGGCTGACCGCGCTGGATAACGACCATCCGCCGCTGCGCAGCGAGTTCTCGATGAACGGCTGCCAGAAAACCGATGTCGGCACCCTGTGCCCATACGATGCGGTGATGAAGCACCTCAACGGCGCGGTAGACCGCACCGCGCTGCTGCCGGTGCGCTACTCGCTGTAACATTTACCCTAAACACGGCCGTCACGGGCGAGCCCCGCCCGTGATTAGCGACGGCTGGCCGCCAGCAGCGCCAGCAGGGTCACGCCGCCGGCAAACAGCGTTACCGGCATCCAGCCGCCCGCCTGCCAGGCCGCCATCGCGCCGCTGGAACCCAGCGCCCCGCCGAGGAACATGCCGCCCATGAACAGCGTATTGATGCGCCCGCGCGCCGTCGGCTGCAAGCCGTAAATCACATGTTGGTGAGCGATCAACGCGCTCTGCACCCCAAGATCCAGCAGTATCACCCCGACAATCAGGCCCGCCACCGCGCCCCAAAGGCCGAACACACCCCACGCCAGCAACGTCAGCAATGCCCCCAGCAGAATCACCGGTCGGCTGCCGATGCGGTCCGCCAGACGTCCGGCCACCGGCGCCGCGGTAATACCCGCCACGCCAATCACGCCGAACAGCCCGGCCGCCGCCGCCCCCAGCGGATGACTGCCGCTGGCGAGGTACAACGCCAGAATGCTCCAGAATGCGCTAAACGACGCGAACAGCGCACCCTGAATCCAGGTGGCGCGACGCAATGCCGGTTCCGCGCGCCACAGCGTCAGCAGTGAACGCATCAGCGAACGCCAGGACAGCGCCGATGACGGCGGCAACACCGGCAGCATACGCCCCATCAGCGCCGCGCCCGCCAGCGCCAGCGGCACGCTCAGCCAGAACATGGCGCGCCAGCCGGCGGCGTCCGCCACCAGTCCGGCCAACGTCCGGCTGAGCAGAATGCCGCTCAGCAGCCCGCTCATCACGGTGCCGACCACCGCGCCGCGCTGGCCTTCACTCGCCACCGTCGCCGCTACCGGCACAATCTGCTGCGCCACCGTCGCGCCGACGCCAATCAATACCGACGCCACCAGCAGCACCGGCGCCGATGGCGCTAACGCCGCCAATACCGAGGCCAGCGCCAGCAACAAAAATTGCCAGACGATCAGCTGCCGCCGCTCGAATTTGTCGCCCAGCGGCACCAGCATCAGTAACCCCAGCGCATAGCCGAGCTGGGTGGCGGTGGGGATCATAGATGTCGCGCCGCTGCCGGGAAAGCTGGCGGTCATCAGGCCGAGCATCGGCTGGTTGTAATAGATATTGGCGACTGCCACACCGCTGGCGGCCGCCATGGCAAAAATCAGCGGTTTACCCGTCCGTACGGTGTCATCGCTGTAAGATAACGTGCTCATGGTCATTCTCCGTGGTTGCCTGTCTGAAGGTGGTGTTCCCCTCAGGCCGGAAGCACCATCACACGGCACGACGTGGGGGACGGGTTCAGCATAGGCAAAGCGACTTCACCGCAGAAGAGCGCCATCAGCCATAATATTTATTCCATAATGGAATGGATGAGAGAAGGGTCAGGCCGGCACAGACAGGTGCTGAGCCACAAATTCGGTAAACGCCCGGGCGCGGGCCGACGTTAACCGGCCGCCGGGGTAAACCGCCCACAGATCCATCACGCCGATATGCCAGTCGGCCAGCGCCGTCGTCACCGCACCGCTCGCCAGCTCCGGCGCAAACATCCACGCCGACGCCACCGTCAGGCCGTTGCCCACCAGCACCGCTTCCCGCACCCCTTCCGCCGCGCTGGTGCGGATGCGTCCCGACAGCGTAACCCGGCATTGCCGGTCATCCCGACAAAACAGCCAGTTGCCCGGCGCATCGGTCTGCAGGTAGATCACCGCGTCATGGTCTTCCAGCGCCTCGGGCGAGGCCGGTGTGCCGCGGGCGGCGAAATACGCCGGCGTGGCCAGCAACCGCATCGGCGCCGAGCCGATCTTCCTGGCAGTCAACCCGGAATCTTTCATCTCGCCCAGCCGCAACGCCACATCAATGCCTTCGGCGATCAGATCCACCGGGCGGTCATCCAGAATGATGTCCACCTTCAGTTGCGGATGCTGCGACATAAACACATGCAAACGGGGCAGCACATGCAGCCGGGCGAAGGTCACCGGCGCCGACACCCGCAAATAGCCGCTCAGCTCGCCGTTGCCGCCGCGCACCCCGTCCTGCGCTTCATGCAATTGCTGCAACGCCGGAGCGACCTGCTCGTAAAACCGCTGCCCGGCCTCGGTGGGCGTTAACCCACGGGTGGAGCGCAGCAGCAGTTTGACCGCCAGCTGTTGCTCAAGCTGCATGATGGCTTTGGAGATCGCCGGTTGCCCGATGCCCAAACGGCGCGACGCAGCGGAAAAGGACCCGCACTCATAAACACAGATAAACGTTTCCAGCGTTGCCAGACGATCCATTTGCTCCTCCGGTGACCCACCACCCCAAACATGCCGGTCGGGCTATTCCGCCAGTTCCGGGTCCGTCTGCCCGGCAGCATTCCGCTGCGTTGCCGCAAGCGCGTTGGCCGCCAGAAACAGCAGCCCCAGCAACCCCAAAACGGCGATTAACCCGTCACGCCCGTACCACTGCATCAACGAACCGCTCACCAGTGGACCGCTGAAACTGCCGACGCCCCATAAAACGCCGAACAAGGCGTTGATCGCCACCAGATTGACGCCGCTGAACTGCTTGCCCGCGCGCACCAGCGCCAGGGTGTAAATACTGCCCGCCACCGCGCCCAGCAAAAAGACATTCGCCCACACCCAGCCGGTGCCGTAGCTGAACGGCAGGCCGGCCAGCATCAGCACGAACAGCCCTCCGCAGGCCAGATGCACCCGCACGGTGCCCAGCTTGTCGGAAACCCAACCCAGCGGCACCTGCAACAGCGCATCGCCGATAAACAACACCGTCACCAGCAGCACCGCCAGCTGTTCCTCGTAGCCGTGCGCCATGCCGTACAGCGGCAGCATCGACAGCACCGCGCCGTCGAAAAAAGCGAACGCAAACACCGCCGCCGCCAACGCCGGCGCGGCCAGCAACAGCGAAAACAGGTTATGTTGCCGATGGGCGCTCAGCGCCAGTCCGGAAAACGACGAGCCGGGCACCATCAGCAGGCATACGCCATGCAGCGCCAAAATCAGCAACAGCCCGGTCGGATCGTCCAGCCCGGTGAGGGAAATCAGCAGCGGCCCCAGCAGTTGCAGGCCGGTGAACGCGGTAGCGTACAACCCCACCAGCACGCCCCGGCGATGCTCGGCGGTGTGGCCGCTGACCCAGGACTCGCCGATGACGATAATCAGCCCGCAGCAAAATCCCATCAGAAAACGCGGCGCTGCCAGCAGCGCCACATTGTCGAGGTAAAACGACAGCGTCAGGCTGACGCCCATGCCCCATGTCGACAGCGCCAGCAGGCGGCCCACCGGCAAGCGCATCGCCACAGGCGCCGCTACCCAAGAAGAGACGAATACGCCAATCGCCGGCAACGCGGACATCATGCCGGTCAGCGCGGAGCCGTAGCCCAGCGCGGTCAGTTTCAGCGTCACCAGCGGGATGGAATACCCCTGAACCAACCCCACCAGCGAGGCGCTGATCATCACGACCAAAATTGCCAGTTGATGCGCGCGGCGCGATGTCGACATGCCGTTTCTCCGTCCCTTCGTGATTTATCAGGCGACTTACTATACCGATACCGGATTCCGACGCCGATACATGCCATCGCTACAAACGGTAATTATAAATTTCATTATTTATCAAAAAATTAAAATAGCACACCGATATTAAGGTGATTTTTCAACCGTCTTAAGTCTCTCTTAATGCTCCCTCGCTAGCATGACACCATCGCACCCAGAGGCGACCCCGACTGTCAACGCGCCATTCAGGAGTAAGACATGAGCTTTTACCAGCAACTGCAATCCGCTACATCAACATCGCAACAACTGATGATGTCCGCTCCGGTTATTGACGCCTGCCGTCAGGGAACCATCACCGGGGACATGTACATCGCCTTTCTGACGCAGGCCTATCACCACGTCAGTTATACCGTACCGCTGTTGATGGCGGCGAGCGGTCGTCTTCCCCGGCATCAGGCGTGGGTGCGTGAGGCCATTGAAGAGTACATTAATGCCGAATACGACCACAAAGCCTCGATTCTTCACAAGATTCGCGCCTGTGGCGGCAAAACGGAAACGCTGGGCCAGAACGCCGCCGCTCAGTGGATTGAATTGATGGCGGCGTACCTCTATGACCAGATCCAGCGCGACAACCCGATGAGCATCTTCGGCCTGATACACGTACTGGAAGGTATCCAGGCCAACATCGCGCCCGATATGATCAGGCAGATAGACGCGGAGCAGGATCTGCCTGTCAACGCCATCAACGGCCTGCAGGAGCAGGATCCATGCCCAAACGTCTTTGCCGCGCTGATGGACAACATCAACGACTCGGCCGATCAGACCGCGATTATTCATGCCGCTCACGTGGTTTATCAGCTGTATGGCGATATGCTGCGCAGCCTCACGGAGCATTAATGCCATGAAACTAAAAAATAAACGTATCCTGCTAACGGGCGCCAGCAGCAACACCGGCCAGGAACTAGCATTGTCGCTGGCCGCCAGAGGCGCCAGGCTGTATCTGGTCGGTCGCAATGAAAAGGCGCTGCTGGCGTTACAGCAACGATTACCCGACGCCGGTCATCACAATATTTTGCTGGCGGACCTCTGCGACGAACAGGATCGCGACGCGCTGGCGGAGTGTTTTCCGGAAAACGTCAGGCTGGATGTGCTGATTAACAACATAGACACATCAACCTTCGGCCTGTTTGAAGAGCAGAGCCACGACGTCATCCGTCGGCAGCTCACCCTGAATACCGAAGTACCGATATTGCTGACGCATTCCTTGCTCGATTGCATCAACAAGCCCGGCATCATCATGAACATCGGCTCTACCCTGGACGGGATCGGCTATCCAGGATACAGCGCCTATTGCGCCAGCAAATTTGCCTTGCGCGGATTCAGCGAAGCGCTGCATCGCGAATTGTCATCGAAAGGGATTAAAGTACTGCATCTGGCTCCCAGAGCCATTGATGCCGGCCGTAACGCCCCGAAGACCCATGCTCTGACCCAGGCGCTGGGCTACCACAGCGACAAGCCGGCCTGGGTGGCGGATCAGGTAGTCAATGCGCTGGAGCGGGAAACCGTGCGCCGTTGGCTGGGTTGGCCGGAAAAACTATTCGTGCGGCTTAATGCGCTGGTGCCTGCCGTGGTGGATAATGCCATCCGTCGTCAGCTTGCCGCTATTCAGCATTATGCCAAGGCGCAGAAAAAATAGGGAAATCACATATGGTTCTCCGGGCACACATGATTATTCGCTCACACACGATTCTTCGAACGGCAATGCTACTGCTCGGTGGGCTGCTGACGGTAAACATGGGCCATGCCAGCGATACGTCGATGGATATCCACCGGCAATGGTCAGTCTGCCAGTACAAGACGCTGGCATCTCGTAAAGAGGAGTGTTTCGCCGCCTTGAGCCAGCAGGCGCAGGAACAGACGGAAAGCCATCCTGACCGCGCGGATTATCTGATTTGGTCGGCGATGGTCGACAGCAGTTGGGCGGGCGTCAAAGACGGCATGGAGGCGCTCAATCTGGCCGGACAGGCCAAAAGTACGCTGGAAAAAGCCATCGCCCTTGACCCGCATGCGCTGAATGGCGCGGCTTACACCATCCTTGGCGTGCTCTATTATCAGGTACCGGGCTGGCCGTTGGGGTTTGGCGATGAGAAAAAAGCGGAGCAGTACCTGAAAATGGCGCTGAAAATCAATCCTGCCAGTATTGATGCAAACTTCTTTTACGGCGACTTTTTGCTGAAAGCGGGACGCAAGAACGAAGCCAGACAATACCTGACCGCCGCACAGAACGCCGCGCCCCGTCCGGGACGCGAAATCGCCGATCTGGGCCGCCGCGCGGAAGCCGAAAAAGCGTTGGTGCAACTGAAATACTGATGGGATCTCACCCGCCGTGCGCAGTGCTTCTGCCTGGCGGGAAAGCACCGCCTATCCGTGTTGTTTTTTTCATCTTTTATCATCGCACACAGATTAAAACCCCTAATATTTTCATGATGAAACTGACCGTCATCCCGCCTAAATGTAAAAAAAGGTAAAAGATGGGATAAATCACTCATCGTGAATAAAAAGATAAGACGAAACAAAAAATTAGCGAGTCAGACAGGGAAAACATTCACAACGAAAAAGCATCGCGCTGCGACAAAATATCGGGGAAATAGGGCCTGAAGCAAGATTTGGCATCAACATGCCCAAAAAGCCGGGGGAAAGGCGAAAAAATCGCCACATCGAAATGCGGAAACAAAAAAACTCGCTATCCAGAGGATGCGAGTTTCATGTTAACGGTAACCGGGTTTTACCGTTTTAAAATTTGGTCGGTGAGAGAGGATTCGAACCTCCGACCCCTTCGTCCCGAACGAAGTGCGCTACCAGGCTGCGCCACTCACCGAATGCGGGGCGCATATTACTGCGCCCCTAACATAGCGTCAATCCCTTTTTTATAAAAGCCAACAAGTTGGCGACAAAGTGTCCGACGGGTTGGAAAAACACCGCTATTGCCGTCTGAATGCGCACCGTCCCAGCCCGCTAGCAAGCAACGGCGTTATCCGCGCCCCGGCATATTGCACCAGTTATTTTTCTCCTGAATGCCGCCATCCGGCGAGGTATATCCCAGACACCCCAGCATGGAGTCGAAAATCTCCTCATGACGCAGCACCTTTCCTTGCTGCTGCTGCGCCCGCAGTTGCTCAAACGCCTGTTGATTACGCGGCTGTGCCAGATATTTGTCCGAAGCCCACAGCATAATCGGCGAACGGAACTGCTCCGGCGGCGCCATCTGGCGCGGCGTGCCATGCAAATGGTAGTTGTCGTCGATCGATTCACCGTGATCGGAGGAATACACCAGCAGCGCCTTCTTGTCGCGCAGTTGGTCAATGACTCGCTTGATGACGGCATCGGTATACAACACGCTGTTATCGAAGGCATTGATCAACTGTTCACGGGAACAGGAAGCGTCCACGCCCATACACTCCGGCTGATAACGGGCATAGCTGCGCGGATAGCGCATCGAATACAGGTAATGGGAGCCTTTGGTGTGCAGCACCACCAGGTGCTTGCCGTTAGGGTAACGCATCAGCGACTGCGACATTTCGTCGACCAGCAGCATGTCGTCCACCGCTTTGCCCTCGTTGCGCTTTTCCGAGGCAATCATTTCACGAAAGGCGTAATTGTCGGCCTGAATGTTGTTATAGAACCAGACCTCGCTCTGCATCGCGAACAGTTCAGACGAAAACCCCAGCGACTTCATGACGGCAAAGATATTTTTTTCCCGCAGCGTTCGTTGCGGATTATCGGAGGTGCCGCCCTCCCGCACGAACATGCAACGCATCGACAGTTTGGTGGAGGTGTCGCAGGAATGGCCGCGAAACGCCAGCAAATTCTTTTCCTTCGCCAGTTGCGGCGTGGTATCACGCTCGTAGCCCAGCAGCCCCATATGGTCCCAGCGGGTGGTTTCGCCGATGATGAAGACGACGTAAGTGTCGTCAATGCCCGGCGGCGCCTGATAGGTAAACTGCTTGCTGGGGTCAATCAGCTCGTCGTCATCCTGATTTTCATCATAACGGGCATAGGCAAACAAACCGAATGCCGATAACCAGTTGGCCGGTAAATAAGAATGCGCCACCACCCCGCCGTAACTCGGCAAATCCTGATTAGACAGTTTCTCCGCCGAAGTATTTATCTGAGCCAGATAGCGTAGCGGCAACCATACCAGTGCAGCAGACGCCACCAGCCCCAACAGCGCGATACGCCGACGTCCGGAAGTACGCAATTGTTCAATCAGCGTTTGCTGCAGGCGGTTTTTCCAAATGAGAAACACTGGCGGAAGACTAAGCGCCACTACCCACAGCACAAAAAACAGGCCGACCACTTCTTTGGATAAATCAATATCCGTGGTCATTACCGCGGCGATAATGCCATAGCCAATCACGACATTAAAAAAAGTCATGTAGTAACTGGCGGCCACTGAAATTAATACCAGCAATGAGGCCATAACACGAAAAAAACGGCGACCGCCGAGCGACAAAAGCCGCATCAGGAAAAAGGTAAACAGAATGCAAGCCATTGATTCCACCAGCAGGGGAATATATTTGGCGACCGGATTCTCAGTAAAAAACGGGAATGCATCTACACGCCGGTAAAAAACCGGCAGATTCAAAAAAAAGCCAATATAGATTGCCAGCAACCAGGACAATGTAGATTGTGACAACGCCAGCAGGGATTTCATTACAGACCGTGCTCCAGAGGTAAAAATATCCTGTAAACAGACCGATGATATGTTCGAAAGTTCAGGTGCCATCAGCGTATTCCGGTTTTTTCTTATGCCATTCGCCCTTTTCCTGAAAAAACCTTACGCCGGCAGTTTAACGCCCTTATAAACAATCAGCTTATCTTTTCGGCTAATAAGTGAATCGCACGGAAAAACAAGACAGAAACGTTTTTAGATACCCTTTTCTTTTAAATACCAGCCGAACTGGTTTTCCGGATTATTGCTATTTTCCTGCTTGTTATTTTGACTATTTTTTCCGTTTAATTCATCACTCTGGTTATTACATAAAGAATATTCATATTTCCCGTCAGACCAATTATTCCCGTCATGATTTCACGCCGTGTTCATTGAGCCATGCCAGTTGCCTGACGATATCAGGGTGGTGCAGAAAGTCTCGAATGCGCTGCGCCCGACGAACGCCAATACCGGAAAACTGCTGCCATTCCGCCGTGGAACGCTGCTGCAACTGTTCGAGCGATGCGCCATCCAGCGCGTGCCGGACGCGGGATGGCACCGGTAACCCTAACGCCAGCAACCAGTTTCGCAACGGCTGGCGACGCGCCAACTGAAACTGATGATGAATCCGTTCCGCCTGTTGTTCGCCGAAATCACCGGCCGCCGCCAGTTGCGCCGGTTCAAGCGCCAGCCAGGACACCACATCGACCAGCGCGCCTCGCTGTGTCAGGCGCAGCCAGGTGGCTTCGCTGATGCCGCTGAGCGACAACCCGTTGCGCCCGCTCATCCATACCAGTCGGGCCAGAAACTGCGGCTGGCACTCGCGGCTCCATTGCAAGCAACTGAAAACATCAAAGGGCGATGTCGCCGGGACGGTTATCGCTTCACGCACCGCACCGCGCCAGACCACGGCGTCCAGCCGGGGAATCCCCAATCCCGCCAGACTGATGCTGACCCGATCCCCCGGCAATACATCCCATTGCCGCCAGCGGGATACCGAACCGAGATTGACCCGGCTAACGGTTTTGTCATCCAGAATGACCGGCTGCAGTTGCAACACTACGGTCATTCTGCCGGTACGCCCCACCTCAACGTCGACGCCGGTGACTTCCGTCACCCGGTTCACCAACGGATATTTCCAGGCCACCGCCCATTCCGCCGGGGTGTCTTGCCAGTAACGCCCGGCGGGTTCTTGCGCCTGCCGCACAACCACTCCATCGGTCACAAACGGCAGCGGCGCTCGATACCAGCGCTCACGCCACTGCGCCGCCGCCTCCAGCGAGGAAACGGGTTGCGTGTAATCCGCCGTCAGCCCAAACCCCAGCTCCCGTAATTTCGCCAGTCTGGCCGGCATGTCCGCCGGACCGTCCGGCCAGGCCCAGACAAATACGCCAATGCGCGACAGCAGCGGCGAAGGTTGTTTTCGCCGCATTTCACCCGCCACCTGCGCTCGCGCGTTGATACCGCCGACCTGCTGCTGACGGTGATCCGTCACCTGTAAATACAATTCTCCCTGAAAAACCTGCCGGCCAGACATGGCGGAAAGTTGCTGCGGCACCGAATTCATCTGGCGCACTTTGTCGGTCCAGTCCTCACCCTGACGGCCATTGCCGCGACTGATCGCGGCAACCAACTTCCCTTGCTCGTACACCAACGTCACCGCCACGCCATCGATCTTGGGCTGCACCCACAAATCATGATGTTGCGCGATCCACTGTTTCAGCTCGGTCGGCTCCGACAGCTTTTTCAGGCCGGTGTGCGCCACCGGATGCTGCCGCCTACCGGTGGCCGGCAGACTGATCGCAAAACGTCCGGCATCCGCCTGAAAACAGACTTGCCAGGTCGCCAGCGTTTGACGCAGTTGATCGTAAACCTGATCGTCCACCGGACTCTGGCCCTGTTCGTAATAAGCGTTGTCCCACTGCGTCAGTTGCTGCCCCAGTTGGGTGATCTCCTGTTCAGCCCGCGTCGACGACCATGCCGGACAAGACGCCGCCTCAGCCAGTCCGCTCACAGCAAACAGCGCCGCAGCCAGCGCGTATCGATATCGCATCACCTTTCCTCCTTGAGCGAAATTCCTTGAGCGAAAACCAGGGCATTAATACGCAGGCGGTCAGGAAATACGAGCACGAAGGCAAGGGAATGCGAAGCATGCCGCACGGCATCGCGCCGGTTGCAGCAACCGCTATAAAAGCAGGAAAGCGGTTCGCAAAACGGAAAGAGGCGGGATGACAGACAAGGAGCGGAGAGTCAGGCTGTGTTTCACCACGCGACGGTTCATACAGCGGCGTGTATAATGCGGGAAAATGCGCGACTGGCCGCACCTCTCCTTTCATCTTTATCAGACACAGAATTCACTATGGCTCAAGGCACGTTATATATTGTTTCCGCCCCCAGTGGTGCAGGGAAATCCAGCTTGATTCAGGCATTGCTGAAAACGCAGCCGTTGTATGACACCCAGGTTTCCATTTCGCACACCACCCGCGCCATGCGTCCCGGCGAAGTCCACGGCGAACACTACTTTTTCGTGCCGGTAGATGAATTCAAACGTATGATCGAAGAGGACGATTTTCTGGAATACGCCGAGGTTTTCGGCAATTATTACGGAACCTCCCGCGCGGCTATCGAGCAGGTGTTATCCACCGGCGTCGATGTGTTTCTGGATATCGACTGGCAAGGCGCCCGCCAGATCCGTGAACGTATGCCGCAAGCCCGCAGCATCTTTATTCTGCCGCCTTCACAGGAAGAACTGGAGCGACGCCTGCGCGGCCGCGGTCAGGACAGTGAAGAGGTCATCGCCCGCCGGATGAAACAGGCGGTGGCGGAAATGAGTCACTACGCCGAATACGATTATCTGATTGTGAATGATGATTTCGATCTGGCGCTGCTGGACCTGAAAACCATCATTCGCGCCGAGCGCCTGCGACTGAGCCGTCAGAAAGTTCGACATGACGCTTTAATCACCAAACTATTGGCAGACTGACGGCACTTTCAGTATGATGCCCAGTCATTTTATTTCCCCACTGGAGTACACACTATGGCACGCGTAACTGTTCAGGACGCTGTAGAAAAAATTGGTAACCGTTTTGACCTGGTGTTGGTCGCCGCTCGTCGCGCCCGTCAGATCCAGGTGGGTGGCAAAGAGCCGCTGGTTCCGGAAGAAAACGACAAGTACACCGTTATCGCTCTGCGCGAGATCGAAGAAGGCCTGATCAACGGCCAGATTCTGGATACCCGCGAACGCCAGGAACAGCAGGAGCAGGAAGCAGCGGAAATTCAGGCGGTTACCGCTATCGCTGAAGGTCGTCGTTAATTCGAATTCGGTCGCGAGTCGCCCTTGTATCTGTTTGAAAGCCTCAATCTGCTGATTCAGCGTTATCTGCCGGAAGACCAGATAAAGCGCCTCAAGCAGGCTTATCTTGTTGCACGTGATGCTCACGAGGGTCAGACACGCTCCAGCGGTGAGCCCTATATCACCCATCCAGTGGCGGTGGCCTGCATTCTGGCCGAAATGCGTCTCGACTATGAAACGCTGATGGCCGCTTTGCTGCATGACGTCATCGAAGATACGCCCGCTACCTACCAGGATATGGAGCAGCTGTTCGGCAAAAGCGTGGCCGAACTGGTGGAAGGCGTATCCAAGCTGGATAAGCTGAAATTCCGCGACAAGAAAGAGGCGCAGGCGGAAAACTTCCGCAAGATGATCATGGCGATGGTGCAGGATATCCGCGTCATTCTGATCAAACTGGCCGACCGCACCCACAATATGCGTACGCTGGGATCGCTGCGTCCGGACAAGCGCCGGCGCATCGCCCGGGAAACGCTGGAAATCTACAGCCCGCTCGCTCACCGTCTCGGTATTCATCACCTGAAAACCGAACTGGAAGAGCTGGGGTTCGAAGCGCTCTACCCCAACCGCTACCGGGTCATCAAAGAGGTGGTGAAAGCCGCCCGCGGCAACCGCAAGGAGATGATTCAGAAGATCCTCTCCGAGATTGAAGGGCGCCTGAAGGAAGCCGGCATCAGCTGTCGCGTTAGTGGCCGCGAAAAGCATCTGTACTCCATTTACTGCAAGATGCACCTGAAAGAACAGCGCTTTCACTCGATTATGGATATCTATGCTTTCCGGGTGATCGTCCGGGAAGTGGATACCTGTTATCGCGTGCTGGGGCAGGTACACAGTCTGTACAAGCCGCGCCCCGGTCGGGTGAAAGACTATATCGCCATTCCCAAGGCCAACGGCTATCAGTCGCTCCATACTTCCCTCATCGGGCCGCACGGCGTGCCTGTTGAAGTCCAGATCCGTACCGAGGACATGGACCAGATGGCGGAAATGGGGGTCGCCGCGCACTGGGCTTATAAAGAAGGCGAAAGCAGCAGCACCACGGCGCAGGTACGCGCCCAGCGCTGGATGCAAAGCCTGCTGGAGCTGCAGCAGAGCGCCGGCAGCTCGTTCGAATTCATCGAAAGCGTCAAATCCGATCTGTTTCCAGACGAAATTTACGTGTTCACGCCGGAAGGCCGCATCGTCGAACTGCCTGCCGGCGCGACGCCGGTGGACTTCGCTTATGCGGTACACACCGATATCGGTCACGCTTGCGTCGGCGCTCGCGTCGACCGCCAGCCGTATCCGCTGTCTCAGGCCTTATCCAGCGGGCAGACGATTGAAATCATCACCGCGCCGGGCGCACGCCCGAACGCCGCCTGGCTCAACTTCGTGGTCAGCTCCAAAGCCCGCGCCAAAATCCGTCAGATGCTGAAAAACCTCAAACGTGACGATTCCATCAGTCTGGGGCGCCGTCTGATTAACCACGCGCTGGGCAGCGGCCGTAAACTGTCCGACATTCCGGAACAGAATATTCAGCGGGAGCTGGAGCGCATGAAGCTCGCCTCGCTGGACGATCTGCTGGCGGAAATCGGCCTGGGTAACGCTATGAGCGTGGTGGTGGCGCGCAATCTGCTGGAAGAACACGCCGAAACCGGCGCCGCCGGTATCCGCAAACTGCCCATCAAAGGCGCCGACGGCGTGCTGATCACGTTCGCCAAGTGTTGCCGCCCGATTCCCGGCGATCCGATCATCGCGCACGTCAGCCCCGGCAAAGGGCTGGTGATTCATCATGAGTCCTGCCGCAATATCCGTGGCTACCAGAAAGAGCCGGAGAAATTCATGGCGGTGGAGTGGGATGAGGTGACCGAGCAGGAATTCATGACGGAAATCAAGGTCGACATGTTCAACCATCAGGGGGCGTTGGCCAACCTGACGGCGGCGATCAGTTCATCAAATTCCAATATTCAGAGTATCAACACCGAAGAGCGGGATGGCCGGGTGTACAGCGCCTTTATCCGCCTGACTACGCGCGACCGTATTCATCTTGCGAATATCATGCGCAAGATCCGCGTGATGCCGGACGTGATTAAAGTCAACCGTAACCGAAATTAACCTGTTATGACCCCAGAACGTTATACGCGTATCCGCGAAATGCTTAACAACCGTCAGCCCGACCTGACCGTGTGCATGGAGCAGGTGCATAAGCCTCACAACGTATCCGCCGTTATTCGTACCGCCGATGCGGTTGGCGTGCATCAGGTGCACGCCGTGTGGCCCACCAACCGCATGAGGACCCTGGTGTCCACCGCTGCGGGCAGCAACAGTTGGGTACAGGTCGAAACCCACCGCACCGTTCAGGATGCGGTCGGCCATCTGAAAACGCAGGGGATGCAAATTCTGGCCACCAATCTGTCCGCCAGCGCGGTCGATTTCCGTGAAGTGGACTACACTCGTCCTACCTGCGTCCTGCTCGGGCAGGAAAAAACCGGCATCACCGCCGAGGCGCTGGCGCTCGCCGATCAGGACATCATCATTCCGATGGTCGGCATGGTGCAATCCCTGAACGTCTCGGTGGCTTCCGCCTTGATTCTGTACGAAGCGCAACGTCAGCGTCAGCTGGCCGGAATGTACCAACGCGAATGCAGCCCTCTGGATGAGGAAGAACAGCAGCGCCTGCTGTTTGAGGGCGGCTACCCGGTACTGGCCCGCGTCGCCAGACGCAAAGGACTGCCGCGCCCGTTCATCGACCATACCGGTCAGGTGATTGCCGACGCGCCCTGGTGGGCGGCGATGCAATCCACGGAGCAATAATGGACAGCCGCCTGCTGCATACCCAGCCGTTGAGCACCCTTGCCGGCGTCGGGGCCAGCCAGGCGGAAAAACTGGCCCGTCTCGGTCTGGAAACGGTACAGGATCTGCTGTTGCATCTGCCGTTGCGTTACGAAGACCGCACCCACCTTTACCTGATTAACGATGTGCTGCCGGGCATGTACGCTACCGTAGAAGGCGAAGTGCTGCGTAGCGATATCACCTTCGGTCGCCGCCGGATGCTGACCTGCCAGATCAGCGACGGCAGCGGTATGCTGACGCTACGCTTCTTTAATTTCAACGCCGCCATGAAAAACAGCCTGTCGCCGGGCCAGCGCGTGCTGGCGTATGGTGAGGTAAGGCGCGGTAAGCTGGGCGGTGAAATGATCCATCCGGAATACCGGGTGCAGGGCGAAAGCGCCACGGTTGAACTGCAGGAAACGCTGACGCCGGTGTACCCCACCACCGAAGGCATCCGGCAGGCTACGCTGCGCAAACTGACCGATCAGGCGCTGGAACTGCTGAATACCCACCCGATTGACGAACTGCTGCCTCAGGAGATGCGCCACGGGTTGATCAGCCTGCCGGATGCGTTGCGAACCCTGCACCGTCCGCCGCCGGATGTACAACTGACTGAGCTGGAGCAAGGCAAGCATCCGGCGCAGCAACGGCTGGTAATGGAAGAGCTGCTGGCACACCACCTGAGCATGCTGGCGGTACGGGCAGGCGCGCAACGCCACCGGGCGCTGGCGCTTGGACCCAAAGATAACCTAAAACAGCAGCTGCTGGCCGCCCTGCCGTTCAGCCCTACCGGTGCGCAACAGCGGGTGGTGGCGGAAATCGAACAGGATATGAACAAGCCGTTTCCGATGATGCGTCTGGTGCAGGGCGATGTAGGTTCCGGTAAAACGCTGGTGGCGGCGATGGCGGCGTTGCAGGCCATCGCTCACGGCAAACAGGTCGCGCTGATGGCGCCCACCGAACTGCTGGCCGAGCAGCACGCCGCCAACTTCCGCCGCTGGTTCGAGCCGCTGGGCGTCGAAGTCGGCTGGCTGGCGGGCAAGCAAAAAGGCAAGGCGCGGCAAGCGCAGCAGGAGGCTATCGCCAGCGGGCAGGTATCAATGGTGGTTGGCACTCATGCCATTTTTCAGCAACAGGTGCAGTTCAACGGTCTGGCGCTGGTGATTATCGACGAACAACATCGCTTTGGCGTGCATCAGCGGCTGGCGTTGTGGGAAAAAGGCGAAGAACAGGGGTTCCACCCTCACCAGTTGATCATGACCGCCACCCCCATCCCCCGTACGCTGGCGATGACTGCTTATGCCGACCTGGACACTTCGGTAATCGATGAACTGCCGCCGGGTCGCACGCCGGTTACCACCGTCGCGATTCCGGATACCCGGCGCGATGACATCATCCAGCGGGTACGCAACGCCTGTCTGCAGGAAGGACGGCAGGCCTACTGGGTCTGCACCCTGATCGAAGAATCCGAGCTGCTGGAAGCACAGGCGGCCGAAGCCACCTGCCAGGAACTGAAAGCGGCGTTGCCCGACCTCACGATCGGGCTGGTGCACGGTCGCATGAAAGCACAGGAAAAGCAGGCCGTCATGGCAGCGTTCAAAACCAATCAGTTGCACCTGCTGGTCGCCACTACGGTGATTGAAGTCGGGGTGGATGTGCCGAACGCCAGCCTGATGATCATCGAAAATCCGGAGCGGCTGGGGCTGGCGCAGCTGCATCAGCTGCGTGGCCGTGTCGGCCGCGGCGCGGTCGCATCCCACTGCGTGCTGCTGTACAAATCGCCGCTGAGCAAAACGGCTCAGATGCGACTGCAGGTCCTACGCGACAGCAACGACGGCTTCGTGATCGCCCAGCGCGATCTGGAAATCCGGGGGCCGGGCGAACTGCTGGGTACCCGTCAGACCGGCAACGCCGCCTTCAGGGTGGCGGATTTGTTGCGGGACCAGGCGTTGATTCCGCAGGTTCAGCGGGTGTCGCGTCATCTCCATGAACACTACCCGGAGCACGCCAGAGCGCTGATCGACCGCTGGTTGCCGGAACGTACCCGTTATACCAACGCCTGAGGGCGGTTCCGGCGCCGTTTTCTGTCGCCTCGCTTCAGGCCTGCATTTATCCCCATAGTTAACAAGGTATTATGCGCCGGCATATTCCGGTGATAAGAAAACCACATTCCGCAATCGATTGCTTTTACAGAGAAGATGATTAAAATGCGCTTTTTGCCGTTCAGGAGCGCCGCAATATCATGAGTCTTTCCACCACTGAGCTACCTCAGGCCGATGCCGCCACCCCGGCGAACAGCGAGCTGATTTACCGTCTGGAGGACCGGCCTCCTTTACCGCAAACCCTGTTTGCCGCCTGCCAGCACCTACTGGCGATGTTTGTCGCGGTGATTACCCCGGCGCTGCTGATTTGTCAGGCATTGGGCCTGCCGGCGCAGGATACCCAGCACATCATCAGCATGTCGCTGTTCGCTTCCGGCCTGGCGTCCATTCTGCAAATCAAGACCTGGGGGCCGGTCGGTTCCGGCCTGTTGTCCATTCAGGGCACCAGCTTCAACTTCGTCACCCCGCTGATCATGGGCGGCATGGCGTTGAAAAACGGCGGCGCGGATGTGCCGACGATGATGGCGGCGCTGTTCGGCACTCTGATGGTTGCGTCCTGCACGGAAATCCTGCTGTCGCGTGTGTTGCATCTGGCGCGCCGCATCATCACGCCGCTGGTTTCCGGCATCGTCGTTATGATTATCGGCCTGTCGCTGATTCAGGTTGGCCTGACCTCGATCGGCGGCGGCTTTGCCGCCATGAGCAACCACACCTTCGGCGCGCCGAAGAACCTGCTGCTGGCGGCCATCGTGCTCGCGGTGATCATCATCCTGAACCGCCAACGCAACCCTTACCTGCGCGTAGCATCACTGGTGATCGCCATGGCCGTCGGTTATCTGGCCGCCTGGCTGATGGGCATGCTGCCGGAAAGCGCCGGGACGTCCAGCCATGCGCTGATTAACGTGCCGACCCCGCTGTACTACGGCCTTGGCTTTGACTGGAATCTGCTGATCCCGCTGATGCTGGTGTTCA
The DNA here is from genome assembly GCF_000406145.1 of Dickeya dadantii NCPPB 898. Lineage (NCBI taxonomy): Bacteria > Pseudomonadati > Pseudomonadota > Gammaproteobacteria > Enterobacterales > Pectobacteriaceae > Dickeya > Dickeya dadantii. The sequence goes on along the minus strand of NZ_CM001976.1, from coordinate 34,922 downwards.
TGGTGACCTCGCTGGAAACCATCGGCGACATCACCGCCACTTCCGACGTGTCTGAACAGCCGGTCAGCGGCCCGCTGTACATGAAGCGTCTGAAAGGCGGCGTGCTGGCTAACGGCCTGAACTCCTGCCTGTCTGCGGTGTTCAATACCTTCCCCAACTCCTGCTTCGGCCAGAATAATGGCGTGATTCAGCTGACCGGTGTTGCCAGTCGGTATGTAGGTTTCGTGGTGGCGCTGATGCTGATCGTGTTGGGCTTGTTCCCGGCGGTAAGCGGTTTTGTACAGCACATTCCTGAGCCGGTGCTGGGCGGCGCGACCATCGTGATGTTCGGCACCATCGCCGCATCCGGGGTGCGCATTGTGTCCCGCGAACCGCTCAACCGTCGCGCCATCATGATCATCGCGCTGTCGCTGGCCGTCGGTCTGGGCGTCTCCCAGCAGCCGCTGATTCTGCAGTTCGCGCCGGAATGGCTGAAAACGTTGCTGTCGTCGGGTATTGCTGCGGGCGGTATCACAGCGATCGTGTTGAATCTGGTCTTTCCTCAGGAAAAAGAGTAAGCCGCGCTTCCAGAAATTTTTCGTCTTACGTGATAATAAGGGCCGATGGTGTAACATCGGCCCTTATTTATTGTCTGTAATAAGTTACCTGTTGAGACGATTGAATAATTACGGCATAACACGTTCATCCCTTGCGACTGGCGCGGACTTAAGCAATGAAACTTATCGGGAAACTTCTTCTCACACTGCTGTTACTGGCGCTGCTGGCTGTAGTGGTGCTGTATGTACTAGCCCAGACTGAATGGGGCGCCAGACATATCAGTCAGTGGGTTAATCAACGCACCGAATACCAGGTGTCATTCAGAAAAATGGCGCATGACTGGTCCTCCCCCGGGCGCATTCAATTGTTGGACGTCAGTTTCGGTCATAAAGATCAACCCGTTACACTGGTCGCACAAAGCGTAGCTATGGGATTCAGCGTGCGCCAGATTACCGAGCCGCGCCATTTTTCCAGCCTGATGCTGGAAGGCGGCACCCTCAATCTGGGCCAGACCGGCTTTACGTTGCCGATTGAAGCCGATGTTCTGCAACTGAAAGCCATGGCGCTGCATGCGCAGGACGGCGACTGGCGATTGAGAGGCGAACAGGTGACGGGCGGGATTACGCCGTGGCAGCCGGAACCCGGCTATCTGCTGGGTAAAAAGGCGGCGTTCCAGCTCAGCGCGCACTCGCTGCTCCTCAACGACCTGCCGGCCAGCAAGGTATTGGTGCAAGGGCAGTTCAATAATCAGCAGCTGACGCTGGAAAACTTCGGCGCCGATGTGGCGCGAGGCGAGCTAACGGGCAACGCTTCCCGCGCGGAAGACGGCAGTTGGCTTGTCAATAACCTGCGGCTGAGCAATGTCCGGTTGCAAACCCGGCAGTCGATGGCGGATTTCTGGCAACCGGTGACTCGCTTGCCGGCGGTAACCGTCAATCGCTTTGATCTGATCGATGCCCGTATCGAAGGGCAAAACTGGGCGTTCACCGATCTGGACGTCACCCTGCAAAACGTGACCTTCCGGCAGAATGACTGGCAGAGCGACGACGGTTCGCTGTCATTCAACGCCACCGATATCGTCAACGGCAACATGCACCTGGTCGACCCAATCGTCAGTCTGGATTTGTCGAAACAGGGCGTGAATATCAAACAGTTCTCTACCCGTTGGGAAGGCGGTCTGCTGCGTACCAGCGGCAACTGGCAGCGCAGCAACCAGCGGCTGACGCTGGATGAGCTGGTGGTGGCCGGCATGGAATACACGCTGCCGGCAGACTGGCGCCAACGCTGGCAGCAAACATTGCCCGACTGGCTGGCGGAAGTGGAACTGCGGAAATTCACCGCCAATCATAACCTGCTGATTGACATCAACCCGGCGTTTCCCTTCCAGCTTACCGCGCTGGATGGCGTCGGCAGCAATCTGTTGCTGGCGCGCAACCACCAGTGGGGCGTGTGGCAAGGCGCGCTGACCCTGAACGCCAGTGACGCCACCTTCAACAAGGTCGATGTTCGCCGTCCGTCGCTGGCGCTGAACGCCAACGACAACCAGATCACTCTGACGGACCTGAGCGCGTTTACCCAGAGTGGTTTGCTGGAGGCCAAAGCGGTGATTGCGCAGCAGCCCGCCAGGGCCTTTACGCTGGATTTGACCGGCAAAGCAGTGGCGTTCGATGTCCTGACCCGCTGGGGCTGGCCTGTACCGGCAACCACGCCCACCGGCAACACCAACCTGCAGTTACACCTGAACGGCCGGCTGGAAGCGGCAAGCCCGCTTAGACCGACGCTCAACGGTACGCTGCAAGGCATTGACAGCGCCGGGCACGCCATCAGCCAGGCAATGCATCAGGGAACGACGGCAGACAGCGCGCCAGCCACGTCGACTCCGCCGCCGGCACCCGCAGCGCCAGCCGCACAGCCTTAAACGCAGCACAGCATAAAAACAAACAGCCACCGTCATGGTGGCTGTTTCACATCCGGTTTCAGGATTAGCGAATGGCAGAACCGCCCTGTTCCAGCAATTCATTAGGATCCGGCGGCAGCACGATGTAGATACCTTCAAACACCGCGCCTTTTTTATCATTACCAAACAGTTCCACCTGCAATTGCACCCGTGCTTTGCGCCCGCGCGCCAGCCGATCCAGATCGCCGCTCAGCGACCCCAAATCCGCCACCGCGCTGGGGCGACCGGTCACCGGCGTACTGTAGCGGATATGCGCATCCGCCAGAATAATAGTGCCGCCCAGTTGCCGCTCGCGCAGTAGCAGCCAGATCAAGCCCCATCCGGTCAGCGTCGCCAGCGAGAACATGCTGCCGGCGAACAACGTATGATGCGGGTTCTGGTTCCCCGTCTCCGGCATGGTGGTAATAAACTTCTGTCCGGTGTACTGACTGATGCGTACACCCATTTTTTCGCTGAGAGGAATGTGGTTGTACCACGCCTGCTGCAACTGACCACACCAGTCCGGACGATGCAGAATGTCATCCAGCGTCGCCACCGGTTTAATCATCAAAAAATGGCGTACCGGCGTGGTCATCGGCGTGGTGATTTCCCCCTGATTGACAAAGCCAAGGCGGGAGAAAAACGCCATTGCATCTTCGCGGGCGCTACACACCACCCGCTTCACGCCTTCCTGACGTGCGACCGACTCCAGCGCCATCGCCATTAGCGTCCCCAGGCCCTTGCGCTGTACGTCAGGGTGCACCGCCAGAAACCGGATCGAGGCTTCATTGTCGGCATTAATAGAGAGACGCCCTACCGCGACCAGCTTTCCGTGCCCATCGACAATGGTTTGATGGTGCGCTAACGCATCATAGGCATCCCGTTCGGAACCGAGCGGCTGATGCAGCGGTTTACGCAACATTTCCCAGCGGAACTGGTAATAAGCATCCAGCTCTTCGGCGCTTTCAGGCACTCTCAGGTAATACATAACCGCCCCTCTCAACGCATGCTTAATTGCAGCCTAGACCTGCAACCAGAAGGTTACCGGCCCATCATTTACCAGAGATACTTTCATGTCCGCGGCAAACCGGCCGGTTTCCGTCGTCAGCCCACGCTCACGACACTGGCCGACAAAATACTGATACAGTCGATCGGCTTCGGCAGGCGCCGCGCCGCGGGAAAAGCTGGGGCGCATGCCCTTTTGCGTATCCGCCGCCAGCGTAAACTGCGACACCACCAGCAAACTGCCGCCGGCTTGCTGAACGTTCAGATTCATCTTGCCGTTGTCATCACTGAAAATCCGATAGCCGATCACCTTTTCGCATAAACGGGCCGCCTTCTGTTCGTCGTCGTCCTGCTCTACGCCCAGCAATACCAGCAGCCCGTGATCAATTTCCCCGACTATCGCGCCGTCTACCGCCACGCTCGCGCCGGATACCCGCTGAATTAATGCGATCATAACGACCTTACGACTCCTGCTTAAAAACCTGACTGGCAAAAAAATCCGGCACCACCTGCCGATCGCTAACCAGAATAGAACGGATGCCCAATGCATTCGCCGCGTCCACATTGGCGGCATTGTCGTCAAAAAAGAGCGCCTCGCTGGCGTCAACGCCTTCTTCACGCAGAACATGGTGATAAATCGCCGCCTCCGGTTTGCGCTGGCCGATATCCTGCGACAGATAAAGCCGGTCCACGGCTTGCTGAACTTCAGGGTATTCACCCGGCCAGAATTGACAGTGCAAGCGATTGGTATTGGAGAGTATTACCACGCGATGCCCTTCCTGCCGCAAACGATGCATGATATCGATCACATCTTTGCGTACACCTATGAAAATTGCCTGCCAACCGGTCGAGAACTGCTCAAAACTGAGCGTAATCCCCAGTTCATTACACAGTCGCGACGCAAACTCCTCATCGCTGATTTCACCGCGCTCATGCTGTTCAAAGGTGTTCCCCAGAACAAAACGTTCACGCAGCGCTGCCAGCGGCGCGCCGCTCAGACTGCTCCACACCCCCACAACACGATTGAAATCAATATCAATCACCACATTACCTAAATCAAAGATATACAGCATGCGTCCTCCAGATTGGCCAGTAGGGTTTTCACTGTAGCGAGAAAAATCCGTGCTGAACAGGGAGGATAAGCAGGATCATAATAAGGTCAAAAATGGTGCAAATTCGGTCCGGGGCGAATACCGGACGCGTAGAAAAAAATAAAGGCCCCAAAGTGGGGCCTTATCGCAAGGCAGCTCGGTCAAATACCGTATTCCGCCTGATGTATCACTCAAAATAGTGAATTATTCGTCCTTGGCGGAGCGGTTCGCACGACGACGATCGTTTTCCGTCAGGTGACGTTTACGCAGACGGATAGAGGTCGGCGTAACTTCAACCAGTTCGTCGTCATCGATGAACTCCAGCGCCTGCTCCAGCGTCATTTTCACCGGCGGCACCAGTACGGTAGCTTCGTCAGTACCGGAAGCACGCATGTTGGTCAGCTTCTTACCGGTCAGACAGTTAACCGTCAGGTCGTTGGAACGGGTATGAATACCGATGATCTGGCCTTCGTACACTTCGGCACCGTGGCCCAGGAACAGTTTGCCGCGATCTTGCAGACTGAACAGCGCATAGGCAACCGCTTTACCCTGACCATTGGAGATCAGTACGCCATTCTGACGCTGGCCGATTTCACCCGGACGGATGTCATCATAGTGACTGAACGTGGAGTACAGCAGACCGGTACCGGAAGTCATGGTCATGAAATCGGTACGGAAGCCGATCAGACCACGGCTCGGGATCACGTAATCCAGACGTACGCGACCTTTGCCGTCCGGAATCATGTCACGCATTTCGCCTTTGCGCAGACCCAGCGCTTCCATCACCGAGCCCTGATGCTGCTCTTCGATATCCACGGTCACCTGCTCGAACGGCTCCTGACGGCGGCCATCGATGGTGCGGAAGATAACTTTCGGGCGGGATACCGCCAGTTCGAAACCTTCACGACGCATGTTCTCGATCAGAACAGACAGATGCAGTTCGCCACGGCCGGACACGCGGAACGCATCCGGGTCTTCCGTTTCTTCCACACGCAGCGCCACGTTGTGCACCAGTTCTTTGCGCAGGCGATCCAGAATCTGACGGGACGTGACGTATTTGCCTTCCTTGCCGCAGAACGGCGAGGTGTTAACGCAGAAATACATGGTCACAGTCGGCTCATCTACCGACAGCGCCGGCAACGCTTCCACGCAGGACGTTTCGCAGATAGTGTCGGAAATGTTCAGCTCGCCCAGGCCGGTGATGGCGATGATGTCGCCAGCTTCAGCCAGTGTGCTTTCGATACGTTGCAGGCCCAGATGACCCAGTACCTGGCTCACTTTACCGTTACGTACCTTGCCTTCGCTGTCGATGATGCTGACCTGCTGGTTCGGTTTCACCACGCCGCGTTTGATACGGCCGATGCCGATAACGCCAACGTAGTTGTTGTAATCCAACTGGGAGATCTGCATCTGGAACGGGCCGTTGAGGTCGACATTCGGCGCTTCAACGTGTTTCACGATGGCTTCGAACAGCGGAGTCATGTCTTCCGCCATATCGTTATGATCCAGACCGGCGATGCCGTTCAGCGCGGACGCATAAACGATCGGGAAGTCCAGCTGCTCATCGGTGGCACCCAGATTCACGAACAGGTCGAAGACCTGATCGACCACCCAGTCAGGACGCGCGCCAGGGCGGTCAACCTTGTTGATGACAACGATCGGCTTCAGGCCATAGGCAAAAGCTTTCTGGGTCACGAAACGCGTCTGCGGCATTGGGCCGTCCATCGCGTCTACCAGCAGCAGTACAGAGTCCACCATGGACATCACGCGTTCTACCTCGCCGCCGAAGTCGGCGTGTCCCGGGGTATCCACGATATTGATGCGGTAGTCGTTCCAGTTGATGGCGGTGTTTTTGGCGAGGATGGTAATTCCGCGCTCTTTTTCCAAGTCATTGGAGTCCATAACACGTTCGGTGGCTTCGTTACGCTCACCCAACGTACCGGACTGTTGCAGCAGCTTGTCGACCAGGGTAGTTTTTCCATGGTCAACGTGCGCAATAATAGCGATGTTACGCAAATTTTCGATCACAGCTTTGCCTCAGGCATTTTAGAAATAGCGCGCTATTGTACACGTATTAATCGAGCGACTGAACAAGATCACAATCATCTTCCACAAACAACCTGCTGATGCCGGGTCTGTGCTCCCTTTCACGGTGCAATAAAGCAGCACCCCTCGAATCAAAAGCACCATTTTGGTGCAACAACACCAAAATGGTGCTCCATGGTGGTGCGGTTAACTATCTTGGTGCAGTAGAGGGGGACACAAAAAACCAGCAGGAATGCCTGTTAGAACCATTCATAAAAGTTGGCACAGTTTTAGCTATAACCTTTGTACGGTAACAACATCATTATTCCACAACGATATTCGTTCCACGACGATAAATGACACAATCGGGAGAACCAAGTATGTCAGTAGAACACGTTTTGACGATGCTGAATGAACATGAGGTGAAGTTTGTTGACCTTCGCTTCACGGACACCAAAGGTAAAGAACAGCACGTCACTATTCCGGCCCACCAGGTTAATGCTGACTTCTTCGAAGACGGCAAAATGTTTGATGGTTCCTCGATTGGCGGCTGGAAAGGCATCAACGAATCCGACATGGTGTTAATGCCGGACGCAACTACTGCGGTTCTGGATCCGTTCTTCGAAGAATCGACCCTGATCATCCGTTGTGACATTCTGGAACCGGGCACCATGCAGGGCTATGACCGCGACCCGCGCTCCATCGCCAAACGCGCTGAAGACTTCCTGCGCTCTTCCGGCATCGCCGATACCGTGCTGTTCGGGCCTGAGCCGGAATTCTTCCTGTTCGATGACGTGCGTTTCGGCAGCAGCATCTCCGGTTCCCACGTTGCTATCGACGACATCGAAGGCGCCTGGAACTCCAGCACCAAATACGAAGACGGCAACAAAGGCCACCGTCCGGCTGTGAAAGGCGGTTACTTCCCGGTTCCGCCGGTAGATTCTGCGCAGGACCTGCGTTCCGCCATGTGTCTGACCATGGAGCAGATGGGCCTGGTCGTTGAAGCGCATCACCACGAAGTAGCGACCGCTGGTCAGAACGAAGTGGCTACCCGCTTCAACACCATGACCAAGAAAGCCGACGAAATCCAGATCTACAAATATGTCGTGCACAACGTGGCGCACGCCTTCGGCAAAACCGCAACCTTCATGCCGAAACCGATGTTCGGTGATAACGGTTCCGGTATGCACTGCCACATGTCTCTGGCTAAAGACGGTACTAACCTGTTCTCCGGCGACAAATACGGCGGCCTGTCCGAAACTGCGCTGTACTACATCGGCGGTGTGATCAAACACGCTAAAGCCATCAACGCGCTGTCCAACCCGACCACCAACTCCTACAAGCGTCTGGTTCCGGGTTACGAAGCGCCGGTTATGCTGGCTTACTCCGCTCGTAACCGTTCTGCTTCTATCCGTATTCCGGTGGTATCCAGCCCGAAAGCTCGCCGTATCGAAGTGCGCTTCCCGGACCCGGCCGCCAACCCGTACCTGTGCTTCGCCGCACTGCTGATGGCCGGTCTGGACGGCATCATCAACAAGATTCACCCGGGCGATGCCATGGACAAGAACCTGTACGATCTGCCGCCGGAAGAAGCGAAAGAGATCCCGACCGTAGCCGGCTCTCTGGAAGAAGCGCTGAACGCCCTGAATGCAGACCGCGAGTTCCTGACCCGTGGCGGCGTATTCACCGACGACGCGATCGATGCTTACATCGAACTGCGTATCGCTGAAAACGACCGTGTTCGCATGACGCCGCATCCGGTTGAGTTCGAACTGTACTACAGCGTGTAATTCCCGCGCTTGGACGGCAGGACGAAGAAAATGATGTTCACATTGCCGTCCGATAACCGTTTTCTGTTTATGTTTATTTTTGTTGCCGTGGAAACTTTTCAGCCCATCTTCGGATGGGCTTTTTTCTCCACAAGACATCTTACAGTTGCTACTTAAACTACAATCCAGAATAGTGTGCACTAAAATGGTGCGGGAGTCTGCGTTATGGCAACAGGCACGCTGCCCGATGCTGGGCAGATCCTCAATTCTTTAATAAACAGCATCTTATTGCTGGATAAAGATCTGGCTATCCACTACTCCAACCCGGCGGCGCAACAACTTCTGGCCCAAAGCTCACGCAAACTGTCTGGAACGCCACTGCCGGAGTTGCTCGGTTACTTTTCGTTGAATCTCGACTTGATGCGGGAAAGTCTCGACTCGGGGCAAGGCTTTACCGATAACGAAGTCACCCTCGTGGTGGATGGCCGGGCGCATATCATGTCGCTGACGGCACAGCGCATTCAGCACGACTTTATCCTGCTGGAAATGGCGCCGATGGATAACCAACGCCGTCTCAGCCAGGAACAACTGCAACACGCGCAACAGCAGGCCGCTCGCGACCTGGTGCGCGGTCTGGCGCATGAAATCAAGAACCCGCTCGGCGGCCTGCGCGGCGCGGCGCAGCTACTGTCCAAAGCGCTGCCGGACCCGGCGCTGATGGAATACACCAAGGTGATTATCGAACAGGCCGATCGCTTGCGTAATCTGGTTGACCGTCTGCTCGGCCCGCAACAGCCCGGCCTGCACGTCACGCAAAGCATTCACCAGGTGGCCGAACGGGTATTCCAGCTGGTGTCGATGGAAAAAGCGGACAACGTGACGCTGGTGCGTGACTACGACCCCAGCCTGCCGGAACTGATGCACGACCCGGATCAGATAGAACAGGTACTGCTGAACATTACCCGCAATGCCATGCAGGCGCTGGGGGAAGAAGGCGGCACCATCACCATCCGCACCCGTACCGCGTTTCAGCTGACGCTGCATGGCGTGCGTTACCGTCTGGTCGCCCGTATCGACATCGAAGACGATGGTCCCGGCGTGCCTGCTCATCTGCAGGATACGCTGTTCTATCCAATGGTGAGCGGCCGCGAAGGCGGCACTGGGCTGGGCTTATCGATTGCCCGCAACCTTATCGATCAACATTCCGGAAAAATTGAATTTAACAGTTGGCCAGGTCATACCGAATTCTCGGTTTATCTGCCCATTCGCCAGTGAGGTTCACGATGCAACGAGGGATAGTCTGGATTGTCGATGACGATAGCTCCATCCGTTGGGTGCTTGAACGTGCGCTTACCGGGGCGGGCTTAACCTGCGCAACCTTTGATAACGGCACTCAGGCGTTAAATGCGCTGACCACCCAAACGCCGGATGTACTGCTGTCGGATATCCGCATGCCCGGCATGGACGGGTTAGCGTTGCTGCAACAGATTAAACAGCGTCACCCCATGCTGCCGGTCATCATCATGACCGCCCATTCCGATTTGGACGCCGCGGTCAGCGCCTATCAGCAAGGGGCGTTCGATTATCTGCCCAAACCGTTTGATATCGACGAAGCGGTGGCGCTGGTTGAGCGCGCCATCAGCCATTACATGGAACAACAGCAACCGGTGCGCAGTCAGCCTATTAGCGGGCCGACCACCGATATCATCGGCGAAGCGCCGGCCATGCAGGACGTATTCAGGATTATCGGCCGGCTTTCCCGTTCGTCGATTAGCGTGCTGATCAATGGCGAGTCCGGCACCGGTAAAGAACTGGTGGCTCATGCGCTGCACCGCCACAGTCCACGCGCCAAAGCGCCGTTTATCGCGCTGAATATGGCGGCCATTCCCAAAGATCTGATCGAGTCGGAACTGTTCGGCCATGAAAAAGGCGCGTTTACCGGCGCCAATCAGATTCGACAAGGGCGTTTCGAACAGGCTGACGGCGGCACGCTGTTTCTCGATGAAATCGGCGACATGCCGCTGGATGTGCAAACCCGCCTGCTGCGCGTGCTGGCCGATGGTCAGTTCTATCGCGTCGGCGGCTATGCGGCAGTGAAGGTGGACGTGCGTATCATCGCCGCCACTCATCAGAATCTGGAGTTACGGGTTCAGGAAGGCAAATTCCGCGAAGACCTGTTCCACCGTCTGAACGTGATTCGCGTCCATTTACCGCCGCTGCGCGAACGCCGGGAAGACATTCCGCGTCTGGCGCGCTACTTCCTGCAGGCGACCGCCAGAGAGCTGGGGGTGGAGCCGAAAAACCTGCACCCGGAAACCGAAGCGGCGCTAACCCGCCTGCCCTGGCCGGGTAACGTGCGTCAGTTGGAGAATACCTGCCGCTGGCTGACCGTGATGGCCGCCGGACAGGAAGTCCTGATTCAGGACCTGCCGCCGGAACTGTTTGAAACCACCGCGCCGGATGCCACCGTGCATGTCATGCCCGACAGCTGGGCTACGTTGCTGGCGCAGTGGGCCGATCGCGCGCTGCGTTCCGGTCATCAAAACCTGCTGGCCGAAGCGCAGCCGGAAATGGAACGCACGCTGCTGACAACCGCGTTACGCCATACGCAGGGGCACAAACAGGAAGCGGCAAGGCTACTCGGTTGGGGGCGAAATACCCTGACGCGCAAGCTAAAGGAACTGGGCATGGAGTAGCGGCAATTCGCCGTTTTACCCGTCACCGGTCACCGCCTGATAGTGGCGATAAAAAGTGCAATATAACGTACAAATTCGCCACTATTTTATACTTTACTTGCGTCGCGCCAGCAGTATGATCGTGTCGCTGACTGGAGAGGGTAACCATGCTGGAATCCATTTTTTCTGCCGTGACGCACGGCGCTGAAATCAGCAGTGCGGTGGGTCATTCATCGCAAACTGCGATTGCAGCCGTGTTGTGCGCGGCACTGATCAATTTCTTCAGCTAATCTCACTGCTGACAAGAAACCGGAAAACCGCCAGTCATGCCGACTGGCGGTTTTCTTTTATTATTCCAGGTTGGCTCAAATAACCCGAGAAAACTGACGTTCACGCATCTTGCTGCGCAGATACACGTCAAAACACATGCAGATATTACGGATCAACAGACGCCCTTTGGGCGTTACCTGAATGCGATCTGGCAGAATATCCACCAGCCCGTCCTGCGCCATTGGTGCCAGCAACACCAGGTCTTCGCGGAAATACTCGCCAAACGACAGACCATACGCCTGCTCAATCGCGGCAAATTCCAACTGAAAATGACAAATCAACGCCTTTATTACGTCACGGCGTAGACAATCATCCCGGGTCAGGGCCAAACCACGCCACAATGCGTGACCATGCTGTTCAACGTCAGCGTAGTACTGCTTCAATTCTTTCTGGTTCTGGGCGTAGCTGTCGCCAATCATACTGATGGCGGAGACACCCAGCCCCAGCAAATCGGTATCGCCCTGGGTGGTATACCCCTGGAAATTGCGATGCAGTTTTCCTTCGCGTTGCGCCACCGCCAGTTCGTCGTCCGGCCGGGCGAAATGATCCATGCCGATGAACTGGTAACCCGCTGCGGTCAGGCTTTGAATGGTCTGCTGCAAGATCGCCAGCTTTTGCTCCGCATCCGGCAGATCGGCCTCTTTGATCTTGCGCTGGGCGGCAAACAGACTGGGCAAATGCGCATAGTTGAATACGCTAAGACGGTCCGGGCGCAGCGCCGCCACCCGCTGCAGGGTAAAGGCAAAGCTGTCCGGCGTCTGCTTTGGCAAACCGTAGATCAGGTCGATATTGGTGGAGGCGAACCCCAGCGCTTTGGCCCGCTCGATCAGCGCAAAAATAAAGGCTTCATCCTGCTCGCGATTGACCAGGCGCTGCACCTCTTTATTGAAGTCCTGCACCCCCATACTGAGGCGATTGAACCCTTCAGCGCGCAAATGATCGAGCACATCCAGTTCAATTTCCCGCGGGTCCACTTCCAGCGACATTTCGGCCTGTTCGGCAAAATGGAAATACTGGCGCAGCAACCCCATCAGGCGGCTAATCTGTGTTTTGTTCAGAAAGGTCGGCGTGCCGCCGCCCCAATGCATCTGAGTGACGACACGGCCGGCAAACAATGGCGCGCGTTGGCGGATTTCCAGCGCCAGCCGGTCAAGATACTCATCCGCCTTGTGCAACTGACGAGTCACCAGCTTATTGCAGCCACAGAAGTAGCACAGGCGGTGACAGAACGGGATATGCAGGTACAGCGACAGTGGCCGGTTAGGGTAACGGGCCACTGCCTGAGCAAAAGCGGCGTTGTCATAACTATCGCTGAATTCCAGCGCGGTAGGATAAGAAGTGTAGCGCGGCCCCGAATAGTTGTATTTCTGGATCAGGGATAAATCCCAGTCTATGGTTTGTTCGGGCATGCTGCTCACTCCTTCCGGTAACCGATCCTCGCCGCACGGCGCGAAGGCAGCCGACGCTGCCCGGCCAATACGGCACGCTGTAATCTGTCTTTCCGTTTAGACAGGCACCACAGTTTAACCAACAGGCCGCCCAAAAAACACAGAACCAGTAAGGTTATGAGCAGAAACAGCGCTTTCAGCATCAATAGCCGTCTTTCGGATTACCGCGACGGAGCAGTTGCAGCATATCCTCTTCCTGCTCTTCGTCTTCCTCGTCATCGTCCAGACTGATGCCCAATTGCTCCATCAGAATATCGATACGATCCAGCGTCTCATCCAGCCAGGATTGTTCTTTGGCCGACAGCGTTTCGCCTTTTTCCAGACGGTCCAGCAATGCATCCAGACGCGGATCATTCTCCAGCATTTCCAGCTCGTCCTGCGGCGACTGGCGAACGGGTTTTTCTGCCGCCGGCACCGGCGCTTTCACCGCTACGGCCGTACCTTCCGGCAGCAACGACACCGGTTTTTTGCTGCCAATACGCGGGTCTTTCGCCTTGCCGGAAGCGGCGTTTTGCTGGTGGTCGCCGGACGGCTGAGCACGACTTCCCGCTGCATGGCCACGGTGTTTTTTCTGGCGTTTGCGGTCGCGAGCTTCCAGATCCAGCTGCTCACGGCTTTTTCTTTTGATCTTCGGTGCGGAGGCTTTGCGTTCCGCCCCTTTTGATGGTTGTTTCATAGCGTCAATCTCGGGTTCAGATGAGCGAATATAAGGAGAATTGCGGCGGAATCTAGCAGAAAGCATACCAATAAAAAAGTGCTCCAAGAGCTCTGTGCTGGTTTTATTTTTTCAGTCTGTTAAGACGGTAACACCCCGACAAAAACAGATAAACTCCGCCTTTCTTATCAGTTGCAGGTATAATCAGCCACATAACACCGTGATCCAGATAGAGACGCAAACTGTGACCCAACAATACAACTACCATGTGACCCATTTCGTCACCAGCGCGCCGGACATTCGTCATCTTCCTGCCGACAGCGGTATTGAAGTCGCTTTTGCCGGCCGTTCCAACGCGGGCAAATCCAGCGCGCTCAATACGCTGACCAACCAGAAAAGTCTGGCCCGCACCAGTAAGACACCGGGTCGAACCCAGCTTATCAACCTGTTTGAAGTGGCCGATGGCGTACGCCTGGTCGATTTGCCTGGCTATGGCTATGCCGAAGTGCCGGAAGAGATGAAACGCAAATGGCAACGTGCGCTTGGCGAATACCTGCAAAAACGTGACTGCCTGAAAGGACTGGTGGTATTGATGGATATCCGTCACCCGCTCAAGGATCTGGACCAGCAGATGCTGGAGTGGGCCGTTGATGTCGGTTTGCCGGTGCTAGTGCTGCTGACCAAAGCCGACAAGCTGGCTCAGGGCGCCCGCAAATCCCAGTTGAACATGGTGCGGGAAGCGGTGTTGCCGTTCATGGGGGATATTCAGGTTGAAGCGTTTTCTTCGCTGAAAAAAACCGGTGTAGATAAATTACGTCAGAAATTAGATAGCTGGTTCAGTACGTTGCCGTCAGCAGAGTTGCAATCTCAGCCAGAATCCGACTTGTAATACATCGGTAAATCCTTCCCGACAGAATCACTATCCCGATGGCTACCGGCTGATTGCTCCGCCGGTAGCATAGGTTTTTGTTATCCAGTGAATCCGCCATCCAGACAATAAAAAACGCCCCGGTCAGAAACCCGACCGGGGCGGCTAACATTCAGCCAAATCCGATTACGTGAAGTAAAAGGTCTGAAAGATAGAACATCTTACCTCTGTACCCTACGCGTTTAACTCTACCCCATTTCCTTTCTGGAAAAAAGGTTTTTTTGTTGTTTAATTTCATAAAAATCGGTGATGAATTAAACAAACCCAAACCGGGTCACACAATCCTGTAGTTTAATTACAGAATTGCTTAGGATTCAGCTGAAAAAACCAACATAAAAAATAAAGACGATATTTCTTATGGTATTCATGGAAAAAATCAGCATAACAGCCAGAATCAGTCTGACCAGACTCTTTCACCAGATAGCTTAATGAGCCTGATCCCAGTTACTACCGGTACCGATATCCACCTGCAACGGCACGTCCAGCTGCATGCAACCTTCCATCAGGTTGCGTATTTTCGCACTGGCTTCGTCCAGTACCGAGTGATGCACTTCAAACACCAGTTCATCGTGTACCTGCATCAGCATCGTCACCAACGGCTTTTCCTGCCGTAACCAGGCATCAATGGCAATCATCGCTTTTTTGATGATGTCCGCCGCAGTGCCCTGCATCGGCGCATTGATGGCCGCCCGTTCCGCTGCCTTGCGGCTATTGACGTTGCGGGAATGAATATCCGGCAAATAGAGACGGCGGCCATCCAGCGTGGACACATATCCTTGATCCGCCGCCTGCTGACGAGTGCGCTCCATGTACTCCTGCACGCCCGGGTAACGCTCAAAATAGAGGTTCATATATTTTTGAGCTTCGCTACGCGGAATAGCCAGCTGGCGGGACAAACCAAATGCGCTCATGCCGTAAATCAAACCAAAATTGATGGCTTTGGCGCTGCGGCGCTGTTCGGTGGTCACCCTGTCGAGCGGCAGACCGAATACCTCGGCAGCCGTAGCGCGGTGAATATCCAGACCGTGGGAAAACGCCCTCAGCAATCCGGCATCCCGCGACAGATGCGCCATGATGCGCAATTCGATTTGCGAGTAGTCCGCCGCCAGAATACGGTATCCCTCCGGTGCAATGAACGCCTGACGGATGCGCCGACCTTCTTCATTACGCACCGGAATGTTCTGCAGGTTAGGATCGCTGGAGGATAGACGCCCGGTTGCCGTTACCGCCTGATGATAGGAAGTGTGCACCCGCCTGGTCAGCGGATTGATCATCTGCGGCAGTTTATCCGTGTAAGTGGATTTCAGTTTCGCCAGCCCACGATGCTCCAAAATCAGCTTCGGCAGTGGATAATCCAGCGCCAGCTCGGCCAACACTTCTTCATTGGTGGAAGGCGCGCCTTTCGGGGTTTTTTTGATGACCGGCAACTGCAGTTTTTCGTACAGAATGGCGCCTAGCTGTTTGGGAGAAGACAAATTGAAGGCTTCCCCCGCCAGCTCATGCGCTTGCACTTCCAGCTCCGCCAGACGTTGCGTCAGCTCCCGCGAATGCTCCGCCAGAATCGTGGTATCGATAAGCACCCCGGTGCGCTCTATGCGCGACAAAACCGGCACCAGCGGCATATCGATATTCTGGAATACCTTGCGCAGTTCCTGCTGCGGCTCCAGCTTCGCCCATAGCGTCTCGTGCAGACGCAGTGTCACATCGGCATCTTCAGCCGCGTAGACAGATGCCTGCGCCAGCGGAATTTGATCGAACGTCAGCTGGTTTTTGCCCTTACCGGCAATCTCTTCAAACGTGATGGTCTTATGCTGCAAATAACGCTCCGACAGGCTGTCCATGTCATGACGGCCGGCCACACTATCGAGTACATACGACTCCAGCATGGTGTCAAAGGCAATGCCGCGCAGGTCGATGCCATAGCGAGCCATCACGCCTTTATCAAACTTCAGGTTTTGCCCGATCTTGCGAATACCGTCATCTTCCAGCAGCGGCTTCAGCAGCGCCAGCACCCGATCGCGATCCAACTGCGTGGACATTCTCGTCGCAGGCGATACCGTGCTGCTGTAAATATTACTGGAGTAAACTCTCGACGTAATATGCCCTAATGGCAGATAAGCCGCTTCGCCTGGTTTAATCGCCAACGACACGCCCACCAAATTGGCGGTCAGGGTATCAAGACCATCGGTTTCGGTATCGAACGAGAACAGAGCGGCGGTTTTTATCCGCTCAAGCCAATCCAGCAGCACTTTCTCATCGAGAATGGTGACGTAGCCATCCTGGGACAGCACGCTGGCCGCTTCTTTCGGCGTTGCTTCCACCGTCGCTTTAACAAACGGCACCGCAGGCTGGCTCTTTCTACCACCCTGCAACCATTTGCCGTCTTCCACATCCGCCAGCCAGCGTTTGAACTCATAACGGGTGAACAATTCGTGCAATTCCGCCACATCCGGCTCATTCACCGTCAGTTGTTCGCAACCCAGTTCCAGTTCAACATCCGTTTTGATCGTGGCCAGTTGGTAGGAGAGGTAAGCCAACTCTTTGTTCTGTTCCAGCTTGGCTACCATGGTCTTGGCACCCCGAAAGGTCAGGCTCGCGATCTTATCCAAATCGGCATATAGGGTATCCAGCCCTCCCAACCCTTGCAGTAATGCCTGTGCGGTTTTTTCACCCACGCCCGGCACACCGGGAATGTTATCGGAGGAATCCCCCATCAGAGCCAGAAAATCAATGATCAGCGACGGCGGAATACCGTATTTGGCACAGACCTCATCCGGCCCCAGAATGGTGTTGTTCATGGTGTTGATCAGCGTGATATTTGGCGTCACCAATTGCGCCATGTCCTTGTCGCCGGTGCTGATCAAAACCGGTTTGCCCACACGCTCCGCCTGCTGCGCCAGCGTTCCAATCACATCATCCGCCTCTACGCCGGACACGGAGAGCAACGGCAACCCCATCGCTTTCACCATGCGGTGCAACGGTTCAATCTGAGCGCGCAGATCATCCGGCATCGGCGGCCGGTGAGATTTGTAGTGCTCAAACAAATCATCACGAAACGTCTTACCCTTCGCGTCAAACACCACCGCGACATGACTGGGATGGTATTGCTGCAACAAACTGCGCAACATGTTGAGCACGCCATACATCGCGCCGGTCGGTTCGCCGGCACCGTTGGTCAGTGGGGGGAAGGCATGATAGGCGCGGTACAGGTACGATGAACCGTCAACCAGAATGAGGGGATTCTCTGCTATTTGAACCATGATATTTCGCGATCGTTGTTTTCTGACATGAAGTTAAGGATGCCATAGCTGACAGTCAGAGACGAATACTAACGCTCGCTCATTACGCTTTTTGCACAATGCTTCGCAAAAAACCTGTGGATAACTTTGTGCATAGAAATTGAAAGATAATTAACAGAGATATCAATAGAAGTAGAATGCATATGTAATTATTTATTAATCAAAGCGTTAGGATAAAAACATTGACATTGCAGTTATATCAAGGCGTTGTTATTGATGTGGATATATATGAAATCGAAATTCTGGGCGGTAAGCAGAAATGTCCAGACGTTACCATTGGCGCAGAAACAAAAACGCCACACGTGGTAAAACGTATGGCGCAGAGAAGCGGCAGAAAGCTTATTTCTGAGAGAGCAGGAATTTCACTACATCAGCATATTGTTTGACGTAGTTGTCCATAGAGCTGGTATCAAGCCCATCGCTTTTTATCATATATTTGCCGTTCACGAACACGGCCGGAACCCCTCGCAGCTGTAGATCGGCAGCCGCTTTCTCCTGCTGAGCAACCAGAGATTTCACCACGAAGCTATTCAGGGCGCTGTCATAATCTTCAGCTTTTACGCCAGCCGCCACAAAGACCTGACGAATGTCTTGAGGTTGTTTCACGGTCTGAGTCTTCTGAACCGCATCAAACATCAGCGGGCTGACTTTGTCTTCCACACCCAGAGCAATCGCTACCGCCCAGGCCTGAGTCAGTTCCTTGCCCAATTCTCCCAGAAAATCGACATGGTATTTGGTCAGCTTGGCATCGGCCGGCAGCGCTTTCTGAATGGCGTCAGGAATATGGTAAACCTGAGCAAACTGATAACAGTGCGGGCAATAGAATGAGAAGAACTCCAGCACCTGAGGGGATTGAGGAACCGGTTTATCCAGCGTGGCATACTGTTTGCCATCGGAAAAATCAGCTGCTGACGCACTGAACGCCAACACCATGCCAGCCAGCGCAAGCCATAATTTCTTCATATCAACGTTATCTCCATAAGTGTCAGTACATCGGTGTCAGCTGCAGCGGTGGTTCCTGCAACAGCCTTACCTGTTCAGTAAAAATAGTGGCCTGCTTTGCCCAGAAATCAGCTTCCTGCATCCATGGAAAACTACGAGGAAAAGCAGGGTCATGCCAACGACGAGCTACCCAGGCCAGATAGTGAACCATACGCATAGCGCGTAGCGGTTCAATCAATGCCAGCTCCGCTTCATCAAAAGAGGCGAACTCACTGTAGGCATCCAGCAAAATATCCAGCTGGATGCGCTGCTCTTGACGATCTCCATGTAACAGCATCCAGAGATCCTGCACCGCCGGGCCATTACGCGCATCGTCCAGATCGACAAACAATGGGCCATCACGCCAAAGAATATTACCGGGATGGCAGTCGCCGTGCAGGCGTCTGGCTTGCCAGTGCGTATTCCAGTGCAGTTTTACTTCATCAATCAGCCGGGTCGTCACCGTTAGAAACGGCGCTTTTTGCGCGTCGGAAATCAGGGAGCTGTCAGTTAACGTGACCAGCGGGTCATCAAGGTATTCCAGCAACCCGATAGTAGGGCGGGTTGAAAACAGATTTCGACTACCGGTCTGATGAATTCGGCCCAGATAACGCCCAACCTCCTCCAGTTGGTCGTCATTGTCCATTTCATACTGACGCCCGCCCACGCTGGGAAACACAGCAAACCAGAAACCATCATGCTCATGCAGCGTATTGCCCTGTAGGGCCAGCGGCGCTACAACCGGCACTTCATCATCGAATAACTCGGCCGCAAAATGATGTTCTTCGTTAATCTGGGCAGCATTCCAACGTTGCGGCCGATAAAACTTCACCACATAACGTTTACGTTCTTCATCACTGAACTGATAAACCCGATTTTCATAGCTATTAAGCGCTGTCAGGCCGGAATCGACACGGATATCCACAGACCAGAGCGCATCCATGACGACATCCGGCGACAGTGTATGAAAATTGAATACGGAATCATGCATGACAGGCACCGTTCCATTGCATCGGACTATGAGTGAAGCCGCTAATCCTTGATAACGCCACGGGCACGCAGTAATGCGGTTTTGAAATCTTCTTCATAATCTTTCTGCAAGCCGGGAATAGGCTGTGCGCTATCTGCGTCACGCAATTTTAAATGATAAATAAGGATATCATCAGTCAAATCACTAAGCGCCCCCTCGAACCCGGCTTCCTGTGCAAGTTTTTGTAAAAATTGCACCAAATTTAAATCCGGCTCTTTTTGCCAGGCCGGGTGCAGCAGTTCAATCAATTCATTTAAACGATGGCATTTCATTATCACTACCTCAAATATCAATGACTGTTTATCTAGTATGGGGAAAGGGCTTGGCCTCGCGCCATACTTTTCCGACAATAACGCATCAAATCATTATGGATGCCAATACGATGATAACAGGTGTGATTCTGGCCGGCGGCCAGTCATCCCGTATGGGAGGAAACGATAAGGGGTTGATTGAACTGGAAGGTAAGCCGCTCTATCAGCACGTTCTTGATCGCCTTAAGCCGCAGGTCGATACCTTGCTTATCAACGCCAATCGTCATCAGGAACGCTATCAGCAAAGCGGTTATCCGGTGATCGGTGATATTAACCGTAACTTTTCTGGCCCGCTGGCCGGTATTTTTACCGGGTTAAGCCTCGCCAAAACAGACTGGGTCGTGTTTGTTCCCTGCGATGTCCCCGCGTTACCTGTTGACCTGGTTTCCCGGTTACTGCTGTTAAATGATAATTATCTTGCCGCCTATGCCACGGATGGGTCTCGCGAGCATCCGACATTATTGGCGATCCACACCTCGCTGATTGGGAAGCTGGAGGCTTATCTGAGCAACGGCGATCGGAAATTGATGCTGTTTCTGGAGCAGATAGAAGCAAAAGCCGTCTCTTTTGCAGATCAACCTTTATCATTTCGTAATCTCAATACGCCAGAGGATCTGGCTCGCTGGCAGGAGCCACACCATGACTGAGATACCACTTCTGGCTATTACCGCTCATAGCGGTACTGGCAAAACCACTTTACTGAAGCAGCTCATCCCATTGCTTAACGCAATGGGGATCCGGGTGGGTATCATCAAGCATACTCACCACGATATGGATGTCGATAAACCGGGTAAGGACAGCTATGAACTGCGCAAGGCCGGTGCTGACCAGACTTTGGTTGCCAGCAACACTCGCTGGGCGTTGATGACCGAAACACCGGAACAGCAGGAACCCGATCTATACTTCCTGGCCAGCAGAATGGACAGCTCAAAGCTGGATTTGATTCTGGTTGAAGGCTTCAAACATGAACCCGTCGATAAAATTCTGCTTTACCGTCACGGGCCAGGAGGTGATATCGCGGCGTTGATCGACGCCGACACGCTGGCCGTGGCCACCGATACCGCCTTAACCCTTGCCCTGCCCTGTCTGGATCTCAACCAGCCGGCGCAGATCGCCGTATTTATCCGTGACTGGCTGCGAAGGAGAACCGGCGCTGCCGGAGACTGAAGCGAGATGATTATTCTGTTTGTGCAGAGTGCTAAAAAACCGCGGAGAGAGGGAGATAAAGAGAAGGCCTTGCAGGGAAAAAGCGACAGGGCCACAGCGCAGACGCGCGACACTACGCGGGGGAGAGCACAAGACCGGACCTGCCCGGACCGTAAAACCACCCCACCGGGCCGCCGCCTGTCCGGACCGCCATCCCGTAACGCCGGCTTCCCGGCCCCATAGCAAAAAACCCCCGGCGTTAACCGGGGGTTCCTTATATGATGCCTGGCAGTTCCCTACTCTCGCATGGGGAGACCCCACACTACCATCGGCGCTACGGCGTTTCACTTCTGAGTTCGGCATGGGGTCAGGTGGGACCACCGCGCTGTCGCCGCCAGGCAAATTCTTTTCATTCCCGCCGTCACACCATCCGTGCAACCACAGGAACCAATCCATCGAACAAGCCAAATATCGTCGTCTCTCACCAAAAACACCTTCGGTGTTGTAAGGTTAAGCCTCTCGGGTCATTAGTACTGGTTAGCTCAACGTATCGCTACGCTTACACACCCAG
>NZ_CM001976.1:0-13085 GCF_000406145.1 Dickeya dadantii NCPPB 898 | reverse complement strand
CGTCCGCCGCTCGCCGGCGGGAACGGCAACGCTTCCCCCGCCTCGCCGCTCGACTTGCATGTGTTAGGCCTGCCGCCAGCGTTCAATCTGAGCCATGATCAAACTCTTCAATTTAAAGTTTGATGCTGCTTCCGAAGAAGCGGTGCTCAAAGAATTTACTGTTAGTTCGTATGAATTAACTGTTGTCACTCTTCAAGACTTTCACATAATTTTTTAGTGAAGTGTCCTGCGAGTGCCCACACAGATTGTCTGATTGATTGTTAAAGAGCGGTGCGACCGGCTTACAGCCTGCTGTCGCGAGGTGGCGTATACTACGCTTTCCTCCTGCAGAGTCAACGACTTTTTTCTCGTTTTCCCCGCCTGACACCGCGCTGCGTTTCCGCTGTTGCCGTGTCAGTGGAGGCGCATTATAGGGAGTTCTTCTGGCCTGACAAGCGATAAATGCAAAAAAATCATCAACTGGATGGTTTTCAGGCAAAACGGGCAGGAATACATCAACATGCTGCTTTTCAGCGCTATAAAACGTCGGAATTAAGGAAAACAATCAGCCACTAACTTCTTTTTCCGACCGAATCCCGAACGATTAGCTCCGGCGTCAACACCAGTACATTGTGTTCCGTATCCGGATGTTCCAGTCGGTGAAGCAGCGTATCAATCGCCAGTTCGCCCAGTTCATCTTTAGGTTGATGAATCGTCGTCAACGGCGGAGACAGGTAGCGCGCCAGTTCGATATCGTCATAACCCACAACGGCCATATCGTCCGGAATAGATAACCCAGCGTCGTGCAAAGCACGGTAGACGCCCACCGCCATAGCATCATTACTGGTAAAGACGGCGTCGGGCCGCTCCGGCAATGCCAGCAATTGTTGCATGGCGCGAAAGCCGGTTTCGAATTCGAAATCCCCGACCACCTCATAACCGGGAAGGATCGGCAAGCCCGCCTGGTGCATCGCTTTACGATAACCTTCCAGGCGATTATGTGCGGTGGTCTTATCCTGCGGGCCAGCAATACAGGCGATGTTGCGATATCCCTGAGAAATCAGGTAATGGGTGGCCATTTCGCCGCCTTGCAGCGAGTTGTCTTTGATAACATCGCTGCTGCCTTCAAAAGGCGCCCAATCCATCATCACGACAGGAATAGAAGGATAACGGCGAATAATATCGGGTGAAGGCATATGGCTTTCAGTACACATCAGCAACAGCCCATCCACCCGTTTCTGCAGTAATGTCTCCAGACTGCGGCTCAGGCGGTGGTGGTCGCCTTCCGTATTGCACAGAATTAGGCTGTAACCCCGTTCGTAGCAACAACGCTCCACGCCGCGCACGACTTCGGCATAGAACGGGTTGCTACTGGCGGTCAGCAGCATGCCAATGGTACGTGTCTGATTAATTTTGAGGCTACGCGCCAGCGCTGACGGCGCGTAATTCAATTCTTCAACCGCTTTCATCACCCGGTCGCGAATGGCGTCGCTGACATAGCGGTTATTGTTGATAACATGAGAAACCGTTGATGTGGATACCCCGGCCAGACGGGCCACGTCTTTCATCGTTGCCAAGGATTACTCCTGTGCATTCAGGAAAGCATCAATCTCTTCACGCCAGGGAACCGAAGGCTGAGCACCATGACGAGTAACCGCGATAGCCGCCGCCGCATGAGCGAATTTAACCGCGGCCTCCATCGGGCATGACTCCAGCAGAGCCGTCACCAGCGCGCCGTTGAACGTATCGCCGGCAGCGATGGTATCGACCGCTTTTACGCGAAAACCGGGAATACGTTGCCCTTTACCCTGTTCGCTTAGCCAGACGCCGCGACTCCCCAGTGTAATCAATACGGTCGCAATGCCTTTATCATGCAGCACCTGTGCGGCACGTTGCGCGTCGTCTTCCGTTTCAACCGCGACGCCGGTCAGGATTTGCGCTTCGGTTTCATTCGGCGTGATCATGTCCACCAGCGACAGCAATTCATCAGGCAACGAGCAGGCCGGCGCCGGATTGAGGATCACTTTGGTGCCATGGTCATGCGCCAGACGAGCGGCGGCGGTCACCGTTTCCAGCGGCGATTCCAACTGCATCAATAGCGCGGAGGCATCAATAATTTTCTGCTGATAGCGATTCAGGTAATCAGGCGTTACCGCCGCGTTGGCACCCGCATGAATGCCGATCATGTTTTCGGCTTCGCCGTTGACGAAAATCAGCGCCACCCCGGTAGTCTGGCCGGAAATCGCCTCAACGGCGGAGACATCGATTCGGTCTTTAATCAGTTGCTGGCGAATACGCTCGCCGATATCGTCCGCCCCGACACAGGCGATAAATTCGATATCAGCGCCACTGCGCCCGGCAGCCACCGCCTGGTTGGCGCCTTTGCCGCCAAATGCCACACCATACTGTTTACCGATCACCGTTTCGCCCGGACGGGGAAACTGCGCCAGATTCAAAATATGGTCCGCATTGATGCTTCCCAAGACTACCAGCTTGCCTGATTTCATTACCATGAACCCCGAGGTTGATTACGCGCCGCCTGTCAGGGGCGGCGCTGTACTACACGTGCGGTATTACGCTTTGATGATGTTATTATTTGGTAACCAGTTTCAGGTCGACAGGGATGATCGGCTGTACTTTTTCGCCTTTCAGTACCTTGTCAGCGGTTTCCACGCCGATGATGCCGATCTGCTCAGGACGCTGCGCCACGGTAGCCGCCAGTTTGCCGCCTTCTACGGCTTTCACGCCGTCGGCGGTGCCGTCAAAACCGACTACCAGTACATCGTCACGACCGGCAGTCTGCAAGGCACGCAGGGCACCCAGCGCCATTTCGTCGTTCTGGGCGAACACGGCTTTAACGTCCGGGTGGGCGGTCAGCAGGTTCTGCATGACGTTCAGACCTTTGGTGCGATCAAAGTCGGCAGGCTGGCTCGCCAGCATGGCAAATTTGTTTTTCTCGGCGGATTTCATGAAGCCGGCGCCGCGTTCACGGGCGGCAGACGTTCCCGCCAGGCCTTCCAGTTGAATAACCTTGGCGCCTTCACCCAGTTTTTTGGCGATGAAATCGCCGGCGACTTTACCGCCGAAGGCATTGTCGGAAGCCACGTGGCTCACCACTTCGCCGCTGGCGGCAACACGGTCCAGCGTAATGACCGGGATTTTGGCCTGGTTAGCCAGCTTCACCGCATTACCTACCGCGTTGGAGTCGGTCGGGTTGATCAGCAACAGCTTGGTGCCGCGAACGGTCAGATCCTGCACGTTGGAAAGTTCTTTAGCCGGGTTATTCTGAGAATCCAGAATCACCAGATTGTAGCCAAGTTTGTCGGCCTCTTTCTGCGCGCCATCTTTCAGAGACACGAAGAACGGGTTATTGAGCGTGGAAACAACAAGAGCAATGGTATCCTTCGCCAGCGCATTGGTACTGACGGCGGCACTCAGCGCGACAGCGGAAACCAGAGTAGCAATCTTCTTCAAATTCATATTTCAATTCCTGTGTGAATGAAAAGTTATTTACTGCCTTTGTTATCTACCAAAACCGCCAGCAAAATAACCACCGCCTTGACGATCATCTGGTAGTAAGAAGAAACCCCTAACAGGTTAAGTCCGTTATTCAGGAACCCCAGAATCAGAGCGCCGATTAACGTTCCCACCACGCGTCCTTTACCACCCGACAAACTTGTGCCACCCAGCACCACCGCCGCAATGGCATCCAGTTCATAACCCGTCCCTGCCGTTGGTTGCGCCGATGACAAGCGAGCTACTTCGATAATGCCCGCCAGCGCCGACAGCAAACCACACAACGCATAAACCACCACTTTCACTCTATCAACGCTGATCCCGGAAAGGCGGGTTGCCGCTTCATTTCCGCCCAGCGCATAGATATAGCGGCCGATGCGGGTATGGTGCAGCATGTACCAGGTTGCCAGGAATACCACCGCCATAATCCAGATTGGCGTGGGTATGCCCAGAGGACGTCCGATGCCGAACCAGCCTAACGCATCCGCGGAATCGGAAAAACCGGTATTGATCGGGCTGCCGTTGGTGTAAACCATGGTCACGCCGCGCAGCAGCAGCATCATCACCAGCGTGGCGATAAAGGCCTGCACCCGCCCCTTGGCAATCACGATGCCGGTGCCGGCGCCGATGACCGCGCCGAGCGCCAGCGCAGCGAATACCGCCACCAGCGCATTGATCTCAAGCCCGACGATGGAAGCCGCCACCGCACCGGTCAGCGCCAGCAACGACCCTACGGACAAATCAATGCCGGACGTGAGGATCACCAGCGTCATCCCCACCGCCATGATGGCGTTCACCGAGGTCTGCTGCAGGATGTTGAACAGGTTGTTCAGGGTAAAAAAGTTGGGGCTCATTGAAGACACCACAGCGATCAAAATCAGCAGGGCGATCAATGATTTTTGCTCCATCAGCCACTCTTTGCTGAGCCAGCGCTTTGCTGTGATAGTTTGGGAACTCATGTCTGACTTACTCCTGCTTTACGCCGTATTGCTTACCAACGGCCGCAGCCATCAGCGTTTCCTGTGTCGCCTGTTCAATCGGGAACTCGCCGCTCAGGCGCCCTTCGTGCATCACGATAATGCGATCGCTCATCCCAAGCACTTCGGGCATTTCCGACGACACCAAAATGATGCTTAATCCTTCCTGCTTGAACTGGTTGATTAACTGATAGATTTCTTTTTTTGCCCCCACATCCACACCGCGGGTCGGCTCATCCAGAATCAGCACTTTGGGGCGCGTCATCAGGCCGCGGGCGATCGCCACTTTCTGCTGATTACCACCAGACAGCAGCCCAATCGGCTGGGACATGGACGGCGTACGAATATTAAACATGCGGATGAAATCGCTCACCGCCTGCTGTTCATCGCCGTGCCGCAGCGACCCCGCGGCATTGCTGAAATAGCGCAGCGCGGTCAGGGACATGTTTTCCTTCACCGACATGCCGAGCACCAGCCCGTCGTGCTTGCGGTCTTCGGAAATATAGACGATGCCGCTGGCAAGCCCGTCCTGCGGACTGCGCGTCACCACATCTTTGCCGTCCAGATGGACTTTGCCGTGGGTACGCGGCAGCGCGCCGTAAAGCACTTTCATCAATTCGGTACGGCCGGCGCCCATTAACCCGGCGACGCCAAGAATCTCGCCCTTGCGCAGCGTGAAGCTCACGTTTTCCACACCCGGCCCGGACAATTCGCTGACCTGCAAACGCACCTCGCCGGGTGCCTGATTCAGGCGGGGATACTGATCTTCCAGCTTACGACCCACCATCATTTCAATCAGCGAATCTTCCTGCAATTCACTCACCGGGCGTTCGCCGATGAACTGGCCGTCGCGAAAGACCGTCACGTCATCACAGATTTCAAAGATTTCTTTCAGTCGATGGGAGATATAGACGATGCCGCAGCCCTGAGACTGCAGTTCTTTAATCACGCTGAACAGCGACGCGGTTTCGGTATCGGTCAACGCATCGGTGGGTTCATCCATAATGATGACCCGGGATTCAAAGCTGAGCACCTTGGCGATTTCGACCATCTGCTGGTCGCCAATCGACAATTCGCCCACCAGACGGCGGCTGTCATAACGCAGATTCAACCGCTTGAGCAGTTTGTCCGCCTCGGCGTACATCTGTTTCCAGTCGATACGCCCCAGACGGTTGGTAAATTCGCGGCCAAGGAAAATATTTTCGGCAATGGTCAGTTGAGGAATCAGGTTCAGTTCCTGATGGATAATGCCGATTCCTGCTTCCTGAGAGGCTTTGGGGCCGCTGAAATCCACGTCCTTACCCAGAAAATGGATACTGCCGGCATCTTTGCGATAAATCCCCGTCAGAACCTTCATCATGGTGGATTTGCCGGCGCCGTTTTCGCCCACTAACGCCATCACCTTACCCGGATAGACATTCAACGCCGCGCCGGAAAGCGCCTTAACGCCGGGAAAGGTTTTGGTGATGCCTTGCAATTGCAGTAAAGGTTGCATCGGTACCTCAGAAGGTGACGCCGGCACAAAGGATCACATTCGCATAGGGAGAGCATTCCCCAGTGCGAATAATGGCCCGGCTTTGACCACTTTGCTTTTTGAAATCCTCGTGGCTGACGTAATGCAGTGAAATAGTATTTCCCTGGTGTTGTTCAAGTTGTGCTAACTGTTTCAATAATGCGTCATGGAGTTGCGTATTCTTCTCGATGATTTCCTGCGCCAGAATCGCGGCTTCAACCTGCATTTCCGTCGTCACCACATTCAGCACCTGCAAAAAGCCGGGCACATTGTGGGTCAAGGCCAAATCGATACGGGTTGTGGTCTCCGGAATCGGCAAACCGGCATCAGCAATGACAATCTGGTCGGTATGTCCCAACCGGGAAATCACCGATGAAATATCGGAATTAAGTAACGCACCTTTTTTCATTTTTATTTACCCTGATAGCGAAACGTTTCGCTTGTATGACAAGTGTAGAAAAAGAACCGGAGAAGGCAACGATTATCTTATGAAAATGTGATCGTTATCGAAACGTTTCGTTGGCGTAATAAAAGGGAGATTTTAAGTTATTAAAACCAATAAAAATGCCCAGCCGGAAGCCACTGCAGAACCGCAACCCGCCTGATAAGACAGGGCTATTGCCGGATTTTCCGTATCTGTTTCACACCCGTTGAACCGAGCTGAAACCTTTGTTCAGTTCGCCTTTCAGCGCCACCCGGAAAAAGGGCAACAGAGACGGATACAGAGGAGGATACTCGGTAACGAGCGGCGAAAACGGGTGAGTGTTTACAACATATCACCCGCTTTCGCCGTGAAATCAGGCGTTAGATTTCCACCTGAATGCCGAGTTCGATCAGGCGGTTTGGTGGGATTTCAAACTGATCCGCCGCCCGCAGCGCATTGCGGCTCAGCATCATGAACAGTTTGCCGCGAACACGCAGATACCAGGGTCGATTGCCCATCATCAGTGATTCGTTCGACAGGAAGAATGTGGTTTCCATCATCTGACAGGTCAAGCCATCCTGCCAGCAACGGTGAAAAACCTCTTCCACATTAGGAGTTTCACGCCAGCCATAACTGGCGACGACGCGCCAGAAGGTTGGAGAAAGCTGTTCCACCGAAACACGCCGGGCATTGTGCACATAAGGCGCGTCTTCCGTTCTCATGGTCAGCAGCACCACGCGTTCATGCAATACCTTGTTGTGCTTAAGATTGTGCAGCAGCGCAAACGGAATCACGTGGGTGGCGCGTGAAAGATAGACCGCGGTACCGGTCACCCGCACCGGCGGGTTCTTTTCCAGCGAAGTAATCATCGCGTCCAGCGAATTGCCATGCTCGTGGATACGGCGCAGCAGCCGGAAGCGTTCGCTTTTCCAGGTGGTCATGATGGTAAACATCACCATCCCCAGCGCCAGCGGCAACCAGCCGCCGGAAATAATCTTCACCACGTTGGCCAGAAACATCGGCAGGTCGATGGCTAGCAGCGCCACCAGCAACAACCAGACCAGATGGCGATACCAGTGCCAGTTTTTCACCGCCACCGTACAGGACAGAATACTGGTCAGCACCATGGTGCCGGTCACCGCAATACCGTAGGCGGCGGCCAGATTGCTGGAATGTTCAAAGCTGACAATAACGATTACCACCGCCACGTACAGCAGCCAGTTGATAAACGGAATATAAATCTGCCCGGATTCCATATCCGAAGTATGCACGATGCGCATCGGCGGCAAATACCCCAGGCGCACCGCCTGTCGGGTCAGCGAAAACACCCCGGAAATCACCGCCTGAGAGGCGATGATGGTCGCCAGCGTCGCCAGCACCAGCAGCGGAATCAGCGCCCAGTCAGGTGCCAGGAGGAAGAACGGGTTTTTGATGGCCTCGGGATTTTTCAGCAACAACGCCCCCTGACCAAAGTAGTTAAGCACCAGCGACGGCAATACCGCGGAAAACCAGGCGATGCGAATGGGCAGCTTGCCAAAGTGCCCCATGTCGGCGTACAGCGCTTCCACCCCGGTGATAGCCAGCACCACCGCCCCCAGCGCAAAGAAGGATACCGCTTTGTACTGAATAAAGAAGTTGATGGCCCATTTGGGATTCAGCGCCTGCAGCACCTCGGGATTGGCGATGATACTGCGCACGCCCAGCACCCCGAGCGACAGAAACCACACCGTCATGATCGGCGCAAACAGGCTACCCACCCGGCCGGTACCGTGTTTCTGAATCATGAACAGCAGCGTCAGCACCACAATCGAGATCGGGACAATGTAGGTATCCAGCGACGGCGCGACGATATCCAGCCCTTCAATCGCCGACATCACCGAAATCGCTGGGGTGATCACCACCTCGCCATAGAAAAAGCTGCCGCCGATCAACCCCATGATCACTACCATGGCGGTCACTTTATCGGACGTATTGCGCCCGGCCAGCGACATCAGCGTCAGAATGCCGCCTTCGCCGGCGTTATCGGCGCGCATGACATAGCTCAGATACTTAAGGGATACCACCAGCACCAGCAGCCAGAATATCAGGGAGAGAAAGCCAAAGACGGAATCGGGTTCAACCCCAAAGCCAAACTGTCCGGAAAGACATTCCCTGAGCGTATAAAGCGGGCTGGTGCCAATGTCGCCATACACCACCCCGATGGCAGCCAGCGTGATCGCCGGAAGTGAACGTTTATGTTCTGAATTCATAAACCCTGTCTTCTGTTATCAATTCATTAACAAATCGGGCCTTATTCTGGTTGGACTAGCCCGAAAACGCACAGTATGCACAAATCACGTTAAAAGCCCATTTTTTAATACTACCTTGGTTCTGATTCGGTACCGGCGCCTTGGTTGATTAACACCGGTAATGGTGACAATAATTAATGTATGGCTAATGAAGAAAACGTAATCTTCCCAACGTTTTTGCATAACTCGTATTTTCACGCTTCCCGACGGCGATTCACAGCAATGACGGATCTATTATGATACAACCCACAGCGCTGGCCGACCGTATCTCTCGCCTGAGCCATGCTCTCGAACACGGTCTTTACGAACGGCAACACGCCATCCGACTCTGCCTGCTGGCGGCGCTTAGCGGTGAAAGCGTCTTCCTGCTGGGGCCGCCGGGTATCGCCAAAAGCCTGATTGCCCGCCGCCTGAAATACGCCTTCCGACACGCCCGCGCCTTCGAATACCTGATGACGCGCTTTTCAACGCCGGAAGAAGTATTCGGTCCGCTATCCATTCAGGCGCTGAAAGACGAAGGGCGTTACCAGCGCCTGACCACCGGCTACCTGCCGGAAGCGGAAATTGTCTTTCTGGATGAAATCTGGAAAGCCGGCCCCGCCATCCTCAACACCCTGCTGACCGCCATCAACGAGCGGCGTTTTCGCAACGGCAACAGTGAAGAACCGATCCCGATGCGGCTGCTGGTCACCGCGTCCAACGAACTGCCGGAAGCCGACAGCAGTCTGGAAGCCTTGTACGACCGTATGCTGATCCGCATCTGGCTGGACCGGGTACAGGACAAACACAATTTTCGCGCCATGCTTACCGCCTCGCCCGGCGAACAGGACAACCTGGTCAGCCCGGCGTTGAGCGTCAGCGACGAAGAGTACCAACAGTGGCAGTCTCATATCGATCATATACCGTTGCCGGAAAATTGCTTCGAACTGATTTATCAGTTGCGCCAGCGTCTGGACTCTCAGGACGGTTCGCCATACGTTTCCGATCGCCGCTGGAAAAAAGCCATCCGCCTGTTGCAGGCCTGCGCCTTCTTCAGCGGGCGGGAAACCATTACCCCGGTTGACCTAATCCTGCTCAAGGATTGCCTGTGGCATGACCTAGGCACCCACGACCTGGTGGAACAGCAATTACAGCAGTTGATGAGCGAGCAGGCCTATCAGCAGCGAGCACTGCTGTACCGGTTGCAACAGTTAAATGTGAAACGCCAGCAATACCAACAGCAGCAGAGCGAGCAACAGGCTTTCAGGGTTGAACGTCAGGCCAACTTTTTCGGCCGCAAACCGCATCACACGCTGCCGGAAAGTCTGACGTCCACCGAACTGACGCTGATGCTGCAAAAACCGCTGCTGCTCAACGACTACACCGTAACCCACGTAGTACTCGACCGGGAAGCGCTGGCGGGATGGCTGCAGAAAGGCGGCGAAATACGCGGCAAGCTCAACGGCGTCGGTTTTAGCCAGCGTCTGGATATGGAAGTGGATGAGCGCCAGCATCTGATCATCCGCGATATCAGTTTGCAAAGCACCGTATTGTCTTTGCCGGGCGTGATCAAAGGTGAACTGCCGGAAGAGATGCTTCAGGAATATGAAACGCTGAAAATTCAGTTACGTGAGCAACGTCGATTGTTTGAACGTCATCAGCCTTGCCTGTTTGTGCCCAAAGAATGGCTTGCCAGGATTGAAGAAAGCCTGCAGCAGGTCGATGAACAAATAGAGCAGTCACAACGGGAGTAACGATCATGCTGACGCTGGAATCCCTGGAGATGCTGTTGTCCATCGATGAAAACGATCTGTTGGATGACGTGATTATCACCCTGATGGCAACGCCTCAGTTGATGATGTTCTTCGACAAATACCCGCGTCTGAAAGCCGCCGTCATGCGTGATTTGCCGGAGTGGAAAGAAAACCTCCGGCAACGGTTGCGCAATACCCAAGCGCCGCCCGAACTGGAAAAAGAGTTCACCTGCTATCAGCAGACCCAGTTGATCAGCGATCACACCTTTCAGTCCAACCTGCCGGACATCATGTCCACCTTACATAATGTGGATTCCCCCTTCCTGAATCAGGCTGAAAAGCTGGTTCATTCCGCGTCGCATTCGTCGGAATCGCGCATTAGCAGCAGCCAGCACGGCCTGTTTATGCAGCGCTGGCGCCTTAGCCTGACGCTGCAAACCCTGAATCTGCATCAGCAAATCATGGAGCAGGAGCGGGATCAGTTGCTGGACGAGATCCAAAAACGCCTGACCATCAGCGGCGCGCTTGAACCCATTCTGGCTGACAACGATACCGCCGCCGGGAGACTGTGGGATCTCAGCGCCAGCAAACGGATGAAGCAGCCATTCAATGCGTTACTGGAAGTTGGCGCCTTTTTGCGGCAACAGCCGGAACTGCAGCGTCTGGCGGAGCGTCTCGGTCGTAGCCGGGAGACTAAATCGGTTCTCAGCCAGGATGCCCCCAAAGAAGCCTTTCAGGTCATGGTGCGCGAACCGGCTTTTGCGCCGGAGCAGGTCAGCGGCATCCACCAGAGCGACGATATTCTGCGCTTGCTGCCCACCGAGCTTTCCACCCTTGGCATCAGTGAGTTGGAATTTGAGTTTTACCGCCGTCTGTCGGAGCACCGGTTATTGACCTACCGGCTGCAAGGGGAGAGCTGGCGGGAAAAGACGCTGGAGCGGCCGGTCGTCCATCAGCATAACGAGCAGCAGCCACGCGGGCCGTTTATCGTTTGTGTGGATACTTCCGGCTCGATGGGCGGGTTTAACGAACGCTGCGCCAAAGCCTTTTGTCTGGCGCTGATGCGGATCGCGCTGGCGGACAACCGCCGCTGTTACATCATGCTGTTTTCCACCGGCATCGTCAGCTACGACCTGACGTCGGAAAGCGGGCTGGAAGAAGCGATCCGCTTTCTCAGTCAGACCTTCCGGGGCGGCACTGACCTGAATAGTTGCCTGTCGGCACTGCTGGAAAAAATGGACAGCCAGTCCTGGCAGGATGCCGATGCCGTCATTATTTCGGACTTTATCGCCCAGCGTCTGCCGGACGAACTGGTCAATGAAGTCAAACGCCGTCAGCATCGGCTGCAGCATCGTTTTCATGCGGTCGCCATGTCAGCGCACGGCAAGCCCGGCATTCTGCGCATCTTCGATCATATCTGGCGCTTCGACACCGGCTTGAAAAGCCGCCTGCTGCGCCGCTTTCAGCACGAAAAAGTCTGATAACTCAAACCTTCTGCTCTTCTGACTACTGTTCTTCTTATATAGAGCTTTACTAGCGCTTTCCTGAACACCCCACCGGTTTGGACATTGATTCATTCGGCAATAATCAGTAAAACGCTTCAGACAGTCCTTCACGGAGCACCACCATGGCAGCAGACACCTACACAATGGACGAACTTGATCGCGGCATCCTCAACGCGCTGATGGAGAACGCCCGCACACCTTACGCCGAACTGGCCAAACAGTTCTCCGTCAGCCCCGGCACCATCCATGTACGGGTAGAAAAGATGAAGCAGGCCGGCATCATCGTGGGAACCCGTCTGGACGTGAACCCTAAACAGCTGGGGTACGACGTCTGTTGCTTTATCGGCATCATCCTGAAAAGCGCCAAGGACTATCCGTCCGCGGTGGAAAAGCTCAGTAATCTGGAAGAAGTGGTGGAGGCGTACTACACCACCGGGCATTACAGCATCTTCATTAAGGTGATGTGCCGTTCCATTGATGCGCTGCAACATGTACTTATCAACAAGATTCAGACAATTGATGAAATTCAGTCCACTGAAACCCTGATCTCCCTGCAAAACCCGATTATGCGTACCATTGTGCCTTAAGGCCTTTTTACTATCCCCCTATTATCCACAGGTAGATCCCACCAAGATCACAGCGTACAATGTGCCGTCATTCAATCAGGCGGGATCGCGTATGGCAGACATTACCCTCATCAGCGGCAGCACCCTTGGCAGCGCCGAGTACGTTACCGAGCACCTGGAATCACTGCTGCAACAAAACAATTTAACGACCACGCTGCTGCACGGTCCGGAACTGGATGAGGTCACGCCTGAAAACCTGTGGCTGGTAGTAACATCCACCCACGGCGCAGGCGACCTGCCGGACAACCTGCAACCGTTTTATGACGACCTGCAAACGAAACGGCCTGATTTGTCCGCGGTTCGCTATGGCGCTATTGGGATCGGCAGCAGTGAGTACGACACCTTCTGCGGTGCGATCGTCAAAGTGGATCAATTACTGCAGGATCTGGGCGCCCGTCGGATCGGCGATATGCTGAAGATCGACATTACCCAACACGACATTCCGGAAGATCCCGCAGAAGCCTGGCTGGGATCATGGGTAAATTTACTCAAATAAATTTATTTTTTCGATCGGAATCTGTGGA
>NZ_AOOE01000052.1 GCF_000406145.1 Dickeya dadantii NCPPB 898 | reverse complement strand
GCTCTTTAACAATCAATCAGACAATCTGTGTGGGCACTCGCAGGACACTTCACTAAAATATTATGTGAAAGTCTTGAAGAGTGACAACAGTTAATTCATACGAACTAACAGTAAATTCTTTGAGCACCGCTTCTTCGGAAGCAGCATCAAACTTTAAATTGAAGAGTTTGATCATGGCTCAGATTGAACGCTGGCGGCAGGCCTAACACATGCAAGTCGAGCGGCAGCGGGGGGAAGCTTGCTTCCCCGCCGGCGAGCGGCGGACGGGTGAGTAATGTCTGGGGATCTGCCTGATGGAGGGGGATAACTACTGGAAACGGTAGCTAATACCGCATAACGTCGCAAGACCAAAGTGGGGGACCTTCGGGCCTCACGCCATCGGATGAACCCAGATGGGATTAGCTAGTAGGTGAGGTAACGGCTCACCTAGGCGACGATCCCTAGCTGGTCTGAGAGGATGACCAGCCACACTGGAACTGAGACACGGTCCAGACTCCTACGGGAGGCAGCAGTGGGGAATATTGCACAATGGGGGAAACCCTGATGCAGCCATGCCGCGTGTGTGAAGAAGGCCTTCGGGTTGTAAAGCACTTTCAGCGGGGAGGAAGGGGACAAGGTTAATAACCTTGTTCATTGACGTTACCCGCAGAAGAAGCACCGGCTAACTCCGTGCCAGCAGCCGCGGTAATACGGAGGGTGCAAGCGTTAATCGGAATGACTGGGCGTAAAGCGCACGCAGGCGGTCTGTTAAGTTGGATGTGAAATCCCCGGGCTTAACCTGGGAACTGCATTCAAAACTGACAGGCTAGAGTCTCGTAGAGGGGGGTAGAATTCCAGGTGTAGCGGTGAAATGCGTAGAGATCTGGAGGAATACCGGTGGCGAAGGCGGCCCCCTGGACGAAGACTGACGCTCAGGTGCGAAAGCGTGGGGAGCAAACAGGATTAGATACCCTGGTAGTCCACGCTGTAAACGATGTCGATTTGGAGGTTGTGCCCTTGAGGCGTGGCTTCCGGAGCTAACGCGTTAAATCGACCGCCTGGGGAGTACGGCCGCAAGGTTAAAACTCAAATGAATTGACGGGGGCCCGCACAAGCGGTGGAGCATGTGGTTTAATTCGATGCAACGCGAAGAACCTTACCTACTCTTGACATCCAGCGAACCCTGTAGAGATACGGGGGTGCCTTCGGGAACGCTGAGACAGGTGCTGCATGGCTGTCGTCAGCTCGTGTTGTGAAATGTTGGGTTAAGTCCCGCAACGAGCGCAACCCTTATCCTCTGTTGCCAGCACTACGGGTGGGAACTCAGGGGAGACTGCCGGTGATAAACCGGAGGAAGGTGGGGATGACGTCAAGTCATCATGGCCCTTACGAGTAGGGCTACACACGTGCTACAATGGCGCATACAAAGAGAAGCGACCTCGCGAGAGCAAGCGGACCTCATAAAGTGCGTCGTAGTCCGGATTGGAGTCTGCAACTCGACTCCATGAAGTCGGAATCGCTAGTAATCGTAGATCAGAATGCTACGGTGAATACGTTCCCGGGCCTTGTACACACCGCCCGTCACACCATGGGAGTGGGTTGCAAAAGAAGTAGGTAGCTTAACCTTCGGGAGGGCGCTTACCACTTTGTGATTCATGACTGGGGTGAAGTCGTAACAAGGTAACCGTAGGGGAACCTGCGGTTGGATCACCTCCTTACCGAGTTGAAGTTGCCTGCGTGGTGTCCACACAGATTGTCTGATGATAAGAAAGAGTCCAAAGCGTCTTGCGAAGCTGACAAGTGATGTCCCCTTCGTCTAGAGGCCCAGGACACCGCCCTTTCACGGCGGTAACAGGGGTTCGAATCCCCTAGGGGACGCCAATATGACTGACGGTGGGTGAAAGACACGGTCAACGCTAACCTAAAACTGATTAGAGATAGTCAGGTTTATGTTATCT
>NZ_AOOE01000051.1 GCF_000406145.1 Dickeya dadantii NCPPB 898 | reverse complement strand
TGGCCAGCGCCTGACGCACGCGTGCCGCCAGCTGTACAGCCAGCAGCGAATGCCCGCCGAGCTCGAAGAAGTGATCGTGCCGTCCAACACGCGCCACACCCAGCACATCCTGCCAGATTTGCGCCAGCGCCGTTTCAATCTCGCCTGCCGGTGCCTCATAGCCCCGGCTGACCACCGCGCCCTGATCCGGCGCGGGCAAGGCGTGGCGATCGAGCTTGCCGTTGGGCGTCAGCGGCAGCGCATCCAGCCGCACAAAGGCCGACGGCAGCATATAGTCCGCCAGTTGCTGCGCCAGCGCCTGACGCAGCCCGGCGGGTTCGGGAAGGATGCCGGCTTCCGCGACCAGGTAGGCCACCAGACGCCTGTCACCCGGGCTGTCTTCGCGTGCAATCACCACCGCTTCGCGCACGCCGGCGCACTGCACCAGACACGCTTCGATCTCTCCGGGTTCGATACGGAAGCCCCGGATTTTGACCTGGCAGTCATTACGACCCAGGTATTCGATCGTGCCATCCGGCAGCCAGCGTCCCAGGTCCCCGGTCCGGTACATCCGCGCACCGGGCTGGCCTGCGAACGGATCCGCCAGGAAACGCGCAGCGGTGAGTTCCGGGCGGTTCAGATAGCCCCGGGCAACGCCGGTGCCGGCGATGTGGATTTCCCCCCTGACACCCACCGGAACCGGCTGGCCGTGAGGATCGAGGATGTAGGCACGCAAATCCGCCAGTGGATGGCCGATCAGGCTACCGCGTCCAGCGTATATCTCTTCCTCAGTCAGCTCACAATACGTCGCGTGAACGGTAACTTCTGTAATGCCATACATATTGACCAAACGGGTACGTTGGGTCGGATTACGCCGCACCCAGGGTGCCAGCATAGGTAACTCCAGCGCTTCCCCCCCGAAGATAACGCAGCGCAGCGCATGTTCGGTATTATCCTGAGCCTGGCTCAGTTGCCGGAAGGCACTGGGCGTTTGATTGAGGACAGTCACGCCCTCACGGCATAGCAGCGCATAAAATGCCTGCGGTGAACGGCTGATCGCGGCGGGAACAATCAGCAGGCGTCCCCCACAGGACCAGGCCCCCCACAGCTCCCATACCGAGAAGTCAAAGGCAAAGGAGTGGAACAGCGTCCAGACATCGTTATGATCAAACTGGAAGCGCTCCTGTGTCGCAGCCAGGAGACGGGTGACCTGCGCGTGCTCAACCATCACCCCCTTCGGCTGTCCGGTCGATCCGGAAGTGTAGATCACATAGGCAAGGTGCCTGGCACTCAGGCCCGGAACAACCGGGTTGTCGCTGTCTGTGCTGCCCATGTCGGCATCGAGCAGCAGTGTCGGCAGGCCC
>NZ_AOOE01000050.1 GCF_000406145.1 Dickeya dadantii NCPPB 898 | reverse complement strand
CGGTGACCGGGGTGTCTTCCAGCGTGGTGGCCGTGTCACTGCCGGCTACCGGGGCGTCGTTTACCGCCGTCACCGTAATGGTCAGGGTGCCGGTGACTACGCCGCCGGCGCCGTCGCTGACGGTGTAGGTCACGGTATCGGTACCGTTAAAGTTGGCATCCGGCATGTAGGTCAGCGTGCCGTCGGCGTTGATCACCACGGTGCCGTTGCCGGCGGTGGCAGCAGTGACGGTTAACGGGTTGCCGTCCACATCGGAGTCATTCGCCAGCACATCAACGGTGACTGGCGTGTCTTCATTGGTGGTGGCCGTATCGGCAGCCGCTACCGGTGCATCATTTACGGCGGTGACGGTCACCGTCAGCGTGCCGGTTGCCACGCCACCCGCGCCATCGCTCACCGT
>NZ_AOOE01000049.1 GCF_000406145.1 Dickeya dadantii NCPPB 898 | reverse complement strand
ACGGCTGCGTACCTGCTCCAATAGCTCCGACACCGTGCTGCAACGGCCGGTTTCCACCCGCAAGGCCAGGGTATTGACGAAGCAGCCAATGATCCCTTCCAGCTCACGGTGCGGGCGATTGGCAACCGGGGTGCCAATGACAACATCCTCCTGACCACTCAGGCGCGCCAGCAGCAGTGACCAGCCAGCCAGCAGGGTCATAAAGAGTGTCGTACCATGGCGTTGTCCGCAGGCCTTGAGGCCGTGTAACACCCCGGCATCGAATTCAACAGCAACCTCAGCGCCGGCATAGCTTTGTACCGCCGGGCGGGGGCGATCGGTCGGCAAGTCCAGCAGGGCCGGT
>NZ_AOOE01000048.1 GCF_000406145.1 Dickeya dadantii NCPPB 898 | reverse complement strand
GGAAACGGGTACAGGCGGTCGAGGCCGCGCCGGAGCCGGTCTGGATCGAAAAGCCCGGTTTGAAATAGCCGGAGTGCGCGATCACGTCCGCCGCCCGGCGGGCAATCAGCAGTTCACGCGGGTTGCTGGTCACGCGCGCCGCGCCGACGCTGATTTTCGCCGGGTCGCCCACTTCGTCCACCGGCACCACGAAGTCCACCTGATCCTGCACCAGACTGGCCGGCATGTTGGGGAACGGCACCAGACTTTCGGTCAGCAGCACCACCTTGCGGGCATAGTGCGCATCCACCATGGCGTAGCCGAGCGAGCCGCAGCGGGATTTCCCCGACGTGCCGTTGGCGTTGCCGAACTCGTCGCTGCTCGGCACCCCGAGGAATGCG
>NZ_AOOE01000047.1 GCF_000406145.1 Dickeya dadantii NCPPB 898 | reverse complement strand
GGACCTGGGACGCTGGCTGCCGGATGGCACGATCGAATACCTGGGTCGTAATGACTGCCAGGTCAAAATCCGGGGCTTCCGTATCGAACCCGGAGAGATCGAAGCGTGTCTGGTGCAGTGCGCCGGCGTGCGCGAAGCGGTGGTGATTGCACGCGAAGACAGCCCGGGTGACAGGCGTCTGGTGGCCTACCTGGTCGCGGAAGCCGGTATTCTCCCCGAACCCGCCGGGCTGCGTCAGGCGCTGGCGCAGCAGCTGGCGGACTATATGCTGCCGTCGGCCTTTGTGCGGCTGGATGCGCTGCCGCTGACGCCCAACGGCAAGCTCGATCGCCAGGCCTTACCGGCCCCGGACGACAGCGCCTTTGTCCGCACCGGCTACGAAGCCCCGCAGGGCGAGACCGAACAGGCTCTGGCTGCTATCTGGCAGAGCCTGTTCGGCATTGAGCGCGTCGGGCGACAGGATCATTTCTTCGAGCTCGGCGGTCATTCCCTGCTGGTGGTGCGTCTGATTGCCGCACTGCAGAGTCAGGGCCTGAATGTCCCGGTGCGGGCGGTATTTGAGCACACCAGGCTGGCGGAGCTTGCCACGACGATTGAACGTTTTGAACAGACGGCGATACCGGAAAACCGGATTACCGCCGACAGTCAGCGCATTACACCGGCCATGCTGCCGTTACTTGAACTGACGCAGGAGGACATTGATCGGATTGTATCCAGTGTCCCCGATGGCGTCCGCCAGATTCAGGATATCTACCCGCTGACCCCGTTACAGGAAGGCGTGCTGTATCACTACCTGCTGGCGGAGTCGCATGATCCTTACCTGAACAGTTCACTGCTGGCATTTGCAACACGACAGCGACTGGAGGCGTTTATCGCCTCGCTGAACCGCGTGATTGCCCGTCACGATATTCTGCGCACCGCCGTGCGCTGGGAAGGCTTGCCGCA
The DNA here is from genome assembly GCF_000406145.1 of Dickeya dadantii NCPPB 898. NCBI lineage: Bacteria > Pseudomonadati > Pseudomonadota > Gammaproteobacteria > Enterobacterales > Pectobacteriaceae > Dickeya > Dickeya dadantii. The sequence goes on along the minus strand of NZ_AOOE01000047.1, from coordinate 5,814 downwards.
ACCGGTACAGGTGGTGTTACGTCGTGCCGAACTGACGGCAACGCAGGTGCACCTGAGTCCGACTGCGGGCGACGCCGCCGATCAGCTGTTCAGTATGAAACCGTGCCGTCTGGATCTGCGTCAGGCACCGCTGTTCAACCTGCTGATGGCAAATGATGAAGCCAATGACCGCTGGCTGCTGTGTCTGCAATACCATCACCTGTGTCTGGATCACACCACGCTAGCTATCCTGCTCGATGAAATACACGCGGACGAGCGCGGTGAATGGGATCAACTGTCGGCATCGATTCCCTTCCGTAATCACGTCGCACAGGTACGGGCCAGAGCCGCCGCCACTGACGATAAAGCCTTTTTCCATCAGCAACTGGCGGAAGTGGAAGAGCCCACCCTGCCCGGCGGCCTGACCGCGCTGGTCGATATGGATGAAGCCATCCTGCCGCTGCCGGACACACTGGCCGGACGCATTCGCCGGCAGGCGCAACAAGAGGGCATCAGTGCCGCCAGTCTGTTCCATCTGGCCTGGGGCCACGTTATCGGTGCGCTGTCCGGTCGTGATGATGTGGTCTTCGGCACCATGCTGCTGGGCCGTCTGCAAGACGGTCGCGAACAGGCGCTGGGGTTGTTTATTAACACCCTGCCGCTGCGACTGACGCTGGCCGATATCACCGTCCGCGCCGCGCTCGATCAGACGCATCGCCGTCTGGCCGACCTGCTGGCCCATGAGCACGCCTCGCTGACGCTGGCACAGCAATGCAGTGGCGTTGCCGCGTCGCAGCCCTTATTCAGCGCATTGCTGAACTATCGTCATGATGTTACACCGGCAAACGCCGATGCCGCCGAAGACCCGTGGCCCGGCATCGAACTCCTGAAGGTGGAAGAGCGCACCAATTATCCTCTTACACTGTCCGTGGATGATGCGCTTCACGCCGGTTTTTCACTTAAGGTTCAGGCAGACCGTCGCCTGGGGGGGAACGGATCGGACAGATGATGCAGCATGTGCTGACACAGATGATCGATGCGCTGGAGCAGTCGCCTGAACAGCCACTGCACCGGCTGTCCGTTCTGCCACCAGATGAACGTCATCAGGTGTTAACCGGTTTCAATCACACACACACGCCCTACCTGGCCGAGCTCTGCGTTCACGAACGTGTCGAGCAGCAGGCTGTACAGCATCCGGAACGCATTGCGCTGGTCTTTCAAGACCAGTCGCTGAGCTACGGTGAACTGAACCGTCGCGCCAACCAGCTGGCACACCATCTGCGCGGGCTGGGTATCGGTGCCGATGACCGGGTGGCTATCTGCACTGAACGCCACCCGGAGATGATCGTCTGCGTGCTGGCCACACTGAAAGCCGGGGCCGCCTGTGTGCCGCTGGATCCGGAATACCCATCCGCACGCCTGGCGTTTATGCTCAAAGACAGCGCCCCCGGCGCCATTCTGGTCGATCAGCACGGGCTGGCGGTTTTAGACAACCTGACCGGTACGGCGACAGTGCTGCATCTGACACGTGATGCCAGTCAATGGGCAACCGCCTCTGGCGACAACCCGTCCCGAAGTGGGATTGGCCTGACACCGGATAATCTGGCCTATGTCATCTACACCTCCGGCTCTACCGGGCAGCCCAAGGGGGTGGCCATGCCGCATGCGCCGCTGGTCAATCTGCTGCACTGGCAGGCCAGAGAGCAGGCGGCCATGACCACACTGCAATTTGCGTCCTTCGGTTTTGATGTCGCGTTTCAGGAAATCCTCAGCGCCCTGACCCGTGGCGGCAAACTGGTGATGATCGCGAGTGAAGATCGCTTACACATGGACCGGCTGCTGGACGTTATCCAACAGCAGGCCGTCGAGCGCGTCTTTTTGCCGGTCGCCGCATTGCAGACCCTGGCCGTGACCTGCGCCCAGACGCAGCAGGGATTGCCGGTAAAAGAAATCATCACCGCGGGCGAGCGGCTGCTGATAAGCAGTGAAATCCGCGCCCTGTGTCAGCGTTCCGGCCCCATTCGCCTGCACAACCAATACGGCCCGGCAGAAACCCACGTGGTGACGGAGTATCAATGCGTCGGCAACGCCGCTGACTGGCCGCGTCTGCCGCCGATTGGCTACCCGATATACAATAACCGCCTCTATATTCTGGATACGCATCAGCAGCCGGTGCCGCTGGGTATTGCCGGTGAAATCTATATCGGCGGGGCCGGTGTGGCGCGCGGCTACCTGAACCGCCCCGATCTCACCGCCGAACGCTTCCTGACGGATCCGTTCTCGCCAGAAACCGGTGCGCGGATGTATCGCACCGGCGATCTGGGTCGCTGGCTGGCCGACGGTAGCATTGAGTATCTGGGTCGTAATGATTTTCAGGTCAAAATCCGCGGCTTCCGTATTGAACCCGGTGAGGTTGAATCGGTGTTGCAGGACTGCGCCGGTGTGCGCGAAGCGGTGGTGATTGCACAGCACACCGCAACGGGGGATCACCGGCTGGTGGCCTATTACACCCTGTCGGATGAAGCGCTCACCGTTGAGGCGCTGAAGCAGGCGCTGGCGCAGCGTCTGCCCGTGCATATGGTGCCGTCTGCGTATGTGCGGCTGGAGCAGATCCCGCTGACACCCAACGGCAAGGTGGACCGCAAGGCTTTACCGGCCCCGGACGACAGCGCCTTTGTCCGCACCGGCTACGAAGCCCCGCAGGGTGAGACCGAACAGGCCCTGGCCGCTATCTGGCAGGATTTACTCGGTATCGAACGCGTCGGGCGGCAGGATCATTTCTTCGAGCTCGGCGGTCATTCCCTGCTGGCGGTGCGGCTGGTGTCGCATATCCGCTCCGCACTCCACCGCGAACTGCCGCTGGCACGGCTGTTTGCACACCCGACGCTGCACGCGCTGGCCGCGGTACTGCAGGACGCCGCACCACAGACCCTGTCTGCCATCACACCGCTGCCCGATGACGTGACTCCCCCCCTCTCTCTGGCCCAGCAGCGCCTCTGGTTCCTGACCCAGCTCGACCCGGCAGCCAGTGCCGCCTATGTGATTCAGGGCACGGTGCAGTTGCAGGGGACGCTCAACGTCTCCGCACTGACCCAGGCACTGGACCGCATCATGGCGCGTCATGCCCCCCTGCGCACCCGGTTTGAGGCGGTGCAGGGCGACGCGGTTCAGGTTATCGAGCCCGCCGGTCTGCGCCCGTTCCCGCTGGCGGTGATGACCGTGGCACCCGGCGACGACCTGCCGCCATTCACCCCGGTGTTTGACCTGCGCACCGGCCCGCTGGTGCAGGGGCAGTTGCTCCACGTGGATGCACAGGCCCACCTCCTGCGGCTGGCGCTGCACCACATCATTGCCGATGGCTGGTCGGTCAGCCTGTTTATCAATGAACTCAGTACGCTGTACTCCGCGTTTAACGCCGGTCAGCCCGACCCGCTGCCGCCCCTGCGCCTGCGTTATGGCGACTACGCCGCCTGGCAGCGGCAGCACCTGCAGGGCGAGGTCCTGCAGCGTCAGCAACAGTACTGGGTCAGCCACCTCAGCGGTGCGCCGGACTGCCTGACCCTGCCCGCCGACCACCCCCGCCCGCCGACACAGCGTTACGACGGTGCCACTCTGACCTTCACGCTGGAGCGTGACCTGACCGACGCGCTGTACGCCCTGAGCCGTCGTCACGACAGCACGCTGTTTATGACCCTGCTGGTGGCCTGGGCCGCCCTGCTGGGCCGCCTCGCCGGGCAGGACGATGTGGTTATCGGCACCCCGGTCGCCGGTCGGACCCGCACCGAGCTGGAAGGGCTGATCGGGATGTTCGTCAATACCCAGCCGCTGCGCATCGATTTGTCCGGACAAGCAGATACCGCAACCCTGCTGGCCCGGGTCAGGGAGACCGTGATTGCCGCGCAGGCCTATCAGGACATGCCGTTCGAGCAGATTGTCGAAGCCGTCGCCCCCGCCCGCAGTCTGGCGCACAGCCCGCTCTTCCAGGTGACGTTCAGTGTCCAGAATACCCCGTCCGCCACGCTGGCGCTGGACGGGCTGACGCTGACGCCGGACGGCAACACCGCCCAGTTCGATTTGAGTCTGGGCATCACGGAAAGCGACGCCGGCCTGAACGGCCAGCTGAACTACGCCACGGCGCTGTTTGAAACGCACACCATCCGGCGTTTCCTGGCGTACTGGCAGACCCTGCTGCGCGGTATGGTGACCGACACCCATCAGCCGGTGGCGCAGATAACCCTGCTGTCCGACGCCGAACGCCAGCAGGTGCTGTACGGCTTTAATGACACCGCGGCAGACTTCCCGGCGGATATCTGCATCCATCAGTGCTTTGAACAGCAGGCGGCCCGACAGCCGGATGCTGTTGCCGTGGTCTTCGAAAACGAATCGCTGAGCTATGGCGAACTGAACCGCCGGGCCAACCGGCTGGCGCACTGGCTGACAGAATGGGGCGTCAGGCCGGACAATCGGGTGGCGATGGCACTGGAGCGCAGCCCTGAGCTTATCGTAGCCCTGCTGGCCACCCTGAAAGCCGGTGGGGCTTATGTGCCGCTCGACCCGGGCTACCCGACAGAGCGTCTGCAGTACATGCTGGCCGACAGCGCCCCGGTGGTATTGATTACCACCACCGCGCTGAACGCCCGGATAGCGGCCGACTGTCCGGTGATTGAGCTGGATAACCCGACACCACCGTGGGCTACCTGTCCAACCGACAATATCGCCCCGGCAACACGGGGCCTGACACCCCGTCATCTGGCCTATGTCATCTATACCTCCGGCTCCACCGGGCAGCCCAAAGGTGTCATGATCGAACATCGCAGTCTGATGAACTATCTGTACTGGAGTCTGCAAACCTACCCAAACACCGCCAGTGACCGCATTCCGATGAACTCATCCATCGGCTTTGATGCCACCATTACCAGTGTATTTGTACCGATTTTAGCCGGTAAGACGCTGTATATCATCGATAGTCAGGATGAAATCGCGTCACTGTACCGCGCGCTGGTATCCGGCGAGCCGTTCGGCTTTATCAAGCTGACACCGTCCTATCTGGATGGATTGAGCCGTCTGCTGATCAGTGATCCGAACGGCGTCGATATCGCTTCTCTGCCCGGCTTACAGCAATTTATTCTCGGTGGGGAAGCCGTGCTGGAGCGCCATTTGAGTTTCTGGCGACAGCATCGGCCCGATGTCCGCATCGTGAACGAATACGGCCCGACCGAAACCGTTGTCGGCTGTTGTATTCATACACTGACCGATCTGCGCAGCACCGGTGCGGTGCCGATCGTGCCGATCGGCCGTCCGATCGCCAACACCCGAATATATATTCTGGATGAACATCGTCAGCCGGTGCCGGTTGGCGTGGTCGGTGAAATCTACATCGGCGGGGTGGGTGTGGCGCGCGGCTATCTGAACCGCGCCGACCTGACAGCAGAGCGTTTTCTAGCAGATCCGTTTGCTAACGAGCCCGGCGCACGACTGTATCGCACTGGCGATCTGGGTTGCTGGCAGGCTGACGGCACCCTCGATTATCGGGGCCGCAATGACTTTCAGATCAAAATTCGCGGTTTTCGTATTGAACCCGGTGAAGTTGAATCAGCGTTGCAGGCATGCGACGGGATTGATGATGCGGTGGTCATCGCCCAACGCACCGACACCGGCGATCACCGTCTGGTTGCCTATTACACGCTCTCGGATGCATCCATTTCAGATGGATCCGTTTCCATTGAGTCACTGAAACAGCAGCTAGCGCGCCGTCTGCCTGATTTTATGGTGCCGTCGGCGTATGTGCGGCTGGATGCGCTGCCGCTGACGCCCAACGGCAAGCTCGATCGCCAT
>NZ_AOOE01000046.1 GCF_000406145.1 Dickeya dadantii NCPPB 898 | reverse complement strand
GGTTGCCGTCCACATCGGCGTCATTCGCCAGCACGTCCACCGTCACCGGGGTGTCCTCGGCGGTGGTGGCCGTATCCGCGCTGGCCACCGGGGCGTCATTCACTGCCGTCACCGTAATGGTCAGGGTCCCGGTCGCCACCCCGCCGGCGCCGTCGCTGACGGTATAGGTCACGGTGTCGGTGCCGTTAAAGTTGGCTTTTGGCGTGTAGGTCAGCGTGCCGTCGGCGTTGATCACCACCGTGCCGTTGCCGGCGGTGGCGGCGGTCACCGTCAGCGGGATTGCCGTCCACATCGCTGTCATTCGCCAGCACATCGACAGTGACCGGGGTGTCTTCCGCGGTGGTAGCCGTATCGGCAGCCGCTACCGGGGCGTCATTCACTGCGGTGACGGTAAATGGTCAGGGTGCCCGGTCGCCACCCCGCCGGCGC
>NZ_AOOE01000045.1 GCF_000406145.1 Dickeya dadantii NCPPB 898 | reverse complement strand
GGTTGATCACCACCGAACCGTTACCGGCGGTGGCAGCCGTCACGGTCAGCGGATTACCGTCTGCATCGCTGTCATTTGCCAGCACATCCACCGTCACCGGGGTGTCTTCCGCGGTGGTCGCCGTATCGGCTCCGGCTACCGGTGCATCGTTTACCGCCGTCACCGTAATGGTCAGCGTGCCGGTGACCACCCCGCCGGCACCGTCGCTGACGGTGTAGGTCACGGTATCGGTACCGTTAAAGTTGGCATCCGGCATGTAGGTCAGCGTGCCGTCGGCGTTGATCACCACGGTGCCGTTGCCGGCGGTGGCAGCAGTGACGGTTAACGGGTTGCCGTCCACATCGACTGTCATTCGCCAGCACGTCGACGGTGACCGGCGTGTCTTCCGCGTGGTGGCGGTATCCGCGCCGCCACCGGGGCGTCGTTTACCGCCGTCACCGTAATGGTCAGCGTGCCGGTGACTACGCCGCCGGCGCCGTCGCTGACGGTGTAGGTCACGGTATCGGTGCCGTTAAAGTTGGCATTCGGCGTTAGGTCAGCGTGCCGTCGGCGTTGATCACCACGTGCCGTTGCCGGCGGT
>NZ_AOOE01000044.1 GCF_000406145.1 Dickeya dadantii NCPPB 898 | reverse complement strand
AACGGCACCGATACCGTGACCTACACCGTCAGCGACGGCGCGGGCGGGGTGGTGACCGGCACGCTGACCATTACGGTGACGGCGGTAAACGACGCCCCGGTGGCGGGCGCGGATACCGCCACCACCGCCGAAGATACGCCGGTGACCGTCGACGTGCTGGCGAATGACAGCGATGTGGACGGTAACCCGCTGACGGTGACGGCGGCGACGGCCGGCAACGGCACCGTGGTGATCAACCCGGACGGCACGCTGACCTACACACCGAACAGCAACTTTTAACGGCACCGATACCGTGACCTACACCGTCAGCGACGGCGCGGGTGGGGTGGCGACCGGCACGCTGACCATTACGGTGACGGCGGTGAACGATGCCGGTGGCCGGCGCGGATACCG
>NZ_AOOE01000043.1 GCF_000406145.1 Dickeya dadantii NCPPB 898 | reverse complement strand
AACGGCATTGACGTTAACTTCGGGCGTAACGGCGGGCTGAACGCCAAGGTGGGCGTGGCGACGGGGCAATCCCCCAATGACGCCAAGAAAGGTTTTGACTTTGATGATAAAAAACACGCGCTGGCGCTGGATGTACGCTTTGGCGGCAGCGTCACCGCCGGGTTGGGAACCGTACAGCAAAACGGCCTGAAGTTTACGCTGAGCGAAAAAGAGCTGCCCGGTTTTGTCGACAAGCTGATCGATGGCAATGTAAATCCGTTGGATCTGGTCACCAGGGGCAATGACCACCGGGTTAAAGAGGGCTTCTCGATTAAATTCGATCTGGATGCCGCGCTGACGGCCGATGCGCGCGCCGAGGTCAACCTGGCGGATAAACCCAGCGCGGCGCAAAAAGGCAAAGTGCCGACGTCGGCAGGACGGCTTTCAGTCGGTTTAGGGGCCGGAGCGAACCTGATGTCGGCCAGCCATGAGCACAGCACGGTACGCGGTGAGTTCACCGAGCAGAATGCCACCACCAATAACCGGGTGCGCTTCATGAACCAGGTCAACGTGGGTGCGAATGCCACGGCGTTCGCCGGTATCACCAACCCTACGCCGAGCGGTTCGTGGACCGCGCCGATAACCAGCAACGCTTCCGTCACCATGACGGTGGATACCAAAACCAACCACAGCATCAGTATGCAGCTTAAAGCCGCGCAACCTGTTGAAAACCGGGATATGGATAGTTTGCTTTCGTCGCTGGAGAAAAAATTTACCGATCCGGAAACTCAGCAGGTGTTGAAGGGGGTGAAAGACTTGACGGACACCGGAGAAAAGCTGGCGATACTGAACAAGCATTTTGAGGCCAAAACCCCGGCCGATGATGGGCAATACGGTGCAATAAAGGACCTGCACACCAAAACCCGGCAGCATGAAACCGCGGAAAAACAGGGGGTAACGCTGGACAGCGCCAGCTACAGCACCACTTACGCCAACCTGTCGAAACTGGATAGCAACGGGATATTCCATGCGCTGCGTAAGCTGGTCAGCGATAACCTGCCGCCCACCAACGCCGAGCGCATTCACGGCTTCATGGAGGAAAACCCGGCGCTGAAAGCGGTGGTGCAGAAGATGCAGTCGCTGACCAACGCCACCGCCGGCGTCAGCCTGGAACTGAAAGACGAGGTGAAGGCGAAAGTCGAACAGGGCATCCAGAACAATACGATGGGTAAAGATGACATCGCGGCGATTTTCCGTGACAGCAACAACCTGCGTATCAAGTCGCTCGACTTTACCCAGACGGTGAAAAACAAGGAAGGGCTGGCGTTCCCGCTGCCGATTGTCAGCGCCGGCAGTAGTGCCGACGTCAGCATGACCAAGCTGCTGGGCAAGATCAATTTCAGCTACGGTCAGAACCAGAACAGCCCAAGCAGCTTCAGTCTGGAAGGGGCGATCGCCAAAGCCAATCCGGAAGTCTCTCAGGCGGTCAATCATATGAATCAGCAGGGCATCACGCTGGCGAAACAGTAATTCGGCAACGGAACGAACAACAACAGGAGCAATACGATGACATCAACGCACTTAGCCTCAACGCCTTCAGCCTCAACGCAAGCGACCTCGGCACAACAACTGGCGGCGCGGCTGCTGCAACATTTTAGCCAGTTCAACCGGCAGCGCCTGACGCTGAATAACGGCATCTGTGTACTGAACGGCGCGGACGGTCGGGAGGCGGCGGTGATTGAAGTGCCGGCGCACAGCGACAATCTGCTGCTGCACTGCCAGGTGGTGAGCCTGAAAGGCGAAGACCGGCTGGCTGTCTACCGCCTGATGCTGCTGCTCAATTTCGAGATGGCGGCGATGCGTGGTTGCTGGCTGGCGCTGGATGAGTACGACAATCTGCGCCTGTGCAGTCAGTATCCGCTCGACAAACTGGATGAAGCGGGTTTCAGCGCGCTGATGAACGGCTACATTCGGCAGGTGGAAGAAACCCGTACGTTTATCGAACGGACGCTGGCGGAGATTCAAGCCGCCTGAGCGCATTGCTGACAACATTGACGGCAAAGAGAGGAGCATACGGCAAAGAGAGAAGCGGTCATCGTCTCTCTTTGCCTTTCTTTGCGGTGCCGACAGCGCCCCATCCCTGATACAACCGTATCAGGAAAATCACACCGGTTAGGTTGCCTGAATCTCAACTGACTTCGCCGGCAACGCCCTGATATTGTTCGCGGTATCCCACCCAATCCCATTGAATGCTAAGATATTCGCTGGTCCGCCGTAATTCGGTGAGGCGTTAATGCAACCCAGTTGTCCAGAGAAAACGATGAGCGAAAACAGGTTACAACCCGGTTTGATGGCGATCCACAGCAACCATCCTGAAGCCCTGCGCGACGTACTGGTGTCGTGGATGGCGGCTAATCCGCTGGGCGGGCTGGAAAACGAGCTGATTCTGGTGCAAAGCAACGGCATCGGGCAGTGGCTGAAACTGGCGCTGGCGCGTGATGTCCGTGACGGCGGATGCGGCGTGGCGGCAGCGTTGGATGTCGAGTTACCGTCGCGTTTTTTCTGGCAGGTCTACCGCTCGGTGCTGGGTCACGATCAGGTGCCGGAAACCTCGCCGTTCGATAAATCGCTGCTGGTGTGGCGGCTGGTGCGGTTGTTGCCGGAGCTACTGGCGCAGCCTGAATTCGCCGCGCTGGCGCGATTTCTGCAACAGGATGCCGATCTACGTAAACGCTACCAGTTGGCCGAACGACTGGCCGACCTGTTTGATCAGTATCAGGTGTATCGCGCCGACTGGCTGGCTGACTGGACCGCCGGGCGTGATGTGCTGGCGACCAGCCGGCGCGGCGTGGAGCCATTGCCGGACGATCAGCGCTGGCAGCCGCTGCTGTGGCGCGCATTGCTGGCCGATACCGGCGAAGCGCTGTCCGGCACCAGCCGCGCCGCGCTGCATCGCCGCTTTCTGGATGAGGTAAAACGGCGGGGCGACGGCGACCGGCCGGCGGGATTGCCGTCCCGGGTGATGGTATTCGGGATTTCATCGCTGCCGCAGCAGGCGCTGGAACTGCTGGCGGCCATCGGCCGCTGGACCCAGGTGTTTATGTGCGTGCATAACCCGTGCGAGCACTACTGGGGCAATATTATCGCCGACAAGGATCTGCTGCGCGCCGAACGCGCCCGCCAGCAACGCAAACCCGGCATGCCGGAGGCGGTCGCGCTGGAAGAGCTGCATCAGCATGCCCACCCGCTGCTGGCGGCCTGGGGTAAACAGGGGCGGGATTACATCGGCCTGCTGGATGAATACGACCAGCGCGAGCAGTACGAATCGCTGTTGCAGCCGCTGATTTCACGCATTGACCTGTTCGACAGCAACGGCGAAAGCTGCCTGCTCAATCAACTACAGGACGACATTCGGGATTTGCGACCGCTGGCGGAAAGCCGAGCGCGCTGGCCTGCCATCGATCCGCATCAGGATCGCTCGATCCGTTTTCATGTCGCTCACAGCGCGCAGCGCGAAGTGGAAGTGCTGCACGACCAACTGCTGGCGGCGTTTGCCGCCGACCCGACGCTGCGCCCGCGCGACGTGATTGTGATGGTGCCGGACATCAACGGCTATGCGCCGCACATTCAGGCGGTGTTTGGGTTGATCGACCGGCAGAAAGACCCGCGTTATATCCCGTTTAGCGTGGCGGACCGCGGGCCGCGCCAGAACAACCTGCTGCTGGCGGCGCTGGAGCGGTTGTTGAATTTGCCGCAGTCGCGCGTGGCGGTCAGCGATGTGCTGGATTTGCTGGAAGTGCCGGCGGTGCGCCAGCGTTTTGCCATCACCGAAGAGCAGTTGCCGCTGCTGCAACGCTGGATTCGGGCCGCCAACGTGCGCTGGGGGCTGCACGCCCGCCAGCGCCAGAGCCTCGACTTGCCCGACGCGCCGGAACAAAACAGCTGGTTTTTCGGCCTGCGCCGCATGCTGCTGGGCTACGCGGTGGGTACCGGCGATGCCTGGCGGGATATCGAACCGCTGGATGAAATCGGCGGGCTGGATGCGGTACTGGCCGGTCAACTGGCGTTGCTGCTCGACCGGCTGGATTACAGCTGGCAGCAGCTGTGTCAGCCCGCGACGCCAACGCAATGGGGCGAACGGTTACGCGCGCTGCTGAGCACGTTTTTTACGGCGGATGAGGGCGAGGACGGCTTTATGCTGCTGCAACTGGATGAAGGGTTGCAGAACTGGCTGGAGGCCTGCGAATCGGTGGCGCTGGAACAGGCGTTGCCGCTGTCGGTGGTGCGGGAACACTGGCTGGGGCTGTTTGAGCAGTCGAGCCTGACCCAGCCGTTTTTTGCCGGCGCTGTTACCTTCGCCACCCTGATGCCGATGCGCGCCATCCCGTTTCGCCACGTCTGCCTGCTGGGCATGAACGATGGCGACTATCCCCGCAACCGGGTGCCGCTGGACTTCGACCTGATGGGGCAGGATTACCGCCCCGGTGACCGTTCCCGCCGCGAAGACGACCGCTATCTGTTTCTGGAGGCGCTGCTGTCGGCGCGTGAACGTTTATATATCAGTTGGGTGGGACGCAGCATTCACGACAACAGCGAGCGGCCGCCCTCGGTGCTGGTGGCACAACTGCGCGACCATTTGAGTAACGGCTGGCAGACCGCCGACGAGCAGGATGTGTTGTCGGCGCTGACGGTAGAGCACCGGTTGCAGCCATTCAGCCCGGATTATTTTACCGCCGGCAGCCCGTTGTTCAGCTATGCCCGCGAATGGCGCGCCGGGCTGTTGCCGCAGGATGACGGGCTGTTGCCGCAAGATAGATTGTTGCCGCAGAACGCGCCGGCGACGGAAACCGCGCTGGACGAGTATCGGCAGGACGGTGTGCTGACGCTGCGCCAACTGGCGGATTTTGTCCGCGACCCGGTGCGCAGCTTCTTCCGTCTGCGGCTCAATGTCTGGTTCGAGCAGGCAGACGCCACCAGCCAGGATCAGGAGCCGTTTGCTATCGACGCGCTGGAAAACTGGCGCCTGCAACACGAGCTGATTCAGGTGCAGCACGCGGCGTTACGCCAGCGTATCCCCCGCGAGCAGGCGCTGGCGGAACAGCTGGCGCGCATCGCCCGGCGCGGCGAACTGGCGCCGGGCGGCTTTACCGCGGTGCTGGAGCAGGATTTGGCGGAGCCGATGGCGGATCTGTTCACCCGTTACGAGCAGGAACGGGAAAAATGGCCTGAAGCGACGGCTGACGAAGCGCTGTCGCTGCCCGATGTCCCGCTGGAAGACTGGCTGAACGAGCTGCGCACAGACGGGCAGGGCAACCGGTGCCGGCTGGTGCTGGAAAGCGGTGGGTTGCTTCATCCCACGCGGCGCAGCTATCGCTTCGACAAGCTATTGCCGTTCTGGGTGGCGCATCTGGCCGGGCACCTTGGCGGGCAACCACTGCACAGCACGCTGGTCAGCAAAAACGGCACCGTTTACCTGCCGACGCTGGAGCCGGAGCAGGCGAAAGTATACTGGCAGGCGCTGGTGGATGCCTGGCGGGAAGGCATGCGTTACCCGCTGCCGCTGGCGGTGAAAAGCGGATTTCGCTGGCTGGAGACGGGCGGAGAACCGGATCAGCCGCCGGACGGTGAGGCGGGCAAGGCGGCACGTCAGTGTTATGAGGAACATGATCCGGCCAACCGCAAGTTTGCCGAATCGGCGTCTAACGCCTATCTGGCGCGGGCTTTCCCGAGTTTCGACCACCTGTGGGCCAACGGCGAGTTTGCCCGCTGGACGCAGCAACTGCTGGCGCCGCTGTACCTGACGATGAAAGCGGCGTCGGCGAAGAATAAAAAATCAGGAGGCCAGCCATGACGGCGCGTGCGTTACCTTCTCCGCTGGATGTGCTGCGCTTTCCGCTCGCCGGTAGCCGGCTGATCGAAGCCAGCGCCGGCACCGGCAAAACCTTCACCATCGCCATGCTGTATGTGCGGCTGGTGTTGGGGCACGGCGGCGAGCAGGCGTTCTCTCGCCCGCTCAATCCGCCGGACATTCTGGTGGTGACCTTTACCGATGCCGCCACCCGCGAGCTGCGCGACCGTATTCGCGCCCGGCTGGCGCAGGCGGCCGCTTACTTTCAGCCGGATGGCAAGGATGACGCGGTCGATCCGCTGCTGGGCGAACTGCGCGCCGACTACCCGCCGGAACAGTGGCCGGACTGCGCGCGCAAATTGCAGCTGGCCGCTGAATGGATGGACGAAGCGGCGGTGTCCACCATCCACAGCTGGTGTAATCGGATGCTGGGCGAACACGCCTTTGACAGCGGCAGCCTGTTTAACCAGACGCTGGAAACCGACCAGAGCGATTTGCTGCTGGAGGTGGTGCGCGATTACTGGCGCACGTTCTTTTTTCCGCTTGATGCCCGCGATGTGCTGGAACTGCGCGATAGCTGGCCGTCGCCGGAACACTTTTATCGCAGCGTGACGCCGCTGCTGGAGTACGCCGACGAGATTGGCATCGACGAGCTGCCCGCGCAGATTTTCAGCGCGGTCCGTGAAGAAAAAACGCGCCGTCTGAGCGCGCTGAAAGCGCCCTGGCCGCAGTGGTGCGTCGAGTTGCGCGACCTGTTGAACGACGCGGTGGCACAGAAAAAGGCGAATGGTCATAAGCTGCAGGCCCGCTATTTCGAGCCGTGGCTGGACAAACTGCACCACTGGGCCACCAGCGATGAGACGACGCTGGATATCGGCACCGGCTGGACGCGGCTGACCCCGCAAGGGTTGCGGGAGTGCTGGAAAGTGCCGGAAGAGGCGCCGCAGCATCCGGCCTTGACCGCGATGGAGACGTTGCCGCAGCAGCTGAGCGAATTACCGGAGCCGCGCAGTCAGTTACTGCGGCACGCCTGCCGTTGGGTCAGCCAGCGGTTTCGCCACGAGCAGGAGAGCCGGGCGCAAATGGGGTTTCAGGACCTGCTGACCCGGCTGGATGCCGCGCTGCGCAGCGACAACGGCGAACGGCTGGCGCAGCGTATTCGCCGTCAATTCCCGGTGGCGATGATCGACGAGTTTCAGGACACCGATCCGCTGCAATACCGCATTTTCGATACCCTTTACCGGGTGGCGGACAACGACCCGCAGCAAGGGCTGATTCTGATCGGCGACCCGAAACAGGCGATTTACGCGTTTCGCGGCGCCGATATCTATACCTATTTGCGCGCCCGCCGCGATACCGACGGGCGGCATTACACGCTGGGCACTAACTTCCGATCCACCCAGGCGATGGTCGGCGCCGTCAATCAGGTGTTCATGCAGGCGGAAAATCGTGCCGACGGCGCGGGGGCGTTTCTGTTTCGTCAGCCGGACGGCGACAATCCGGTGCCGTTTTTACCGGTGCAGGCCAACGGCCGCGACGAGGCGTGGGTGCTGGACGGCGCTGACGCCGCGGCGTTGACCTGCTGGACGCTGGCGACGGACGAACCGCTGTCGTCGGCGGAATACCGCCAGCGCATGGCTGCCGGCTGCGCCCGCGAAATGGTGCGGCTGCTGCAACTCGGCGGGCAAGGCCGGGCCGGTTTTGCCGTACCGGGGCAGCCGCTGCGCCCGGTCAAACCGGGGGATATGGCGGTGCTGGTCAATACCGGGCGCGAAGCGATGGCGGTGCGGGCGCAACTTTCCGCCCGTGGCGTGCGCAGCGTGTATCTGTCGGACCGGGAGTCGGTGTTCGACAGTCCGCAGGCCGGCGAACTGCACTGCTGGCTGGCGGCCTGCGCCGACCCAGAGAACGATCGGCTGCTGCGCGCCGCGCTGGCGACCCCAGCGCTGGGGCTGAGCTGGCAGGCGCTCGACCGCTTAAACCACGACGAGCAGGAGTGGGAACGCCGGGTGATGCAATTTGACCACTACCAGCGCTGCTGGCAACAGCAAGGCGTGTTGCCGATGCTGCGGCGGCTAATGTGGGATTTCGATGTGCCGCGCCGGCTGCTGGCCGCCGATAATACCCGCGCGCTGACCGATATGCTGCACCTGTCGGAATTGCTGCAACAGGCCAGCGTGCATCTGGACGGCGAGCACGCGCTGATCCGCTATCTGGCGGAGCAGCGCCAGGCGGATAACCCCGGCGGCGACACCCTGAAACTGCGGCTGGAAAGCGATGCCGATCTGGTGAAGGTGGTCACCGTCCACAAGTCCAAAGGGCTGGAGTATCCGCTGGTGTTTCTGCCGTTTGCCTGTGCGTTTCGCACCGTCAGCCACCGGGACGTGCCGCTGAAATTTCATGATGATGACGCGAAGCCGCGCCTTGAGTTGATTGCCAGCGACGAGGCGGTGCAGCGTGCCGACCATGAGCGGCTGGGCGAGGACCTGCGTAAATTTTATGTGGCGCTGACCCGCGCCCGCTACGCCATGTGGCTTGGCATGGCGCCGCTGAAAGAGCTGGAGAAAAGCGCGCCTGGTTACCTGCTCGGCGCCGGCGAACCGCTGGAACCGGCGCAACTGACGCAACAACTGTCGACCTGGTGCGGCGCGGACAGCCAGATTGCGCCGTTGCCGGAGACGGATGACGCTGTCTATCGCGCCGAGCTGCATACGCCGGCGTTGGGGCAGGAGCCGCCGTTGCCGGATATGCGCAGTCACCGCTGGCGTATCACCAGCTATTCCGGTTTACAACTGGCACCGGAAGGGCATTACCGCGAGTTTCGTGAACCTGCTGCGGGCGACGAGCCCGAAGTGCAGAGCGCGAAGCAGGAAACCTTTAGCGAACCGCAGGCGTCGACGGAGCGTCTGCCGCCGTTGCCGTCCGGCTTCGACATGTACAGTTTTCCACGCGGCGCGGCACCGGGCAGTTTTCTGCACGGCCTGCTGGAGTGGGCCGGGAAAGAGGGCTTCGCCTTGCTGGCGGCGGATCGGCCCCGGGTGGAGGATCAGGTGGCGCGGCGCTGTAACCGGCAAGGCTGGACGCAGTGGATACCGATGCTCACCGACTGGTTGATGACGCTGCTTAGCCAGCCACTGGCGTTGCCGACGCAACCCGGCAGCGCAGTCTCGCTGGCCGGGCTGACGCAGTATCAGGTGGAAATGGAGTTCTGGTTTGCGCTCAATCAGGTCGACACCCAGATATTGGATCAACAGGTCAGGGCCGCCACGCTGGCGGGTGAACCGCGTGCGGCGCTGATGCGTGAACAGCTTAACGGCATGCTGAAAGGGTTTATCGATTTGGTGTTTGAACATCAGGGGCGCTACTACGTGCTGGACTACAAATCCAACTGGCTGGGGGCGGACGCCGCCGACTATGACCCACCGCGTATGGCGAGCGACATGCTGGATCACCGTTACGATCTGCAACTGGCGCTGTATCTGTTCGCGCTGCACCGCTTGCTGAAATCCCGCCTGCCGGATTACGACTACGACCGTCACGTCGGCGGCGCGTTATACCTGTTCCTGCGCGGCAGTCAGGCGCCGGGCGGCGGCGTGTGCGCCGAGCGGCCGGACCGATCGCTGATTGAGGCGCTGGATCGCCTGTTTAGCGGCGAAACGGAGGCGACGGCATGAACATAACCCGTTATGACGAATTAACCCTGTTGCTGGACCAGTGGGTTGAGTGCGGCTGGTTGCGGGAGCTGGATCGGGCGTTGGTGCGCTTTCTGCATCAGGAGTGCCCGGAGGCGTCGCCCTTGTTGCTGCTGGGCGCGGCGCTGGTCAGCTATCAGCTTGGGCGCGGGCATGTGTGCCTCGATCTGGACGCCACGCTTGCCGACAGCGGGTTTTCATTGGCGCTGCCGCCGGAAGGCGATCGCAGTGAAAATCGTAAGATTGCGCGCCCGGCGGAGGTTCTGGCGGGCGTTACCCTGTCGTCCTGGCAGGCGGCGTTGCAACAGCCGCAACTGGTATCGTCGGGGGAAGGCAGCACGCCGCTGGTGCTGGTCGGCGCGCGTCTGTATCTGCGCCGTTACTGGCGATACGAGCAGGATGTGCGCCACGCCATTACGCAGCAACTGACACAAAACGACGCGCTGCGGGCGGCGATAACGCCAGCGGCGCTGCGCCAGCGGTTGGATGCGCTGTTTCCTGCCACCGCGGCCGGCTCCGCCAACTGGCAGAAACTGGCCTGCGCGCTGGCGGCGGGCAGTGCCTTCAGCATCATCACCGGCGGGCCGGGCACCGGGAAAACCACCACCGTGGTGAAACTGCTGGCGCTGTTGCAGTCGCTGGCGATGGAACAGCACGGCAAGCCGTTGCGGATTCGGCTGGCGGCGCCCACCGGCAAGGCGGCGGCCCGTCTGAACGAGTCGATTGCCGGGGCCATTGCCGGCCTGACGCTGGATGGGCTGGCGCAGGGAGAGGTTATTCGGGAGCATATCAATAGCGAGGTGGTGACCCTGCACCGGTTGCTGGGCAGCCGGCCGGATACCCGGCATTTCCGTCATCACGCCGATAATCCGTTGATGCTGGATGTGCTGGTGGTGGATGAAGCGTCGATGGTGGATCTGGAGATGATGGCGGCGCTGCTGGCGGCGATGCCGGCCCGGTCCCGCCTGATTCTGCTGGGCGATAAAGATCAACTGGCGTCGGTGGAAGCCGGCGCATTGATGGGCGAACTGTGCCAGCGCGCCGCACAAGGGCATTACCTGCCGCAGACCCGCGACTGGTTACGCGAGGTGGCGGGGGACGCGCCGGACGATTCGCTGCTCGACCCGCAAGGCAGCGCGCTGGATCAATCCATCGCCATGCTGCGTCACAGCTACCGCTTTGGCGCTGACAGCGGCATCGGCCAACTGGCGGAGGCGGTGAACGCCGGCGATGCGGCGGCGTTGGCGTCTGTCTGGCGGCAGGGGTATGCCGACCTGGCGCGCCTGACGTTGACGGCGAATGATAACCGCGCGCTGCGTGAATGGGTTATTGACGGCGCCGCCGATCGGTTCGGCGCTCAGCCCGCTGCGGCGGCGCCGGTGGGCTACGGCAACTACCTGAGACGGATGGCCTCGACTCGGCCGGCGCTGACGGCGCCGCAAAGCGAGTTCGACATCTGGGCGGCGCAGATTCTGGATGCCTTCGGCCAGTTCCAACTGTTGTGCGCGTTGCGCAACGGGCCGTGGGGCGTCGACAGTATGAATGGGCGCATCGCCCAACTGCTGTATCGGGACGGCTTGCTGGCGGCCTGGCAAGGCTGGTATCCGGGGCGGCCGGTGATGGTGACCCGCAACGATTATAGCCAGCGGCTGATGAACGGCGATATCGGCATCACCCTACAGGTGCCGCTGCTCCAGCCGGACGGTTCATGGGGGTGGGCGACCAGGGTGGCGTTTCCGGCCGGCGATGGCTCATCGGGTATCCGCTGGGTGCTGCCGGGGCGACTGCCCGCGGTGGAAACGGTGTTCGCCATGACGGTGCACAAATCCCAGGGGTCGGAATTCGCCCACACCGCCTTGCTGCTGCCGGATTCTTTAAGCCCGATCCTGACCCGCGAACTGGTGTACACCGGTATTACCCGCGCCAAACACGCGTTCAGCCTCGGCTGCGTGGGGAAGCACAGCACGGTGCTGGCGGAGGCGGTCGACCGGCGGGTGTTGCGGGTAAGCGGACTGGTGGAATAAACGGCGGTTATTATTAAGGCGGCATTATTGATTATGCGATGGTGCCGCCTTTCCGTAGCGATTAGTGCCGTATTATGGCGTTTTTTTAACGAATCATTACCAAAATAAGTAATTTTATTAATGTATTGGCGCTGAAATACATTTGGGAATTTGAGGTAAGTTGGGTACACTCCGTGGCGTCAAAAAGGGGCCACGAGTTTGTCAGGCGACGTCGTAGGACAATATGAAAACAACTTACTGTTAATTTAATAATGCATACTGAACAAAGTGATAATAATGAATTGCTGCTCGCTGAGTGGCAAGAGCTGGTTAATTTGACGTCTTCTGACGCTCATGAATTATTACGCGATTTATGTGAAGAAGAATTGCGTCAGCTGGTCAGCGTGTTTTACGACTATATGCTTCAGGATAAAAAGGCCAGTCTGTATCTCAATACCCAACAAGTCGCCAACCAACTCAACGAAAGTATGTATCACTGGCTACGTTCGGTATTGGGCAGCGCCACCGAGTCGTTATCGGCATTGCTGGAACGGCAGCAGCAGGTTGGCGTTATTCATGCGCGCATCGGTATTCCGACCGACCTGGTGGCCAGAGGCGCGCGTAAACTGAAAAATGAACTGTTCAGGTTATTGGACAGGAAACGCAACCTGGATGCCGCGCTGATTAATCAGGCGGTCTGTTTTAGCAGTCTGGTTATCGATACCGCGATTGAGGCGATGACCACCGCGTATTCTCCCGGTTACAAAAGCGCGATGCGCGATCAGGAACGCTATCGTATTTTGTCGATTTATGACGATGTGAATGTTGAACGAGAGCGGCAACTTGGCGCATTAATGAATTGGGAAAATCAGTTCATTTATAACGTGGCGACTGGGCTACCGTCTGAAGAGATTGTCCTGCTGGAAAAATCGGAATTTGGTCTGTGGTTTTTTCATAAAGGACGGCATTTGTTCAATGGTCCGGATTTATTGAAAAAGCTGGAGGCATTGATCCGGCAGGTGGATAATCGGGTGAGGGAGACATTTCCCCACCACGTCGAAAATACGGCGATACGCACTCAATTATTACGCGACGTCCGCCAGTTAGTTGGGCAGGTTAATTCAATACTCTGTTCCATGTTTGATGAACTGATTAAATTCGAAAACGGTAAGGATCCGCTGACTAATCTGCTCAATCGCCGCTTTATTCCGACCATTATGCGGCGGGAAATCGCGCTGGCTATCAGCTCGGGAAAGCCGTTTATTCTGGCGATGATTGATATCGATCATTTCAAAAAGATCAATGACAATTACGGGCATGAAACCGGTAATCTGACACTTAAGACAATCGCGACGAAAATATACGAAAGTGTGCGAAGCAGCGATTATGTCTTTCGCTATGGCGGCGAAGAATTCATGGTGCTGCTGGTCGAAACCCAGACGTCGCAAGCCGCCATGATCTTTGATTCGATTCGTCAATTGATCGCCGGGTTATATATTCCGGCAACGGCGGAAAAGGGCATCTCGGTAACCATCAGCGTTGGTATTGCCGAGTTCGATAACCACCCGGATTATCAGCAACTGATCAAAAAGGCCGATAACGCGTTATATCAGGCCAAGGCCAACGGCCGAAACCGTATCGAGATATTCGGATATTCGGTTAACTCAGAACACTCCCGGTATTTGCGCCGTTTGTCCGACCGGGAAATTCATCTGGCGTTTACTGTGTGAAAAATCAGCGCATGATTCATTTTTACGGTGAATGTCCGGGCCTTGATGCGGCCGTTTTTTGTCTGTCCCCAGGGGGAATGAATAAAGTAGCACCTTGAAGCGTTTACGCGTTGTCTGCTTTGAGGAGCTTCCCGTTATGATGCGCATCATTCCCGCAGTGGCCGTTGGGCTGCTGATAAGTTCAACGCTACACGCCACTCCCCTCAACTACACTATTTCAACGAATAAGACCGCCATTGCGTTGTCATGGCGCGCATTTGGCGATACCTCACAGGCGCATCTGGATGGCGTAACGGGGGACGTCACACTGGATTCCGCGAAGGAAACCGATGATCGCATTGAAGTGAAAATCCCCGTTGCTACGCTTGAAGCGTCCAACTCCCTGCTGACCTACCAGTTGAAAAGCGGTATGTTTTTTGACGCAAAACACTATCCCTGGATTGTTTTCACCAGCAATAGGGTTGTGGCGCAAGGGCATGGCCACTTTCGGGTGTTTGGTTCGCTGTCGGTAAAAAACATTCAGCGACCCGTCGTTCTGGAAACCACGCTGGAGGAATATACGGGCGCATCGCCGACCGGGGGGACGTTGTTTCTTCATGCGACAACCGCTATTTCACGTTCGGCCTTTGATATGGATCGGTTTATGGCGCTGGTGGATGACCGGGTCGCGATTAACATTGATATTCAGGCGCAGGTCCGGCGCGCATTATGAAACCCCTTCCTCCACGCGCTGGCTAGCGGGGCGTGGAGGGAAGGGCATCGTTGGGCCACAGGTTAGGTCAGTGAGGTCTGCAACCTGAGCGCGCTATCGCTAAGCTGCGAGACGGGATTGCGGCCGATCAATACGAACTGATAGCCCCCGGCATACCACCAGGCCAGATGCATTCCATGTCGCTGTTCATGGTTGATCGAGGTTGCGCTTTGTTGACGATCAGGGGAAATGCACAACGCCATCGGCCCGTAATCGGCATGCATCCAGGCAATCTGTGCGATTGAGGTGCTGTCGTAGCGCAGCATACGTACCATTTTCAGCTCCGCGCCTTGAATAGTAAGCTGCTGTTCGCTCAGATGTAGCCCAATGTCCTGCGCGGTACGCGCCAGTCCGCGAGCCAGCACGGGCGATGCGCTGTCCATATCGAGCAGCGTTTCCGCGCTGTATAGCGACATGTAGCGGGCCTCAAGATCGCGAATTTTCTCGCTCTCGCTACGCACCGCCGAGGCCGGGCGCGCCAGATACCCCAGCCCTGAACCCATCACCAGAAAACTGAGCGAGGCGGCAATCAGCGAACGGCGGCTAACCCCGGTGCGCGGTGAGGTTTCTCCCGCCGAGGGCGTCGTTGTTAGCAGTTGCTCAAGCCGATGCTGCATGCGGGCCTGGGGCGCGTCATCGAGCAACGGCTCGAAGGCTTCTTTAAACGCCAGATCGCTTTTCTGCAGCGTAGCGATGCGCACGGCAAGTTGATCGTCGCTTCTGAGCTCTTGTTCGAACCGCTGTGCATCGGTGTCATTCATCTCACCGTCAAGCCAGGCAACGATGGCTTCGTCGCTGTAAGGGGGAATAAAACTCGTTGATCTCATGAACGTTTTTCCTTCTCGGACACCGGGGCGTCAACCGATTGGGCCAGAATGGTCCGTGCCGCCGCCAGCCGGCTCATAATCGTGCCGATCGGTACCGATAACGTGTCTGCCGCCTCCTGATAGGTAAACCCTTCGACATAAACTAAAAATATGGCGTTGCGTTGCGCTTCAGGCAGCGCGTTTACCCGTTGCATGATTTTCTGGTAATGCCGGCGATCGTCATTCAGCGCGTGGGTATCCGGCGCCAACAATTCATCGCTTTCGACAAATCCTTGCCCCATACGCACGCGGCGGGCGCGCAGGTCGGAAATCCAAATAGAGTGAAGAATGGAAAATAGCCATCTGTCGATACGGGTACCCGGCGTAAATTGCGCGCTCTTTTCGAGCGCGCGAACGCAGGTGGACTGAACTAATTCTTCAGCAGCGTCGTGACTGCGCGACAGCACCAGACCATAGCGCCACAGGCGTGTCAGATGCGCGGCAAGCTGCTGGCGAACTTCACTGGTAGTGATTTTTTTGTCCTCGTGCTGATACTCAGGATTCAGGATGCCCGTTAATCGCGGCCTGTAAATCGCGATACTCTTCGCAGTTTTGGCCGCACAGACCGGCGATCGTTTTCAGTTGTTCCCGCGCCAGATCGGGGCGGCCTTTCACCAGCCACGCTTCGCCGAGATATTCGCGCACTTTCGCATAATTCGGGTTAAGCGCCAGCGAGCGTTGATAATAGCCGATGCCTTCGTCGGTACGCCCGAGTTTTCGCGTGGCGTACCCCCGGTAGTTCCAGGCTTCGGCGGTATTGCCGTTTTTCAGGGTATCCAGCAGGTTCAGCGCCGCCTGATACTCACCTTTTTTAGCCAGATGATAAGCATAGTTCGTTTTATCCTGATCGCTAAGACGGCTGGTTTTCTCCGGCACACACTGTTTCGTGGCGCTGTTATAAATCTGGCCGGCCGGGCAGTCGGGCGTTTTACGGTTGGTGTCGTCGTCGCCGGCAGCAAACACCTGCGGGACGTGCAAAGAAAACAGCAGTACCGGGATAGCCAGACGACGGGCAATGGAAGGTTGGAAGCGGGAGACAGGGTTCATCGTATTTACTCCAGGGTTAATGAATGCGCGGTGTGAATGATGAGTTAACGTCTCGGCATTCGTTTTTATTCGCCGCTCATTTCTCTTCGAATATTTCTTGTCGAACATTTCTTTTCGAAAGTCTCTCTTCGAAAAAAGTGACCTGAGCTAACCCTGCCTTGCGATATTAGCCGAACCCGATGGCGGCGAGGTGAAAACTCCTCACGGCGCGGCAGGAAAGGGATGGTATCATTGCCGGCTTATTTCATCTGGAATTCTCACCGTGACCTCATTTGCTGAACTTAACGCGCTTCCTGCGGAACAACTCACCACCCTTAACGAGCTGGGCTACCTGACCATGACCCCGATTCAGGCCGCGGCGTTACCAGCGATCCTCGCAGGTAAAGATGTCCGCGCGCAGGCGAAAACCGGCAGCGGCAAAACCGCGGCTTTCGGGCTGGGCCTGTTGCAGCAGTTGGATGCCGGGCAGTTCAACACCCAGTCGCTGGTGCTGTGCCCGACACGCGAACTCGCCGATCAGGTCGCCAATGAACTGCGCCGGCTGGCGCGCTACCTGCCGAACATCAAGGTGCTGACGCTGTGCGGCGGTGTGCCGTTCAGTCTCCAGCGCGACTCGCTGATCCATGCTCCTCACATCATTGTCGCCACGCCGGGCCGACTGCTGGATCACCTGAAAAAGGAGACGGTAAGCCTTGATGCCCTGCAGACGCTGGTGCTGGATGAAGCTGACCGGATGCTCGATATGGGTTTTGCCGACGCCATCGATGAGGTTATCGCCCACGTGCCCGCTCAGCGTCAAACGCTGCTGTTTTCCGCCACCTGGCCGGATGCCATTGCCGCCATTAGCCACCGTATTCAGCGCGATCCGCTGACCATCGCAATCGACACGGTGGATGAACTGCCGGCGATTGAACAGCAGTTCTATGAAGTTTCCCGCAGCGGTAAAATCGATCTGCTGCAAAAACTGCTCAGCCGCGAACAACCGGCTTCCTGCGTGGTGTTCTGCAATACCAAAAAAGATTGTCAGGCGGTATACGATGCCCTGACCGACAGTAACCAGAGCGTGCTGGCGCTGCACGGCGACATGGAACAGCGTGACCGCGACCAGACGCTGGTACGCTTCGCTAACGGTAGCAGCCGCGTGCTGGTGGCAACCGACGTTGCCGCGCGTGGGCTGGATATCAAAGCGCTGGAGATGGTGATTAACTACGAGTTGTCGTGGGATCCCGAGGTGCATATTCACCGCATCGGCCGTACCGCCCGCGCCGGTGAAAGCGGGCTGGCCATCAGTCTCTGCGCGCCGGAAGAGGCCCAGCGTGCCAATGCGCTGGAAGAGATGCTGAATATGAAACTCAGCTGGCATCCGCTGCCGACCGGATTACGCATCACCCCGCTGGAAGCGACGATGGCGACGCTGTGCATCGACGGCGGCAAGAAAGCCAAAATGCGTCCCGGCGATATTTTGGGCGCATTAACCGGCGACATGGGGCTGGATGGCGCTGATATCGGTAAGATTACGATTCATCCGATGCACGCCTATGTGGCGGTGAAGCAGTCGGTGGCGCGCCACGCGTGGAAGCAGTTGCAGCAGGGGAAAATTAAAGGGAAGGCGGTGAAGGTCAGGTTGCTGAAGTAAGGTGAGAAAAAGCAATCATGCTGTGCTCTGATGGGCCTTGACTAACTGGTGATATAGGGTTTTCTGGCCGCTCCTGCGGTCAGAACCTGCTCTGGTTTTCTCGTTTTATACTTTAGGAAAAAGACAGGAAAATAAGATAACGTCATTATTAGCCCGCATCTGATTAATCTGCTGATACTATTTACCCAATATAGAAGACGGGGATGCAGATTTTAGCGCTAGAACTAAATATAAAAATGGAATATAAATAAGATGCCATCAAAATTAAATATAGGTGGCTTTTGTTTGTTGTATTTATAGCTTTTCAGGAATAATAAAGTTAGTTTTTATAATTGTTTCCCAATATTCATGTTATTAAGGATGGATGCTATGAATGGAAATGTAACTTGCTGGGTTCGCCATTGTTTGAGTGCGGCTATTGTGGTTTCAGTCACGGCAGGAGCGTTTTCTGCCTATGCTGATACAGTGAAGATTGACGCAAAAGTTAATTACCAGACAATTCAAGGTTTTGGCGGGATGAATGGTGCTGGGTGGATAAATGATCTGACAACAGAGCAAATTAATACTGCATTCGGTAATGATGCTGGCCAGATAGGGCTATCAATTATGCGAATAAGAATTGATCCCGACTACAATAAATGGAATATACAAGTTCCGAGTGCGCGTAAGGCCGTCTCGCTGGGGGCTAAATTAATGGCTACCCCCTGGACGCCACCCGCGTATATGAAAAGCAACAACAGTTTGATAAACGGTGGGCGTTTGCTTCCGGCACATTACTCTGCCTATACCTCGCACCTGCTGGATTTTTCCAAATACATGCAGACTAACAGTGCCCCCATTTATGCTATTTCTATACAAAACGAGCCCGACTGGAAGCCTGATTATGAATCCTGCGAGTGGAGTGGTGATGAATTCAAAAACTATCTCAAATCGCAAGGATCTAAATTTGGTTCACTCAAAGTCATTGTCGCGGAATCGTTAGGTTTTAACCCTGCATTAACTGATCCGGTATTGAAAGATAGTGACGCATCAAAATATGTGTCAATCATCGGTGGGCACCTGTATGGAACGACGCCTAAACCGTATCCGTTAGCACAGAATGCAGGTAAGCAACTGTGGATGACCGAACACTATGTTGATTCCAAACAATCGGCCAATAACTGGACCTCAGCCCTTGACGTGGGTACTGAACTGAATGCCAGCATGGTGTCAAATTATAGCGCCTATGTCTGGTGGTATATCCGTCGCTCGTATGGATTACTGACTGAAGACGGTAAAGTCAGTAAGCGTGGTTACGTGATGTCGCAATATGCCCGGTTTGTTCGCCCTGGTGCCCTTCGTATTCAGGCTACGGAAAATCCCCAGTCAAATGTTCACCTTACAGCCTACAAGAACTCGGATGGAAAAATGGTTATTGTTGCTGTAAACACGAATGACTCAGACCAAATGTTGTCGCTGAATATCAGTAACGCTAACGTCGGTAAATTTGAAAAATACAGCACATCAGAAGTGCTGAATGTTGAATATGGCGGCTCATATCAGGTCGATGACAGCGGCAAGGCGACGGTATGGCTGAATCCGTTAAGTGTGACCACCTTTGTCGGTAAATAATCATTTGCATTATCCCGACCAGCTCTGACATATCAGCCTGAAAGCGTGAGAGTTACCGATGGTGGCGCCCTGATGCAAACACCTGATGCAAACAAAGGTAACTCTCATTTTTTACGAAAAAAATTATGCTCATAACTGAATATCTGCGAGCATCATGGTTTCTTATACATTTCTTATAATGCTGTTGTACCCGACTACCATAAAGATGGAAACTGTTTATACGCGTTTTTCAACGCGCCTCCACAAGACCTGGTAAGACAGCATAAAAAGAAAAATCCACGCAACTGCGTGGATTTTATGGGTTTGTCGGCCTTCATGAGATTCAGTGAATCCTCATGAAGACAACAGAAGAAAATTAGACGTTGAACTGTGATTTTAAGTTTAAAATTTTGATAAATAGTTTATTTATTTTTATACTCATTCATGTACTCACTTTGATTTGTGTCTTCCTCTAAGGCTAGCTACCACAACACCTGTTTATCCATTTTGGACTAATGTCTTCGAGATGACTGTGTCGCCGGGGGCCGTTTATCTGAATATGTACCGCTACACATTCAAACGCAACCAGCCCGTAGAGTTACCTAGGGAAAACACAGACACTCAATACGTACTGTGACGGTACGTCAGCGCATACTGTAAGCACACCCGTTTTAGTTCCACGTACTTTTTGATATATCCGGTTTTTCAGCCATCATGCCGGTATTCTGCTGGCGTCAGATTATTCAGGGATTCATGGGGCTGTTTGCGGTTGTGGGGTCAGTCCAGGGCCAGTCCAGGATCGTCTACCGGGGAGGGGGTCAGTCCATTACATGAGACATTACGAAAAGAAAAATCCACGCAACTGCGTGGATTTTATGGGTTTGTCGGCCTTCATGAGAATCAGTGAAGCCTCATGAAGACAACAGAAGAAAATTTAGACGTTAAACAAGAAGTTCATAATATCGCCATCTTTAACGATATATTCTTTCCCTTCTGAACGCATTTTACCGGCTTCTTTGGCGCCTTGTTCACCTTTGTAAGTGATGAAATCATCAAAGGCGATAGTCTGGGCGCGAATAAACCCTTTTTCGAAGTCGGTGTGAATTTTACCGGCCGCCTGTGGGGCAGTGGCGCCAACCGGGATGGTCCAGGCGCGAACTTCTTTTACGCCAGCGGTGAAGTAGGTTTGCAGGTTCAGCAATTCATAACCCGCGCGGATTACGCGGTTTAAGCCTGGCTCTTCCAGACCCAGCTCCGCCATGAATTCATCGCGCTCTTCATCATCAAGTTCAGCAATGTCGGATTCAACCGCGGCACATACCGGCACTACCACGGAACCTTCTCTCGCTGCGATTTCGCGAACCTGATCCAGATAAGGGTTGTTCTCGAAGCCGTCTTCATTAACGTTGGCAATGTACATTGTTGGTTTAAGGGTCAGGAAGCTCAGATAGCGGATCGCCGCTTTCTCTTCCGCGCTTAGATCCAGCGCGCGCAGCATACCGGCGTTTTCCAACTGCGGCAGGCATTTTTCCAGCGCGGCTTGTTCAACTTTCGCGTCTTTATCGCCGCCTTTGGCTTTCTTCTGTACGCGATGCAGCGCGCGTTCACAGGTGTCCAGATCCGACAACGCCAGCTCAGTGTTGATGGTATCAATATCATCGGCAGGGTTCACTTTACCGGCAACGTGGATGATATTTTCATTTTCAAAGCAACGTACCACGTGGCCGATGGCTTCGGTTTCACGGATGTTGGTCAGGAACTGGTTGCCCAGACCTTCGCCTTTGGAGGCGCCTTTCACCAGACCGGCGATATCCACAAACTCCATGGTGGTGGGGACGGTACGCTGCGGTTTGACAATCTCGGCCAACTGGTCGAGGCGCAGGTCCGGCATCGGCACTACGCCGGTGTTGGGTTCGATAGTACAAAACGGAAAGTTGGCCGCTTCGATACCGGCTTTGGTCAGCGCGTTGAACAGAGTGGATTTACCCACGTTAGGCAGCCCAACGATACCGCATTTGAATCCCATGTTTATGTCACCTTAAAAATCACTAATCATCAGGCTTTGTTTGGAAAAAGCCTGTCATAATGGAAAAAGTCAGTCTTAATGCCAATTATACACATAATGTGGCATGAACTCGATTCGCCCGATCGCCCATCATGACGCTTTGAACGCGTGCAGGCGGTTCATGGCTTTGATCATGTCTTCCTTCATCAGGATATCGGTGCAGCGCAATGATTCGTCAATCGCTTGATCGATCAGCGTCTGTTCGCTGGCGGGCGGTTTGCCTAGCACAAATCCCACCACCTTGTTTTTATCACCCGGATGGCCGATGCCGATGCGTAAACGGTGAAAATTGGGGTTGTTGCCGAGTTTGCTGACGATATCCTTCAACCCATTGTGGCCGCCGTGACCGCCACCGAGCTTCAGTTTGGCGACGCCGGGCGGCAGGTCCAGTTCATCGTGCGCCACCAGAATTTCATCGGGCTGGATGCGATAGAAGGTTGCCATCGCCGCTACGGCTTTGCCGCTCAGGTTCATGAACGTTGTGGGCACCAGCAGGCGTACATCGTTACCCGCCATAGACAGACGTGCGGTATAGCCGAAAAATTTACTCTCTTCTTTCAGCGGCTGTCGGTAGGCTTCCGCCAGGCGGTCAATGTACCAGGCGCCGGCGTTATGGCGGGTGGTGGCGTATTCGGCACCAGGGTTCGCCAGACCTACAATCAATTTGATACCACTCACAGTTTGATACCACTCATAATTTGATACGACTCACATGATACGTTTTTAGGGGAGCCTAAGGTCACGACGTATCAGGATAATTGGTAAAACCGTTAGTGTAACGCAGGGGCACTTGATCACCAACATGTGATCCTTCACGCAACCCCATAGTGAAGTGCTGCTTATACTGTGAATAAATCAGAAAGACACGCAGCAATATTTTGGTTATTTCCACTGGATATTTCTGGAGGTGAAATATGAAACGTAGAAATGCTGTGATGATGGGCAACGTATTTATGGGATTAGGTATGTTGCTTATGATTGCCGGAATAGCTTATTCGATAGCTAATCAGCTGCCTGAATTGAATTTGCCGGGTTCGCTCTATTACGTGGAGTTACTGGCTATTTTTGCCGGCGCTATTTTGTGGCTGGCGGGCGCGCGTATTAGTGGACGGGAAAATGTGACGGATCGTTATTGGTGGCTGAAGCACTTTGATAAACGCTGTCGTCGCGAACGGCATCCCTGATTAACAAGTAACGGCTATATCCAATAAGCGCCAACTGGTGGAAACCGGATGGCGGCAGTGTCGCTTTATCCGTCGACATGTTTATACCCATAATACTTCAAGTTGCAGGTGCTCTGGCTTTGCTACTCGGTCCCCCTGTGTTTCGCTGCTTTGGGACCGTATTACAAGGCTAAAATGAGCCTTGTCCTGCAATTTGAATTATTTTAAACATAAAATATATTATAAATTTTAAACATTCATTATACGGGAACATGTCTCAATAAACGCGCGCAACTTGGGTTGATTTCTGCCTGCTTTCGAAAAATAGAGAAAAAGACCATCATTTCCTGGGGAACAGTCAAGCAGTGCGGGCTCCAGGCTTCCCGTTGCCAGTTCGCGCGAAGTGTGGAATGTAGACGAGTAGATGAGGCCGACCCCTTTAACAGCAAGGTTACGCATAAGTTCACCATCATTGACCGTAATGGCTCCTGTCGGGTCAATACGTACTGTTTCATTGTTCTCAATAAATTCCCAACGATAAATATCGCCTTTTTCCGGGCGACGAAACCGAATACATTCATGATGAACAAGATCATTGGTGACTTTAGGTTTCCCATGTAGTTTGAAATAGGCTGGAGCCCCAAAAACCGCCCATTGAAAAGGCCTGGAAAGTCGTATCGCAATCATATCCTGCTCAATGTATGAACCGATCAAGATACCCGCATCATAACCCTCAGAAATAAAATTGTTGTGGCGATTACTGACAGTAATATCCAGGTTTACATTTGGCCATTCCTGGCGGAATGCGGGTAATAAAGGTTCAATAACATGCGGTAAGGCCAGACGCTCTACGATTAACCTCAATGTCCCAGCCGGAGCCTTTGACGACTGAACCGCGTCTTCGAGACTTACTGAAATTGCACGCGCAGCGGGCTCTATCTTCAAGAGCAGGTTCTTTCCGGCCTCTGTCAATGCCATTTTACGCGTTGTCCTATGAAAAAGGAGCATGCCAAGGCGATTCTCCAATTTCTGCAACGCTTGACTGACTGAACCTGGTGTTTTGCCAAGATCGATAGCCGCTTTCCGAATACTAAGCCTTTTCGAGATAGCCAGAAATTCCGGCAACCCATCAAAATCATTGTTTTGGCTCATCTCGAATCCTCTCGTATTATTTTCATCTCGTTCGCGTATTTATATTCTGTGGTAATAATTCACCTTAATACAAGGCTATTGGCATGTTTTTTTAAACAATCTGTTCCGTTTTAGCCGTCTACCTCTGGGTTTTGAACTCAGATACAGTGAGGACACACCAACAATCCGAAGGAAATCATATGTCACTTGCAACGTATTTTGTGCGTCTCATCATCGCCATTACCGTATTCTCGGCATCTGTTATTGCGGGGGCTGCCCAGGAAACTCAACAACAGGAAAAGATATTAATTGTCGTCTCCAGTCTGGATAAGAAAACAGAAAATCTCGTTGGGGGATTTTGGTTTCCAGAATTGACTCATCCAGTAAAGGTCTTTGATAAAGCGGGTTTTGACTTTGACATTGCAAGTCCCAAAGGTGGCTTGGCTCCTTTCGATGGTTTCGACTTGAAAGATCAGGCTAGCCTGGATTTTTGGACCAACCCCCAACACCGAAACAAGCTTGGTCAAACGATTAAATTATCGGATGTTGACCCATCAAAATATTCTGCGATTCTGCTCGTCGGTGGTCATGGTCCGATGTGGGATTTTGTAAATAATACTGAACTCAATAATATTGTGCGAACTATGTACGAAAACAAGGATGTTATTAGTGCCGTTTGCCATGGCCCGGCAGGGCTCATAAATGTGAAACTCAGCAACGGTGAAAGCTTAATCAAAGGTCGTCGCCTCACAGGATTTACAGCAGCGGAAGAGGTTTCCCGGCAGTATGACAAGATCGTGCCATTTGAACTGGAAGGTGCTTTGAAGAAAGGCGGGGCAAAGTTTGAAGAAGCACCAATATTTGAGAACAACGTTGTTGTTGATGGGCGTTTAATTACCGGACAAAACCCAGCTTCTGCAACGGCGCTTGGGGAGGCTGTGGTTAAAGCGTTACAAGCCAGGACTCAGCGCAAAGTCGCTCTATAACCGATCATTCCGGTCTATACCCCAAATAATTCGAGTTGCAGGAAGGCGGCAAGTGAGTGAATCTCGATGAGCTTATTCAGACAAGTTATTCGGGTGAACGACAAATCTGCCGGGAGCAGATTTGAACGCAGCTTGCTGCGGCCCTGAAAGGGCGAGGCCCAAGGAGGGGCCGAGTAACGTAGCCAACACACCTGCAACTTGAAGTATGACGGGTATATTAAGGATCCTGTTGAACGATTGAGTATTTCAGTAAAAATACGGAAATGTTCTTCATCTCTAATAAAAACGCCACCGGATAATCATTATCCGGTGGCGTAGTCATTGCAGCCGAAATATCGATTAGTGCTCGAACATCGCAGAAATAGATTCTTCGTTGCTGATACGGCGGATGGCTTCTGCCAGCATACCTGATAAAGTCAGCGTGCGTACGTTCGGCAGCGACTTGATATTTTCCGACAGCGGAATGGTATCGCAGACAATCACTTCATCAATAACAGAGTTCTTGATGTTCTCGTAAGCGTTGCCAGAGAAGATCGGGTGGGTGGCGTAGGCGAAGACGCGTTTAGCGCCACGCTCTTTCAGGGCTTCCGCCGCTTTGCACAGGGTACCGCCGGTGTCGATCATGTCGTCGACCAGCACGCAATCGCGGCCGGCGACGTCACCGATGATGTGCATCACCTGAGAGACGTTGGCGCGCGGACGGCGCTTGTCGATGATCGCCATATCGGTGTCGTTCAGCAGTTTGGCGATAGCGCGAGCGCGAACCACGCCGCCGATATCCGGAGAAACCACGATCGGGTTGTCCAGATTCTGTTGCAACATGTCTTCCAGCAGAATCGGGCTGCCGAACACGTTGTCTACCGGTACGTCGAAGAACCCCTGAATCTGCTCGGCGTGGAGATCCACCGTCAGGACACGGTCAACGCCGACGCTGGAAAGAAAGTCAGCCACGACTTTGGCGGTAATCGGCACGCGGGCGGAGCGTACACGGCGATCCTGACGTGCATAGCCGAAGTAGGGGATGACAGCGGTAATACGTCCTGCGGAAGCGCGGCGCAGGGCATCAACCATTACGACCAGCTCCATCAGATTGTCATTGGTGGGAGCACAGGTCGACTGGATGATGAAAATATCACCACCGCGTACATTTTCGTTGATTTGTACGCTGACTTCGCCGTCGCTAAAACGACCAACAGCAGCGTCGCCCAGACTGGTGTACAAACGGTTGGCAATACGTTGTGCTAGTTCCGGTGTGGCGTTACCAGCAAAAAGCTTCATATCAGGCACGAGAAGAACCTCAAGCTTGCGTCCAGAGAAATATTCCGCCTGCGGAAGGCCGTGTGTCGTACCGCAAGCAGGATATACATACGGGTGTATGGAAAAGATCGCTAGAACATCACGGTCGGCGGTGGTGTTTTAGCAATCCTTGAATTGCCCGGAAAGCCGCCGCTGCAGCGGGGAAACGTTAACACCACGCGCAACAAAACCATGCAATCCTTCCGGGGCCCGGTTTAGCACCTGACGAGCGGCGGACTCGGTGTCGAATTCGGCAAACACGCAAGCGCCGGTGCCGGTCAGGCGCGACGGTGCGTATTCTAACAGCCATAAAAGTCGCTCTTCAACCTCACGAAAACGTTTTCTTGCGACAGCTTCACAATCGTTGCTGAAAGTTTGTGTCAGTAATTGTGACAGCGGGCGTACCGGCGTATCTCGCGTCAAATCCGGATCGGCAAAGATGAGCGGGGTGGGAATGCTGACGCCGGGGTGCACCACCAGATACCATTTTTCCGGCGGCGACGCGGGTGTTAACCGTTCTCCCACGCCTTCGGCGAACGCGGCGTGCCCATGCACGAATACCGGCACATCCGCCCCCAGCTTCAGGCCCAGTGCGGCCAATGTGTCGACCGGTATCCGGCTGCCCCACAGCTGATTCAGCGCCACCAGTACCGTGGCGGCGTTAGACGAACCACCGCCCAGGCCGCCGCCCATCGGCAGACGTTTGTCGACGGCGATATCGGCGCCGGCAAACGGCAATCCGGCCTGTCGACAATGGTCCTGCAACTGGCGGGCGGCGCGAACGGCCAGATTCTGTTCATCGGGAACGCCGGGCAGCGGTGTCAGTAAGACGATTTGCTGATCCTGCCGTGGCGTAATGGCCAGGGTGTCGCCGTAATCCAGAAACTGAAACAGCGTCTGCAGATTATGGTAACCGTCCGGGCGACGACCAGTGATGTATAAAAACAGATTCAGTTTGGCCGGGGAAGGCCAGCGGTTGCATGCGGTCGCCATGAGCTATTGCGTCGTCCAGTTGTCCATTTTCAGTTTGATGCGTTGCTCGCCCTGGGTCAGTTCCAGATTCTGCGGCAACGGCAGTGGACCGTCAGTATAGGACAGGTAGGACACGTTCCAGTGCTGGTCGCCCTGCTGATAGTTCACGCTGCGCAGCAGAGCGCGTTCATCCAGAGCGAAATCCTGCGCGTCGCCCGGCAGACCGAGCATCCACTGGCGCAAATTATCGAGCGGAATCGCCATGCCGGTGAGCTGCTGAACCATGTGCTGCGCGTCTTTACCCATGTAGCGCTTACCTTGATTGTCGGTAATCTGCACCAGGTCCGGGCTGACTTGTAGCTCCAGTTCTGTGCCCCCTAGCGGATTGCTGAGCAACAGACGGTAACGCTGTGGAGAAGGCTGTTGCCAGAAGAAACGGGCGTACAGCTTTTTCCTATCGGAAATATAGGCGAAGGAGCCGCGGGTCTGATACTGGGTCAGATTTTGTACTTTTTGCTCATGTTCGCGCCACTCGGGAGAGGTCGGTTTTTTACCCGGCAAGGTGGGCTGCGTCAGGGTACAGGCTGTCAGTAACACACTCGCCAAAGGCAGTAACCGTAAGGCGCGAACGGGATTATTGGGCATGTCGAAAAGGTCCTGTTACAAGCATCATGGGTTCACAACAAGGCGTCACGCTAGCGGGGTTGACTGGCAGCGTCAATGCCTGTGATGCTGCCCGGCGCGGTGGAACAACGTGAATGTAGTCGCCCAGGGTCACTTTTCTTGCCCGCAGGCTTCAAGTAGAATGCCACTCAGATGAAACCCATACTAACATCGGGATTACTCTGTAGACCATGACCCTGCTTGCGCTTGGCATCAATCATAAAACAGCACCAGTCTCTCTGCGGGAACGTGTAGCGTTCTCTCCGGACAGACAGGGGCAGGCGCTGCACAGTCTGTTACAGCAACCGCTGGTTCAGGGCGGGGTGTTGCTTTCCACCTGCAATCGCACCGAACTTTATCTCAGCGTGGAAGAGCAGGAAAACCGGCGCGAACAGTTGATCGCCTGGTTGTGTGATTATCACCGGCTCAGTCCTGATGAAATCCGTAAAAATCTCTACTGGCACGAAGGCAATGCTGCCGTCAGCCATCTGATGCGCGTCGCCAGCGGACTGGATTCGCTGGTGCTGGGCGAACCGCAGATTCTGGGGCAGGTCAAGAAAGCCTTCGCCGATTCTCAGCGCGAACGTTCATTGTCAGGCGAACTGGAGCGCATGTTCCAGAAGTCGTTTACCGTCGCCAAACGGGTACGCACCGAAACCGATATCGGCGCCAGCGCGGTGTCGGTGGCGTTTGCCGCCTGTACGCTGGCGCGGCAGATCTTCGAATCTTTGGCCGACGTCAATGTCCTGCTGGTGGGCGCAGGCGAAACCATCGAACTGGTGTCCCGTCATTTGCGCGAGCATCGCGTGAAGCGGATGGTGATTGCCAACCGGACGCGCGAGCGTGCTCAGTTGCTGGCCGAAGAAGTGGGCGCCGATGTGATTACGCTGGCGGAACTGGGTGCTTATTTGCCGCAGGCGGACATCGTCATCAGTTCTACCGCCAGTACGTTGCCCATCATCGGTAAAGGGATGATGGAGCGTACGATGAAAACCCGCCGTAATCAGCCGATGCTGATGGTGGACATCGCCGTACCGCGCGACATCGAGCCTGAAGTCGGGCGATTGCCGAACATTTATCTGTATAGCGTCGATGATCTGCAGGCGATCATTCAGCACAATCTGGCGCAGCGTAAGGCGGCGGCCATTCAGGCTGAGTCCATCGTGCAGCAGGAGTGTTCGGAGTTCATGGCCTGGCTGCGTGCGCAGGCGGCGGTGGACACCATCCGCGACTATCGTTCTCAGGCCGATCGCCTGCGTGATGATATGACCGCCAAAGCGCTGGCGGCGATACAGAACGGCGGCGATGTGGATGCCATCGTGCAGGAACTGGCGCACCGGCTGACCAATCGCCTGATTCATGCTCCCACCCGGTCATTGCAACAGGCCGCCCGCGACGGCGATCTGGAGCGTTTGCAGATTTTGCGTGACAGCCTCGGTCTGAACTAGCATTCTTCTTCCCCCATAATGATTCAACACAGGATTGAACTGCCCGCATGAAGCCTTCTATTGTTGCCAAACTGGAAGCGTTACAAGAGCGCCATGAAGAAGTGCAGGCGCTGCTGGGAGAACCCAGCGTGATTGCCGATATGGACCGTTTCCGGGCGTTGTCCCGCGAGTACGCGCAACTTACCGACATTACCCGTTGCTTTCAGCGCTGGCAGCAGACGCAGGACGATCTCGCCACGGCCGAACTGATGCTGGATGACCCCGAAATGCGCGATTTGGCGCAGGACGAACTGAAAACGGCTAAAGCGGCCAGCGAAGAACTGGAACAGCAATTACAGGTGTTGTTGCTACCGAAGGATCCGGATGACGAACGCGGTTGTTTCCTTGAAATTCGCGCCGGCACCGGCGGTGACGAAGCCGCGCTGTTTGCCGGCGATCTGTTCCGTATGTACAGCCGTTATGCCGAATCCCGCCGCTGGAAGGTTGAAGTCATGAGCGCCAGCGACGGCGAACACGGCGGCTACAAAGAGATGATCGCCAAGGTAGCGGGCGACGGCGCCTACGGCCAGTTGAAATTCGAATCCGGCGGCCACCGGGTGCAGCGGGTACCGGCCACTGAGTCGCAGGGGCGTATCCATACCTCCGCCTGTACCGTCGCGGTGATGCCGGAAGTACCGGAAGCGGAACTGCCGGATATCAACCCTGCCGATCTGAGAATCGATACCTTCCGCTCCTCCGGCGCCGGCGGGCAACACGTCAACACCACCGATTCCGCTATCCGTATCACCCACCTGCCGACCGGCATTGTGGT
This sequence comes from Dickeya dadantii NCPPB 898, assembly GCF_000406145.1. NCBI lineage: Bacteria > Pseudomonadati > Pseudomonadota > Gammaproteobacteria > Enterobacterales > Pectobacteriaceae > Dickeya > Dickeya dadantii. The sequence goes on along the minus strand of NZ_AOOE01000043.1, from coordinate 65,134 downwards.
CGAGTGTCAGGATGAGCGTTCACAGCACAAGAACAAAGCCAAAGCATTGTCGGTGCTGGCTGCCCGCATTCGCGCCGCGGAAATGCAAAAGCGCCAGCAGGAAGAAGCCTCGACCCGGCGTAACCTGTTGGGCAGCGGCGACCGCTCCGACCGTATCCGCACCTACAACTTTCCGCAGGGAAGGGTGACCGATCATCGTATCAACCTGACGCTCTATCGGCTGGACGAGGCGATGGAAGGCAAACTGGATATGCTGATTCAGCCTATCGTGCAGGAATATCAGGCGGATCAACTGGCGGCGCTGGCCGAGCAGGATCAATGAATTATCAGGACTGGCTGAAACAGGCGGCAGCCCGACTGCAGGCCAGCGACAGCCCGAAGCGAGACGCCGAGATTCTGTTGGAACATGTGACCGGAAAAGGTCGCACGTTTCTGTTGGCGTTTGGTGAAACCGAGTTGACCGATGGCGAGGGCTCGGCGCTTGCAGCCTTGCTGGCGCGCCGCGCCACCGGCGAGCCGATTGCCTATCTGGTCGGGCATCGGGAGTTCTGGTCGCTATCGCTGGCCGTATCGCCGGCGACGCTGATCCCGCGTCCGGATACCGAATGTTTGGTTGAACACGCGCTGGCGCATTTGCCCGCCGGTGCCTCATCGGTGCTGGATTTGGGCACCGGCACCGGAGCGATTGCATTGGCGATTGCGCATGAGCGGCCGGATTGTCAGGTGGTGGGGATTGATCGTCAGCCCGACGCGGTGGCGCTGGCCAATCATAACGCCAGTCAGTTGGGAATCGCCAATGCCCGGTTTTTGCCGGGAGACTGGTTTTCGCCGCTGAATGGGCAGCGTTTCTCTCTGATTGTCAGCAATCCTCCCTACATTGACGAGCATGACCCGCACCTGTCGCGAGGCGATGTGCGTTTCGAACCCGCCAGCGCGCTGGTGGCGAGAGAGGCTGGGCTGGCTGATTTGCGGCAAATTATCCGGCAAGCGGGGGGATTTTTGCTGGATAGCGGCTGGCTACTGCTGGAACACGGCTGGCAGCAGGGCGATGCGGTACGGTCATTACTGACGCAGTATGGTTTTGTGCAAGTGAAAACCTACCGCGATTATGGCGATAATGAGCGAGTGACGCTGGGGCAATGGCCCGCCGGGGCAATCTACGGGCGTTGAATGCGGCCTCAACCTGCGTTGCCGGGGCTTGAGCCGGATCACATTGGTAATGATTAGCCATGATTATCGCTCGACGTTCTGGACAGACCTGCTGACGAGCGCCAGGTTTGGCATTATTATCTGATCCGCTGGCTTCCGCGCCCGCAAGGCGTGCATGGGCTGATGAATAATTTGCTTTTTCAGGCGTGCAGCTGACGTTATCTTTGCTTGATGGAATAACTATGAGTTCTATTGCTGATTTTGAATTTAACCAGTCCCCCTTAAGTGAAGGCGTGATTCTGGTTTCCCAGTCAATACGCCGCGATTTTTCCGCGCAGGAAGTGAGACAAAATCTGCAGCAACTCGTTGAAGAAGCGCGGGCGGTCATCTCCGCCGATCTGGATCAGGATCAACAGCTGGAACAGCTCATTGAGCTCTTCTTCCATTCCTGGGGCTTTGGCGGCGCCAGTGGCGTTTACCATTTGTCCGACGTACTGTGGCTGGACAACGTGCTGGCTACCCGACAGGGGATGCCGGTATCGTTGGGAATTATCTTCCTGCATATCGCTAATCAGCTGGGGTTGCCGCTGATGCCGGTAATTTTCCCGACCCAGCTGATTTTACGCGCCGACTGGCTCGACGATGAAATGTGGCTGATTAATCCGCTAAACGGCGACACGCTGAGCGAACACGTGCTGGAAGTGTGGCTAAAAGGCAACATTGGTCTTTCCGCCAGGCTGATGGACAGCGATCTGGATGAAGCGGAAAACGTGATGATTGTCCGCAAGCTGCTGGATACGCTCAAGGTCGCGCTGATGGAAGAGAAACAGATGGAGCTGGCGCTGCGCGCCAGTGAAGCCGTGCTGCAGTTCGACCCGGAAGATCCGTATGAAATCCGTGACCGTGGCCTGATTTACGCCCAACTGGAATGCGATCATATCGCCTTGTCAGACCTGAGCTATTTCGTGGAACAATGCCCGGAAGATCCGGTTAGCGAAATGATTAAGGTGCAGATTCACTCTATCGAGCAGAAGCAGATTGTGCTGCACTAGTTCGGTAAAACGCCTGAACCCCGATCATCTGATTTATCCGACAATAAGGTAAGTTTATGAACAATAAAGTGGTTAACATCGGAGATATCCCGGTTGCCAACTCTCTGCCGTTTGTTCTGTTTGGCGGCATGAATGTGCTCGAATCCCGCGATCTGGCGATGCGGATTTGCGAGCACTATGTCACGGTAACGCAGAAACTGGGTATCCCCTATGTTTTCAAAGCGTCTTTTGATAAGGCGAACCGCTCTTCCATCCACTCTTACCGTGGTCCGGGTCTGGAAGCAGGGATGAAGATTTTCCAGGAACTGAAGCAAACTTTTGGCGTGAAAATCATTACCGATGTGCATGAGCCGCAGCAGGCGCAACCGGTATCCGAAGTGGTGGATGTCATTCAGCTGCCGGCGTTCCTCGCCCGCCAGACTGACCTGGTGGAAGCGATGGCGAAAACCGACGCGGTCATCAACATCAAGAAACCGCAGTTCATCAGTCCGGGGCAGGTCGGCAATATCGTGGATAAATTCCGCGAGGGCGGCAACGAGCAGGTGATTCTGTGCGATCGCGGCAGTAACTTTGGCTACGACAACCTGGTGGTGGACATGCTGGGCTTTAATGTCATGAAGCAGGTTTCCCACGGCGCGCCGGTGATTTTTGATGTTACCCACGCGTTGCAATGCCGCGATCCGTTCGGCGCCGCGTCCGGCGGACGTCGTGCTCAGGTGGCCGAACTGGCGCGTGCCGGTATGGCGGTCGGAATTGCAGGGCTGTTTATTGAAGCACACCCGGAACCGAACAGCGCCATGTGCGACGGCCCTTCCGCTTTGCCGCTGGCTAAACTGGAACCGTTCCTGCAGCAGATGAAAGCGATCGATGAACTGGTCAAAAGCTTCCCGGAACTGGATACCAGCAACTGATTTACCCGCAGATGTAAAAAAACCGCCAACAGGCGGTTTTTTTATGCATCGAACCATGGTTATTTGTACAAAACGATTATTTATACAAGTCGGCGCTGATGGTGTAGTGGTCGCCGTTTTCCTGCCACTCTTTGGTGATGTGGTAGAACTTGGCGCCTTTTTTCGCCGCTCGCTTCGCTACCTCTTCAGAAATATCCGTGGGGCTACTGAAGCTATCACGGAAGCTAATGGAGTCAAACGGTGCCATCTGTGCCGCCGTCGCGTTATTCAGCTCCTGAATTTTTGTGCCATCGGGCATGGTGACGCTGTAACGTGATCCGACAGAGGAAGACTGGGTCTGGAAAAAGTTACCCACTTTATTACTCAGGCTAGAAGAGGTAGCTACGCCAGGGATTTCCACTTTGGAAGCCGCTGCGCCGCCAGCGGCAATCGCTGCTTTGCCGGCTTCCGAGTTTGCCGGGATGGCGTCCGGGCTTTGCACCTGACGTTTCGGCGCATCTTTTTTGTAGACGAAAGCGGTGATGGACTGGGTTGCGCCGCTGGAGTTGATATCGACCTGACGCACGATATAGAAGGAATACGCGTTTTTCTGCTTGGCTGCTTTGCCAATGGCTTCATTCACTTCCGGCTGGTTGCCAAAATAACCGGTGACTGTGACCGTGTCATAGGGTTCCAGACGTACCGCGTCATCTTTCGGCAGTTCTTTCACGCCGCTGAATTCACGGTAGTTGGTGTCTTTGGTCGCTTCCGGCGCGTCCTTGTGGTACAGATCCACGGTAACGGCCCAGCGCCCACCGTTCACTTCCGAGGTGCTTTGGATATAAAAAGCCGCCGCGCCACGCTCATCCGCCTTTTTAGAGGCATCGGACGCTGCTTCGTAAATGGCATCGTAACGACCTAAAAAGGTAATACGCTCAAAGGGTTTTAGTGATTCTGCTTTCTCTGGCGTAAGTTCCTGCGCAGCCTGCGCCGAAAACGCTACTATTGATAAAAGAGTTGATGCAACAACGCTAGTTTTCAGCTTCATAAAAAATCCTTTCGCCTGACGCATACGGTGAATACGTACCAAGCCATCTTCTGTGGTAGCCGCTGATTATGGCACGGAACCTGACGTTATGCCTCTGCATTTTAAGCCAAATCCCGCAAAACCGCTGAGTTGATAATGGAAGAAGAGAAAAATGGAAATAATCACTATTAATAACCGAATTCCTTTTATAAACGATATTTATCAGAATCAGTGCGCTTAACAAAGCGTTAACAGGGGCTTTTTGTGAGATGGCTCGAAACATTAATATGGTAATAATGTTAGAAAAATCTGTTTTAGCTGTGATTTTTAACCATAAATAGCCATCGTCACCTGTCAAAATTCTGCTTTTAGAACCTAATGGTTTTAGCGGTGGATCATTAATTCCATTTTAAGTAGGTTATAAAGGGACTTATCGCTATCGCCTGAGGGTGCTGGCAACGGCGACAAGTTAGTTTTTAGGTGATTGACACAACCATATAAAACCTTCGTGACAACGAAAAGGGATTCACAATGCGTATTGGTGTACCAAAAGAGAGGTTGGCCAATGAAGCCCGTGTCGCAGCCACGCCAAAAACGGTGGAGCAGCTGCTGAAACTGGGCTTTGAGGTCGCCATTGAGCGTGGGGCCGGAAAACTCGCCAGTTTTGAGGATGAGGCTTACGAGCAGGCCGGCGCAACGATTCTGGATACGGCGGCTGTCTGGCAGAGCGATATCCTGCTCAAGGTTAACGCCCCGCTGGATGAGGAAGTGGAATTGACCCGTGCCGGAAGCACGATCATCAGCTTCATCTGGCCGGCGCAGAACCCGGCATTGCTGGAAACGCTGGCGGCCCGCCAGGTGACGGTGCTGGCGATGGATTCCGTTCCCCGTATTTCGCGCGCACAGTCGATGGATGCGTTGAGTTCAATGGCGAATATTGCCGGTTATCGCGCCATTGTCGAAGCCGCGCATGAATTCGGCCGTTTCTTCACCGGTCAGATCACGGCGGCGGGTAAAGTGCCGCCGGCCAAGGTGCTGATCATCGGCGCGGGCGTGGCGGGTCTGGCCGCGATTGGCGCGGCAGGCAGCCTGGGCGCCATTGTGCGTGCGTTTGATACCCGCCCGGAAGTGAAAGAACAGGTTAAAAGCATGGGCGCCGAGTTCCTGGAGCTGGAATTCGAAGAAGAAGCCGGCAGCGGCGACGGCTACGCCAAGGTGATGTCTGAAGCCTTTATCAAGGCGGAAATGGCGTTGTTCGCGGCGCAGGCGCAAGAGGTGGATATTCTTGTCACCACGGCGCTGATCCCCGGCAAACCGGCTCCGCGCTTGATCACCAAAGAGATGGTGCAGAGCATGAAACCCGGCAGCGTGATTGTCGACCTGGCGGCCCAGACCGGCGGTAACTGCGAGCTGACCGTCGCGGATCGGGTCACGGTGACGGAAAATGGTGTGAAAATCATCGGTTATACCGATCTGCCGAGCCGTTTGCCGACCCAGTCTTCACAACTGTACGGCACCAATCTGGTGAACCTGTTGAAGCTGCTGTGCAAAGAGAAGAACGGCGAGATCGAGATCGATTTCGAGGATACCGTCATCCGTGGCGTAACGGTCATCAAGGCCGGCGAAATCACCTGGCCGGCGCCGCCGATTCAGGTTTCCGCTCAGCCGCAACAGGCCAAACCGGCCGCGGCGGCCGTCGCGCAGCAGGACGCTAAACCCGCGTCGCCCTGGAAGAAATTTATTTTCATCGCTATCGCGATTGTGCTGTTTGGCTGGCTGGCGAATGTGGCGCCGAAAGAGTTCCTGTCGCACTTCACCGTATTCGCGCTGTCCTGCGTGGTGGGGTACTACGTGGTCTGGAACGTCAGCCACGCGCTGCATACGCCGTTGATGTCGGTCACCAATGCCATTTCCGGCATCATTGTGGTGGGCGCGTTGTTGCAGATCGGACATGGTGGATGGGTGTCCTTTTTCTCTTTCATCGCCGTGCTGATCGCCAGCATCAATATTTTCGGCGGGTTTACCGTCACTCAGCGCATGCTGAAAATGTTCCGCAAGAATTAAGGGGTAACGGATGTCTGGAGGACTAGTGACGGCAGCGTATATCGTTGCTGCAATTTTGTTTATTTTCAGCCTGGCTGGCTTATCCAAACACGAGACGTCCCGTCAGGGGAACATTTTCGGCATCAGCGGGATGACCATTGCGCTGCTGGCGACCATTCTTGGGCCGAACGCCGGCAACGTGGGGTGGATTATCGCGGCGATGGTGATTGGCGGCGCTATCGGCGTGCATCTGGCTCGCAAAGTGGAAATGACCGAGATGCCGGAGCTGGTGGCGATTCTGCACAGTTTTGTCGGTCTGGCGGCGGTGCTGGTCGGTTTTAACAGCTTTATCGGCGAAGGCGATATTGCCGACCCGATCATGGAAAATATCCATCTGACCGAAGTGTTTCTGGGGATTTTCATCGGTTCGGTAACCTTTACCGGCTCGATCGTCGCGTTTGGCAAGCTACGCGGTTTGTTCTCATCTAAACCGCTGATGTTGCCTAACCGTCATAAGCTGAATCTGCTGGCGCTGGTATTGTCATTCCTGCTGTTGCTGGTGTTTGTTAAAACCGGCAGCGTAGCAATGCAGGTGTTTGCGCTGTTGCTGATGACGCTGATTGCGCTGGCGTTTGGCTGGCATCTGGTGGCGTCTATCGGCGGCGCGGATATGCCGGTGGTGGTTTCCATGCTGAACTCCTATTCCGGTTGGGCCGCGGCGGCCGCTGGCTTCATGTTGAGCAACGATCTGCTGATCGTTACCGGCGCGTTGGTCGGGTCTTCCGGCGCCATCCTGTCTTACATCATGTGCAAGGCGATGAACCGGTCGTTCATTAGCGTGATTGCCGGTGGTTTCGGTACCGATGGTTCTTCCACCAGCAGTGATGAGGCGGTGGGCGAGCATCGTGAAACCACGGCGGAAGAGGTGGCGGAACTGCTGAAAAACTCCACGTCGGTGATCATTACACCGGGGTACGGCATGGCGGTGGCGCAGGCACAGTATCCGGTGCATGACATTACCGCCAAACTGCGGGCGCGCGGCGTCAACGTGCGTTTCGGTATCCACCCGGTGGCCGGGCGTTTGCCGGGGCATATGAACGTGCTGCTGGCGGAAGCCAAAGTGCCTTACGACATTGTGTTGGAAATGGATGAAATCAATGATGATTTCGCTGATACCGACACCGTGCTGGTGATCGGCGCCAACGACACCGTCAATCCGGCGGCGCAGGAAGATCCGCATAGCCCGATTGCCGGTATGCCGGTGCTGGAAGTGTGGAAAGCGCAAAACGTGATTGTGTTCAAACGGTCGATGAATACCGGCTATGCCGGTGTACAGAACCCGCTGTTCTTCAAGGAAAACACCCAGATGCTGTTTGGCGATGCCAAAGAAAGCGTCGAGGCGATTCTGAAAGCGCTGTAATCCCGCCAGGCGGTTGGTTGCAGCAACACAACGGGGGCCATCTGGCCCCCGTTGTCATTTAATGGTGTGTGCGACGAACGGCAGCCGTCAGGCGTTTTCGTCCGGGTGGTCGGCTTCCCCTTGCAAGGTCACCGGAGAGACGAAATCGTCCGGCTTGATAGCCAGCAGATCGCACTTCAGGTGATCAATCACATGCTCCACCGTGTTGCCGATAAACGCAGCGGACAAACCGGTCCGCCCCAGCGATCCCAGCACCACCACGCCCGCTTGCAAATGTTCTGCCAGGTCGGGAATCACTTCTTCCGGCAGCCCTTTTTCCACATGGGTAACCCGCTCGTCCAGGTTGAATTTCTGTCGCAGTGATTTCATCGCCAGCAGGTGCTGACCACGAATGGCGCCGTTGTAAACGCCGGGGTCGAAATCCGGCAATTCGATGGCGATATTGATGGGCGTGACCGGATAGGCGCCCACCAGATGGACCTCGGTCTGATTGACCTGCCGGGCCAGATCCAGCGCTTCCGACACCAGCTTGATATTGAGCGGATCGTGATACGGGTCTTCGCTGGCCAGATTGACCGCCACCAGCGCACGGCTATCTTCCGGCCACGGCTGATCTTTCACCATCCACACCGGGCAAGGGCATTTACGCAACAACTGCCAGTCGGTCGGAGTGAAAATCACCGCTTCCAGCCGGTCGTGCTGATGAGCCATTTTGAGCAATAAGTCGTGTTTGCCGGCAATGACCTCCTGAATAATGGCTTCATAAGGTTTGTTATGCCAGACTACCTTGATATCAATAGCGATTCCCGCATCAAGATAGTATTTACACTGTTCCGCAATCCATTCGGTTCGTTGGGCGATAACCCCTTGTCTCATCTCGGTTCTTTCATCCGGAGAGAGCAGGGTGGTCATTTCGTAGGAAAAGTCGTAAATAGGCAAAAATGCCTTGATACGGCCACCAAGCCGCTGGACCAGATAAACGGCCCGTCGTAACGCGGGCTGGTCATCCTGATTGGGGTCAATAGCTACCAGTAAGTTCTGATACTTCGCCATAGCTCCTCCTGTTGGCTGTCACGCTGCAGCCTGCCCGTTAAGAGTAACGCAAGGAAATCGCTTTGAACAACTGGTGATGAAGACCGGATCGACAATTCAGAGCAATCATTGATCCGGTCAGGGGATGGGGGTGCTACGCTTTGCTACGTGAGTTGCCGGCCAGTTCGGCCAGCGTTTCGATATTTTCGATGGTGATGTATTTGCCTTTCACCGCCAGCATGCCGCTTTTCTGGAAACGGCCGAGCAGGCGACTGATGGTTTCCACCGTCAGGCCAAGGTAGTTGCCGATGTCGCCGCGGGTCATGGTCAGGCGGAATTCGCGAGGTGAGAAGCCGCGCTGGGCGAAACGGCGGGACAGGTTGTAGATGAACGCCGCCAGTCGCTCTTCGGCGTTTTTCTTTGACAACAACAGGATCATGTCCTGATCGCCACGGATTTCGCCGCTCATCAACCGCATCATCTGCTGACGCAGATTAGGCATTTTGCCGGACAGGTCATCCAGCGTTTCAAACGGAATCTCGCACACCATGGAGGTTTCCAGCGCCTGAGCAAAGCTGGGGTGCTGGGCGTTGCCGATGGCGTCGAACCCGACCAGATCGCCCGCCAGATGGAAACCGGTGATCTGCTCGTCACCCTGTTCGGTGATGGTGTAGCTTTTGATGGTGCCTGAGCGGATGGCGTACAGTGATTTCAGTTCATCACCGGCCTTGAACAACGCTTGCCCTTTCTGGATGGGTTTCTTCCTTTCGATGATGTTGTCGAGCTGGTCAAGTTCATGCTCGTTCAGCGTGAAAGGAATACACAGCTGGCTGATGCTGCAGTCCTGACAATGGATTGCGCAACCGCCAGACTGAATGCGTCGGATTATTCGCTTTTCAGGAATCATAGACTTTACTCAGGCGATAATTGATATCGGTCAATTTTAACAGCTTTTATTGAGTCTGATAAGATCTGCTATCTCTGGAACTGACCAATAAATAGTGAGCTTATTAATATTTTTACCATCACATTCGGATTTTTTACCCTGCGGCTACATCATCCACGGTAAGTTAATGGTCGGTATTGAATAAATTCCGCTGTGGCAAATACCCTTCGTGGGTTAATAACCATTGTTTGCGATGAATGCCGCCGGCATAACCGGTGAGCGCGCCTTGCGCACCGATAACACGATGGCAGGGGACCACGATGCTGATCGGGTTGGCGCCATTGGCCAGACCAACGGCGCGCGCGGCGCCCGGTTGGCCGAGTCTGGCGGCCAAATCGCCATAAGTGGTTGTACTGCCACAGGATATAGTGCGAAGCGCCTGCCATACCTGGTGCTGAAAGTCGGTGCCGGCGGCGGCTACCGGCAGCGTTTCAATGATATGCAGGTCGCCGGCGAAATAGGCGCGCAGAGCATCGGTTAATCCACCAGGATTATTACAGGCTTTTAACACGAATGGATCGTGGCGATAACGCTTATTCAGAGATTGAGATAATTTTTCTTCATATTCACGCCATTCCACCGCCCTAAGGTGATAATTTTCATCGGCAATCAATAATAATTCCCCGATGGGCGTTGGTAGCGTGTCAAATAAAAATGTCTGCATGGATATCGTGTTGTGAAACGTCGGCCAATTACGATGACGTGGTGACCTGATTTAAGCGTGGTCAGCATTGTCGCTTTAATAGCGCTGTCTGTCACATAAAAACTGCATGATTTTTCAGGGAAGCGCCGGAGGCGGCGGGTGGGAAGAACGGCCGCCGCCGGTTGAGGGCCGATTTAGGAGGAGGCGAGTTTTTGCAGGGTGGTCAACTGGTTGACGGCATCCTGCATAGCATCCATACCTTTGGCAAGATCCTTCAAATTACCCAGGTTAGCGGTCATATTGGACCGGTCTTTCTCGGTTTCCGCGCTCATATCGGCGATTTGATTCGCCGCCGAGATGCTTTTATCCGCCATCTGCGTTGTCGTCGTTACCGTCTGCTGTGCAATGGTGCGAATATGCGCGATGGTTTCAACGGCTTCGTTGATGCTGTGAGTGGTGGCATCCACCTGCTCTTTGGATGAGCTGGCCAGTTTGCGTACCTCGTCGGCGACCACGGCGAATCCCCGGCCCGCCTCGCCGGCGCGCGCGGCCTCCACCGCCGCATTCAGCGCCAGCAGATTGGTTTTATCCGCAATGGCGTTAATGCCGCTGGTGATATGACTGATGCCTTTTGAAATACGCTCCAGATCGTTGAGGCCGGTTTCAAGCCGGATCTGCGCTTCCTGCGTCTTTGCGGCGGATTCGCTAATCGCGCGAATACTGGTCTGGGCCACATCCAGCGTATCGCTTTGTCGTAACGTTGCCTGCTCAAGCTGCGGCATGGCCGTTAGCAATGGCGCCAGCGCCTGCTCGTAATCGACCACTTGTTTGACCACCGCGGACTGAATGTCATGCAAGGCTTCCCAACGCCGCAGGGAACGCTGAGCGTAGTGGCCAGCATACGCGGCGTATTCGACCGGGAAGTGCGTCATCGCCTTAACATCACGACTGAAAAATGCCAGCGCAGATAGCGTCTGGTTGATCGGCACACCCAGAATTTCACCAAAACTGGAAAAACCCGCCGCGGGGACCTGATCAAAGAATTGGGCCTGTTCCAAATTGGGGTTGCCCGCACGGCGTAGTACACAGTCATTGAGTAGAACAAGATCCGGTTTGCCATATTGCGATATGAACTGTTGCCAGTCCCGCTCGGTTGTGGCGATAAAATCCGTTGACTGCATAAGATACAGACGGTCGCCAAACTCCAGATCGCAGAAAAAGGCAATGCGGTCTTCTTTAATCGATGCGATGGATCGGACGAAGTATTCATCGTTGACTTTAACCGCAAAGGTTTTTCCTGTCAGATGCTGGCTGATTTGGTTCGGCGGGCAGCGCAAACATGAGGCGATCGCCTCAATGATGGGTTGCTCATGGCCGTTGGCGTCAAAGACGGACTTAACCGTGCGGGCGACGGGGTCGGCTTCCGCCACCAGCCAGCTTTGTTTTGTCGGATCAAAGTTCTGGCTCTTGAACGGCGCAAAAGACTTACCGGGCGCCATCTGGCAGAACACAATCACGGCTTTTCCTTGCAGCACCGTATTGTCCGCACCGATGTAGGTTCCGCTGAAATCGAGCCGCCCGCCTGCCGCGCCGCCAATGGTCAGACAGGGGAAACGGCGGCAGGCATACCAGGCTTGCATCAGAAACCCTTCCGACGCAGCCAGGCCATCGCAATAAATCAGCGCAAACGTGTTATCCGAAGAGAGCGGCAAACTGACATCCAGGCGTTCCAGTTCTTGCCTGATGGCATCGATCCTGGCGCGGGCGCTGGGTTTGTCATGCATGTGCAGATCCACCAGATGCACTTCATGTTTAGCGATCAGTGATTGGGGCATCCACAGCCAGCTGCCATACGGACCGTTCATGTCGCAGTAAGTGGAATTATTGCGCTGGCTGCATAATGCGCCGGTGGAGGAAAGGGTGATAACGGTGCGATGGGGGGCAGAGAAACGTTGCCAGGCGCGGTTGACCTCTGAAAAATTGGCTTCAGGTGGCACAAATACCAGCAGCAACCCCGGTTTTGATGGTAACCCGAGGGCTGACAGCGAGGAGGGTAAAGCATCGCAGCGATAGGCCCCACGTGCAGGGCGGTTCCTTTTTAAACCCGGGATTGCGATATGGCTCAGGAAAGATGACATGATATTCCCACTCCCTATATTTAAATTAATTTAATGGGAAGCACAGTTCATCCTACGAGATGCTTTCAGGGTATAGGGTGATCTCGATCACCTGCTATCAACGGTATAAGCAAGAAATTCATTTCCGTGTACAGGATCACATCGGTAATAACCTTGGCATCAATAAGGTAATAAGTGGTGATAGAAATGATTAATAACGACAGATTATAATTAATAAAATCTAATGTTTTCGGTGTTTTATCAGGAATGCCGCGCAAACAAAGGGGGACTGAAAAACGTGCAGAGATGGCCGACGCCGCCGGTTGGGCCGCGTCGGTTGACAACATGTTATTGAATAACGCCGCAGGCGATACGCATGCCGCCGCCGCCCAGCTCTTTTGGCATATCCGAGTAGTTATCGCCGCCGGTATGGATCATCAGCGCGTGGTTTTTCACCTCCGATAGCGATTTCAGCCGTGGTGCCAGCACCTCGTAACTGGCGGTGCCGTCGGCATTGACCACCAGCCCCGGCAGGTCGCCAAGGTGGCCTTTGTCGTTGTAAGGGCCAAGATGTTTGCCGGTTTTTTGTGGGTCCAGATGGCCGCCGGCCGCCAGTGCCGGCACCTTGTTGCCGTTCTGCTCGCCCGGCGCGCAGCTGGCGTTGGCATGCACGTGGAAGCCGTGAATGCCCGGCGGCAATCCTTTCAGGCTGGGGCTGAACAGCAGGCCGTATTCTGTTTCGGTGATGGTAATATCACCAAGCGTATTGCCGTCTCCGGTCGGCAGCGCCTCTTTTAGCGTTACCGTGGTGCTTGCCGCGCCGGCTATCGCGCTAACGAACAGGCTGGACAGAATCAATGCTTTCAGTTTCATGATGTTCCCTTCTTTTCCATTGTCATGGGTTTTCAACGTGTTGGTTCACTGCACCGCGCAACCGGCGGCCATGCAGAGGACTGAGTCGTATCGGGTCACCCAACAAAACTATAGTTGCCGTGGTACAGTGCGCCAGTCTTTTAAGTGACGTTGTCACTTATTGATTCGCTGTTGATCACCGAGTGATGCGGCAAAAGGCGTGTATAACCTGCTCTGGGTTCGGCTTCGTTGCTGATGTGCATGTAGAGCGGAACAGGGTGAACGGATGAGCGCCGGGAAAATGCCGCGCGGCGGGCTACCGATGGTCGCGCTGAATTGCGGATACTGCGTCAGAGCAACCGAATTGCGGTAAAAATTGACGCTATCACACTGATAAAAAAACAATTCGATATATAGTGTTATCAGGGGATGGTTTGTATCAAAAAATCAGACGCATTTATTAAAGGAGAGAAGAACATGAGTAAGGGCGTTATAACGAAAGGGCTGTGCGGTCTGTTGCTGGCTATGCCGCTCTATGGTTTTGCCGACAACGGCAATCCGGACCTGATCGCCGGTTATACCTCTCAACAGCTGGGCGACGCACTGCCGGCCGTTGTCGATGGTTTGAAACGGCAGAAGGTGGAGGTGGATGCGAAAGAGCATTCGGTGCAGGCGGAGTATGTGGATACCGCAACCAAGCGTAAGGCGCTGGTAACCGTTTATATGCCGCCATTGACCAACGGGCAGACGGCGGCTGGCGATAGCGAACTGGATGTCGTGGTCGCCAGTTCCGAGAAAGAGATGCTGCGCCAGCGTATCCGGCCGGAAAAAAAGGATCTGGTCGCTGACGGCACGCCGAAGTTCCGTTGCCTGCTGACCATTCTGAATGACCAGGTGGTGCATTCGCTGTGCTCTGCCGTGGTGAAAGGTCGCATCATCGAAATCCAGCCGGTAACGCTGGTGGACAACAAAATGTTTGAGCCGGCCCAGCAGCGTCAGGCCAGTACAGTTCTGGCGATTGGCAAAAGTCTGGCGGCGGTCAAATAATCCTATTTCCTTGCCCGACTGCTTAGCCCTTGCCTTCCGGCAGGGGCTTTTTGGGTGTTGATTAACGCGGTTTGATGATGAGAGCCAATCACTTCTGATTGCAATAAAGCATTATTTTGCGTTAAGTGTGATTCTCGTCACTAGATTTTGCTAAAAAAACATCATTATCTTCCGATAAGTAAAAATATCTGTCGCCTTTATCACGGCGCATTCCACCCAGTCGGAGAAGCAAGGATGAGTGTGTTTGGGAATTATGTGCGAAATCTAAAGATCTCTCACAAGATGTATGGCGGATTTGGCCTGGTGCTGCTGCTGGTTATTCTGGCGTCGGCCTTCAGCTCGGTTCGTTTTTTCATGATTCAGGATTTATATATTAAAAGTTCGATCATGAATGAAATGGGAAACTTTATTGATCTTACCCGAATTGCCCGGATTAAATTCACGTATACGCTCAATAATGACAACCTCAACAACCTGAATAAATACCTTGAACAGGCTCGTCAGCTAAATGAAAAAGCCAACGCGCTGCGCTGGGATGCGACGTATCAGAGCGATTTCAGCAATGTGGCGCAGGACTTTACGGAATACGCCAAAAATATCGATCGTGTCAAAAGCAGTGTTGACGGCATGAACGATGTCACCAAAGAGATCGCCGCGCTTGACCAGAAAGAAGCCCTGAGCGATGCGTTCTACGTCAGTTCTAGCGATATCAATCTGTTACGGCAATATCATCAGACCAGCGTGCTCTACGCACAGTTGGTGGATAAAGTGCATCTGTTGCAAAAAGAAGGCAGCGAAGCGGCGTTTAAATCGATGCAGGGCGTTTATGATCAGGCGAAAAAATCCTTCGACGGCCTGAATGGATTGCTCCCTGCGGAGGCTAAAAATAGCGTCAGCGAACTCGGTAGCCGAATTGAGCGCTATAACCAGAGCGGCGTGAAATATAACGATAAGGTTAATCAACTGAGAACGACCGATTCCGCGCTCAGAGCGACCGGGGATAAGCTGATTAACGACATCGACGGGATTCTCAAAAAAATCGGCGCTCGTAACAACGATATTATCAATAACTCGGTATTCCAGACGATTATTTCCGGCATTGCCGCCGCAGTGTTGGGGCTGTTCATTGCCTGGTCGGTCACCCGCCAGATTACCCGACCGGTGATCGCCAACCTGAAACTGGCGGAGAAGATCGCCGGCGGCGATCTGTCGGCCAGCGTGGTGGTGGAGCGTCATGATGAACTGGGGCAATTGACGCTGGCGATGATGTCGATGACTGAAAAACTGCGCCAGCTGATCGCCGACATTCGGCACAGCGTCTACAGCGTGGCGAAAGCCTCTTCGGATATCGCCGCCGGCAACAACGACTTGTCTTCGCGTACCGAGCAGCAGTCGTCGGCGATTGTGGAAACCGCCGCCAGCATGGAACAGTTGACCGCTACGGTGAAAAACAACGCCGACAATGCCCGCCATGCCAGCCAGATTTCCGAGCAGGCTTCCGGTAACGCCAATCGGGGCGGTGAGATCATCCACAAGGTGATTCAGACTATGGATGACATCTCCGGCAGTTCGAAAAAGATTTCCGATATTACCACCGTCATCAACAGCATTGCGTTCCAGACCAATATCCTGGCGCTGAACGCCGCGGTGGAAGCGGCGCGCGCAGGGGAGCAGGGGCGCGGTTTCGCGGTGGTGGCCGGTGAAGTACGCAATCTGGCGCAGCGCAGTTCTCAGGCGGCCAAAGAGATTGAAGGGCTGATTTCAGAATCGGTGACCCGGGTCAATACCGGGACGGTGCTGGTGTCGGATGCGGGGAGCGCGATGGATGACATTATGGCATCCGTTAAGCGGGTCCACGACATCATGGGCGAAATCGCTTCGGCGTCGGATGAACAGAGCCGTGGCATTGCGCAAATAGGCGCGGCGGTATCGGAAATGGACACCACTATTCAGCAGAACGCTTCGATGGTGCATGAATCGTCCGCGGCGTCGAATTCGCTGGAGGATGAGGCGGCGAATCTGTCGCGGCTGGTGTCGGTCTTCCGCCTGTCGCCACAGGATGAACCGGCGCTATCCGGCCACGCCCCGGCGCTGGTACGCCCGCGGATGACGGATAGCAGCGCGCGGATGACAGATAACAGCGCCCGTACCGCCGCGTTGCCCGCCGGCCGTCCAGCCAGCTCGTCATCGGATAACTGGACGACGTTCTAAGCCGGCGTTTCGGTATCACCAAGAAAAACGGCAGGCCACCAGAGCCTGCCGTTTTGTTTTGATGGATTGTTTGGGGTGGATTGAACGAGACGTCAGTTAAACCAGCGCAGCAGATGATCCAGAATCAGCGCCGGTAGCGTGAAATCCGGGTCGGCGAATGTGACGCCCTGCGCGCCGAGATGCGAAAACAGCGGCAATGTCAGCGCCGGCAGCACGCACAGCAGCAGGCCATTCAGACTGCTGGCGATAATCGCGCCGCGCACGCCGCCGGTGGCGTTGCCGAAAATGGCGGCGGCGCCGCCGGTGATAAAGCTGGCCATGATGCCGGGCACGATAATCGGCAGTCCAACCAGCGGGAACAGCAGAATACACACCAGCTCCACCGAGAAGCTGATCAGAAAGCCGATCAGCGTGGCGTTGGGCGCTTTGGTAAACAGCACCATCACATCGACCGCCGGAATGGCGCCGGGGGCGAACACATTGGCGAAGCCCTTGAACGCCGGCACGATTTCAGCCGTGAACAGGTTTACGCCGGCCTTGGCCAGATACAGCCCGCAGGCGAAGGTGGCGGACTGTTCCAGAATAAAAATCACTACGTTTTTATCCGCCGCGCCAGCGCCGTACACCATCACCATAGCGTCGCTGATTTGCGGCCGGGTGGCGAACAGGCAGGAAAGCAGCAACAGCACCAACATGGTCAGCAGTGTGGCGACATTCGGCTCGCGGAGAAAGTCGAAGCGCTGACTGAGCGTCAGGTGCTCGGTGTTGCTGTTTTTGTTGCCGAACCATTTCCCCATATAAGACCCCAGCACATAAGACGAGATGGCGGCATGGGAAATGGCGTATTCGTTGGAACCGATGATATCGCGGCTGAACCGGCTGAGAATATAGGGCGACGCGGCCATGTAAAGGCCGATCAACAGCGAGGACACCACAATGATAGTGGTATTGCTGTAATTAAGCTGAATCAGTACCGCGGTGAAGGCAAAGGCCATGAACAGCACCAGATGCAGCGACAGGTAGATGTATTTCAGCCGGGTGAATCGGGCCAGCAGAATATTTAGCACCATGGCGAACAGCAGGATCAGCGCGGCGGTCGCGCCAATCTTGTCAATGGTCGCCGCCATAATCGCTTCATTGCTGGGCACCACGCCGACAATATCGAAGGCGTGAGAAAACAACGAACTGAAGGCGGTCAGCACTTTCATCAGAATGCTGCCGCCAATTTTGATCATGGTGAAACCGATAAAAGACAGAAACGTACCGGTAATCAGGCGGGAAAGCGGGGCGCGCTGAAACAGCAATCCGAGAAACGCCACGATGGCGATAATCACCGCAGGGGTTTTGACCAGACTAAGCAAAATATCCATATTTCTTCATCCATAAATAAAGTGAACGGTTATTCTGTAAACCGTGAAAACAGGCGGTATTCACGCGGGACGAATGATTTTTGCATTTTTCAAAATGGCGTTCCACTTCAATTTATGGCGTTGCCGGTCAATTAGGTGAAGTCTGGTTTTGCCCGATGCAGACGTATTACGTAGGGGGAATACGGTACGGCAGGAAAGAAAAAACGGCGGACCGGACGGGCCGCCGTGGGGGGACTTAACGCAGATTCTGCGGGAAATTATCCGGCAGGTCGCTGGCCGGGCAATTGATGACGCTGTTATCGTTTTCGCCGCAGTCGCGCACAAAGGTAATGGTGGCGAATTCGTCAATCACTTCAGTCGGGTAGGCCGGGCCTGCCGCACGATAGGACTCCATCAGCGGGATGTGATCGTTCTGGAAGCAGACGGTTTTTTCCGGGTTGTTGATCACCCAGCGGGGGAAGAAAATGGTGCCGTGGAAAATCCGATCGCCCAGATTGATGATCAGGCTTACGTCGGTGCCGGTTGGTTCCGTCCAGGAGATCTTGCAGACGTCGCGGGCGACGCGGGCGATAAACACTTGCTGGTCTTTCACCCAGCGATTGCCCACGATGCCGCTGTGGATACGGTAATCCAGCGTGTGGTCATTTTTCACGTATATCTCGTAATTCCAGCCGTTGTCGTAGGTATAGACCAGATGTTTTCCCACAAAACCGCTGAGATCCTGTTTGTCGAAGCTACTCATACTGTTTTCCTTCTGTTGACTTATCTGGAGTATAAAAGCGGATTAAGTTGATTAATAACGCTGTTTTTAGCGCTAATTAATTCGATAATTAGATGAATTGAGGTGATGAACCGAACGATAGGTTCGGTGCATAAACAGTCGTTAGGTATACAAAGGCGGGCTGAAGCATGGTGTTGACGAAAACCACACTGGAACAATGGACGCTGCTGCAGGCGGTGGTGGAACTGGGCGGCTTTGCCGCGGCGGCGCAAGCGTTCAACCGCAGTCAATCTTCGGTCAGCTATCAATTGTCGTTGATGCAGGAGCGGCTGGGGGTGTCGCTGCTGGCGCCATCCGGGCGCAGAACGGTGCTGACGGCGCAGGGGCAGCAATTGCTGGCGCAGGTTATCCCGTTGCTCAATGCCTTTCAGGCGCTGGAGTCGCGGGCGGAGGTGCTGCGACGTGGCGGACGAGCCAGAATCGACCTGGTGGTGGACAGCATTTTTCCCAAGTCCACGCTGTTTGGCGCACTGCGCGATTTTCAGTCTCGCCACCCGCATACGCAGGTGCACCTGATGGAGGTGCTGCGTAGTGAAAATCGGGCGCAACTGGCGGATCGTCAGGCGGATATCTGGCTGATTTCCCGGCCGTGGGACGGCATCAATCGGGGAAGGCTGCTGATGGAAATGGCGTTTGTGGCCGTAGCACGGGCCGATCATCCGTTGCACCGGTTAGCCGCGCCGTTGGCGTTTCAGGATCTCGCGGCATATCCGCTGATTGAAATCATCGACCGACAACAGCAAAAAGACAGTTTGCGTAAGCCGGCCAGCGCGGAAAACTGGACGTTCACCACGGTGGAAGCCGCGATAGAAGCGGTCATGCATGGCGTCGGTTATGGCTGGATGCCGGAGGCGCGTATCGCACCCTGGCTGGCTTCCGGCGAGCTGAAGCCGTTGTCGCTGCCACAGGGCGGTCGGCGTTTCACCCCGTTATATCTGGTGGTAGAGGAAGAAAAGCAGCCCTGCGACGCCGAGGTCGCCACCCTGGTGACGCTGCTGACGGCCGCGTCGACGCCGGTTTAAACGTGACGCCGTCACTCATAATCTCTGGTTTGCAGTTGGCTTACGCCAAACGGGCGTCAGGCGAAATAACGTGCTTTAAGCGGCATCAACGCCGCGCCAATCACCGACGGGTCGTGCTGGATCTGGCTTAGCAACAGTTGGGGATATTGGGCGGCGAGACCGTAACGTGGCGGCTGCTGGATCGGCGGCACGTCGAGCAGCATCTTGCCCAGCGCCGTCGGCAATTCACCGCCGAACACGATGGCGGCCGGGTCAATCACCGCCCGCAGCGCGTCAATCGCCCGGTTCAGGTATGGCCTGACCTCCGCCACCCAGTCGTCTACGCCCGGCCATTGCGGGTCGAACTGCTGGCGCAGGGCGCTTACCCGCTGGATATCGATACCGCGCGCATTAAGCCGCTTGATCAGTTCACCCAGCGCCGGACGGGAGGTGAATTCCTGCTCGGTATAAATGCGGCTGATCTCACCGGCATTGCCGAACGCACCGGAAAACGGCTGCCCATTGAGGATGAGGCCGGCGCCAAAGCCGTAATTGAACGACAGGTAGCCGAAGGTGGGATAGTACAGCCCCGCGCCCAGCACCGATTCGCCAATTGCGCCGGTAGTGGCGTTGTTCTCCGTCCAGACGTCCAGGTCGAACAACGTTTCCAGTTCGCTTTTGAGATCCACCAGTGACCAGTCGCGCAGCGGCTCCGGCGCATTGAACAACCGCTTTTCTTCCATCAGATAACCGGCGATGGCAAACCCGATGCCGACGACCGTCGACGCCGGAATAGCGTAGTGTTGCAGCGTCTTGCGCACCCGGTCTTTCAGCGTAAACATCGCCCGAGTGCGGTCATTCAGCGCGATATCCAGCGTTTCTTCATGCAATACCTGGCAACTGAAATCGCACAGGCAGAACGCCAGCATATCCGTATTTACCGAAATGCCGATGCTGTAGCGCGCGGCGGGCGCCAGTTCCAGCGCCGGACTGGGTTTGCCGCGTCCGTGCACGATGCATTCGCCCAGCCGTAGCAGCCCGCGCTCCAGCAGGCTGTCGATGATGCGGTGCACCGACGGTTGGGTGAGGTTGGTCAGCGGAGAAACCGCCGAGCGCATGATGTTTCGATGGCGGCGAACAATGTCCAGCACCATGCGTTCGTTCACGGTGATGCTTTCGTTATGGTGAAGTATTGACCGCATCAGACGCAGGTTCCAGCGCGAGTGTTCATGGTGTGCAGTTCCTTTTTATATCGCCAAATCGTGCAGTTAAACCAGCACCTGCGGGGCATTGTCGCTAGTGTATATCATGTTAATTATTAAACATTATGAATGATAATTGCGCCATGCATGATATGCAACCCGGAAATAAAGATAGTCACAGTGAAAATTTAGATATTTATTTTTATATCAATAGATTGATTCATGATTTTCCCATTACATTCTTGCAACATATCTGTCATTATTATTATGCATACTGCATTATAAGTTGAATTAATGACGTTTTCACCTTGCTGAACATGATGCCTTGCGACTCACGGGAGACCATGTAATGAGTAGACTGGAAGTGGAACGCGCCAGTGTGGCTTACGGTGACGTTCCTGTCCTTAGAGGGGTGTCGTTTGACGTTAACGAGGGGGAGTTCGTCACTCTGCTGGGGCCATCCGGGTGCGGCAAAACCACGCTGCTGCGCGCCATTGCCGGTTTTGTCCCGCTGGACGGCGGGCGCATTCGCATCGGCGGCCGGGAAATGAACGGCCTGGAGCCGGAAAAACGCAATACGGCGATGTGCTTTCAGTCTTATGCGCTGTTTCCCCACCTGACGGTATCGGAAAACATCGCCTTTGGGTTACAGCAGCGCAAAGTACCACGTGAGGCGTTGAGTCATCGGGTGGTGGAAACCGCGCTGACCGTAGCGATGGCCGGGCATCTGGATAAATTACCCACCCAGCTATCCGGTGGTCAGCAGCAGCGGGTGGCGCTGGCGCGCTCAATGGCGGTGCGCCCGGATGTGATGCTGTTCGACGAACCGCTGTCCAATCTGGATGCTCGGCTGCGTGAACAACTGCGGTTGCAGATCCGTACCTTACAGCGTAAGCACGGTTTCACCGCGGTTTATGTGACCCACGACCAGGCGGAGGCGCTGGCGATGTCCGACAAGGTGATCGTGATGCACGGCGGCAGCGTAATTCAGTCCGGAACCCCGCAGGAGATTTATCACCGGCCGGTTAACCGCTTTGTGGCCGATTTTATCGGCACCGCCAACATCATGGTGGGCACGGTTACCGCGCGGGATGGGGACGCCGGGCAGTATCGGGTCGACACCGCGCTGGGTGAATTCGTGGTTGCGTCGGACGAGCCGCCGGCTCAGCAGCGGGTCTATCTGTGCTGGCGGCCGGAAAACGCCTGCCTGCTGTCGTTGCCCGCGCTGGGGCAGAATATCTTCTCGCTGCGGGTTAAACGCCAGACCTTTCTCGGCAACCTGACGGATATCGAAGGTTGTCATCAGGATAGCGACAGCGTTCATTACCGGATTCAACTGCTGGGTTATCAGCCGCTGCTGGAAGGGGAAACCTATTATTTTTCACTGCCGCCCGGCGCGTTGCAGTTTTTGCGCGAAGCGGTGGCGGCATGAGATCGTCGCTGATGGCTTACCTGATGCTGCTGCCGGGGCTGGGGATCATCGTGCTGGCGATGGGCGCAGTGTTGGGGATGGCGTTTTCCCAGTCGCTGGGGTTCTTTAATTTTGCCGGCGACAGCGGGTTATCGCTGCGTTTCTGGCAAACCATGCTGACCGACGAACAGCTGTGGCGCTCTTTTTTCTACTCGGCGCGCATTGCGCTGGTTAGCGCGCTGCTGTCGGCGGCGCTGGCCTACCCGCTGGCGATTTGGCTGCGCAAGCCGTTTCCGGGGGCCGTCACCCTGCGTGCGTTGCTGAAAGCGCCGCTGCTGGTGCCGGGGCTGACCGCGGCGTTTCTGTTCGTCAATTTCATCTCTTATCAGGGGTTTCTCAACGTCGCCATGCTACGACTGGGGCTGACGGAGCGGCCGATTCGTATGCAAAACGACGCCAACGGCATCGGCGTGATTCTGTTGCAGGTCTGGAAACAGATGCCGTTTGCGTTGCTGTTGCTGAGTGGTTCGGTTCAGGCTATCGGCGACACGGTGCTGGACGCCGCCCGCAATCTTGGCGCCGGCGCCTGGGTTCGTTTTCGTCGCATCGTGCTGCCGCTGACGCTGCGGGCGTTGCAAACGGCGATGATGCTGATCTTTATCGGCGCCGCCGGTGATTTTTCCTTTCAGTCGGTGGCGGGGCCGGTCAACCTCAACTCCATGTCGCAACTGATGCTGCGGGTTCAGCAGTCGGGCGCTGAAGGCTGGAATCAGGCGGCGGTGGTGGCGGTGATGCTGATGTTGTTGTCGCTGGCGGGGGCCGGGTTGTTGGCGGTCGCGGCCCGCGCGGCCGTGCACAGAATAGGGAAATAACCGATGCAGCAGACCGTGATTGACCGACTCAACCGCCTGCTGGTGGTGGTGATCCTGCTGTTGGGGACCGTGTGGTTGATTCTGCCGTTTGCCATGGCGGTGCTGTGGTCATTGGTGGATCCGTCTCACCCGTGGGCGTACCCGGATGTCTTCCCGCCGGTGTTGTCGCTGCAGCGCTGGCGTGAATTATGGAACAACACCTCGCTGCCCGATGCGTTGTTGCACAGCTATCTGCTGGCGCCGATGGTGACGCTGACCTGCCTGCTGCTGGCGATGCCGACCGCTTATGCCTTTGGCCGCCTGTCGTTTCCCGGCAAAGGGCTGGCACAGGCGCTGACGCTGCTGCCGATCGTGTTGCCGGGGTTCGTGGTGGCGGTGTTCTTCTCCTCATTGCTGATGCGCCTGGGGGTGTACTCGCGGTTCATGGGGATTTTCCTCGGTCATACGGTGCTGTTTCTGCCGTACGCCATCCGCATTCTGAGCGTCTCTTTCAGTCAGGTCCGGCAGGATCTGGTGGATGCGGCGCGCAACCTGGGCGCATCCCGGCGGGAAATCTTCCGGGTGGCCTACTGGCCGGCGCTTCAATCCGGGGCGCTGGCGGCGATAATCATGGTGTTCATTCTGTCCATCGAAGAGTTTTCCGTTTCCTACATTGTGGGCGCGCCCGACTTTATCACCGTGCCGACCATTCTGTATTCGTACCTGGGTTATAACTTCATTCGGCCTAATGCGGCGGTGGTGTCGCTGATTCTGGTGGTGCCTAACGTGTTGTTGATGCTGCTGATGGAGCGCTGTCTCAGACATGTTCCGGCGTCTGCGTTCGTCAATAAGGGATAACGATGATGCCGCTTAATCATTCAGGGGAATCTTGCATGTTCATTCGACTCAGTCTGTCAAAAATAGGGCGACTGGCGGCGTTGCTGGTACTGTTGCTGCCGTTACTGCGGGTGCAGGCCCAGACGCCGGATTTGTCTAGCCTGTCCTGGCAGGCGGTGGAAGCGCAGGCGCGTCAGGAAGGTCAGCTTGTCTGGTTCAACTGGTACTATCAGGACCGATTGCGCGAAGAGGTGAAGGCGTTCGAGAAACAGTATGGCATTCGGGTCACCATTCCCGATGGCGAGGCGATGGCCAGCATCAACAAACTGCTGGCGGAGCAGCATCGTGAGCAGGGCGATATCGACGTGATCTCGGTGGGCGGCAGCCAGTTCGGGTTACTTAACGGACCCAAACTGTTCTGGGGGCCGCTCAAAGCCCGATTGCCGGCCGGCGACAAACTAAGCTACCAGATCGAAGGGGTTGATACCCAGGGCTACGCGGTGGCGTTCTGGGGCAATCAGACCGTGATCGCCTACAATTCTGCGCGCATCGACACGGCCGATCTGCCGCATTCGCTGCCGCAGTTCGAACAGTTTTTGGTGAAAAACCCCGGTGAATTCACCTTTAACGTAGAGAATGGCGGCTCCGGTCCGGCGTTTATCGAATCCGTTACCCGGGCGTTGGTCACCGACGTCAACTACCGTGACGGCAATGCCGCGCCGGCGGTGTTGCAGCGGCTTGCGCCCTCCTGGAGCTGGTTCAACCGTTACAAAGGCAGCATGGTGATCAGCGCGTCCAATGCCGACAGCATCACCCGACTGAATGCCGGCGAATTTAAGCTCGCCGCTTCATGGGAGGATTTGGTGCTGTCGCTGCAACACAAAGGCGAAGTGTCGCCGGATATCAAATTCTACCTTCCTGATTTTGGCATGCCGGGCGGCGGCAATGTGGTGGGGATCCCGGCCAACGCCAAACATAAGGCGGCGGCATTACTGTTCATCCACTGGCTGACGCAGCCGGACACGCAACGGCGCTTTCACTCGCAGTTCGGTACGGCGCTGCTGACGCCGGCGGACGACGGCGCTCAGGCGACGGATTCGCTGGATCGGTCGCGCAGTTTCGCCTGGGCGGCCAAGCCATTGGGCGACGAAATCAAAAAGCAGTTTATTCAAAACGTGATGCTGAAATGACATCGCGCGGCCTTGTTATGACGCTTGACGTGATGACGTTTGAACAACAGACGTTTAAAAACCGTTTGTTGTATCCGACGCGGGCAAGGCCAAACGCATTTTTAATTCAACATATTTTCTTACTCAACACCGATGTATTGAAACACCAGGGAAACCATTATGTCTGATGTGATAACCGATCACCTTCGTCACCACCGCGTGGTGAATGATGCATTAATCGCCCACCGCGGCGCCTCGGCGCTGGCGCCGGAGAATACGCTGGTTGCCATGCGTAAGGCGGCGCAACTGGGGGCAAAGTGGCTGGAGGTGGATGTCAAACTGACGCGGGATCGCCAGCCGGTGATCATCCATGATGATCGGGTGGATCGCACCACCAATGGGCGCGGTCTGGTCGCCGGCCTGACGCTGGCGGACATTCGCCAGCTGGAGGCGCGCGCGCAATTCGGCGACGCGTTCGCCGGGGTAACCATCCCGACGCTGCAGGAGCTGATTGCATGCGTGCTGGAGCTGGATATGGGATTGCAGCTGGAACTGAAACCGACCGCAGGCGACGACGTGGAAACGGCGGAGGTGGCGCTGGGCGTACTGAAATCAATGTGGCCCGCCAACCGCGAGCGGCTGTTTCTGTCGAGTTTTTCCGTTCGTTCCATTCAGGCGGCGGCGCGGCTGATGCCGGATGTACCGCGGGCGTTTGCCGTGGTGGTGCCGCCCAGGCGCCCGGTGGCGTTGTTGCAGGAAACCCATTGCCAGATTTTGCACTGCCTGTCGGAGCTGCTGGATGACGAGGCCCAGCACATCCTGGCGGACAGCGATATCGAATACGCGGTGGCAGTCGTCAATGATGCCGCTCAGGCCCGGCGCTTCCTCGATAATGGCGCCCAGACGATCCTGTCTGATATTCCCGATTTGCTGGGTTGATAACCAAGCTGGGGTGAGAACCAAGCTGGGGTGAGAACCAAACTGGGGTGAGAGCCAAAGTGGGTTGATAACCGGAGGATATAATGTCTGATTTGCAGTTGCGCTTTGAGACCGCCAACACGGTCATGGAGGAAGCGGCGTTGCTGGCAAGGCAGTTGTTTGCCCGGCGTGACAGCGTGGTGGTGGAACAGAAATCCGCCAATGATTTTGTGTCGGATGCGGACCGGCAGGTCGAGCAGTTGATCCGCGACCGTCTGCGGGAGGCGTTTCCGCAGGACGCTATTCTGGGCGAAGAAATGGGCGGCGAAGCCGGCGATAGTTTCTGGGCCATCGACCCGATAGACGGCACCACCAACTTTTTGCGCGGTTTGCCGCTGTGGGGCATTTCGATCGGGTATGTCGAAAACGGGCTGGCGATGGTCGGCACCGTTGCGTTGCCGATGTTGAACCTGACGCTGTCGGCGGCGATAGGCTGCGGCGTATGGCGTAACGGGATGCCGTATCGCCGTCAGGTGCCGTTCAGCGAGGTTCGGCTGGTGGCGCTGGGGGAAAGTAATAAGTGGGCGGCGGCGGAAGTGGCGATGCTGGACGGCTACCTGCGTGATGAAGGCTGGGCGGTGGCGCGCTATCGCTGCGCTACTGTCGGACTGGGGTTTGCCGCGTTGGGGTTTACTGACGGTTACGTGGAGAAAAACACCAGCATCTGGGATATCGCCGCCGGGGTGGTGATCTGTACGGAAGCCGGGCTGGTGGTGAAATATCGCGGAAGTTATGAGGTGGGCGGTATGCATGTGGCGACCGCCATCCCCGACGTGCAGCAGATCGTGGAGCCGTTCTTCAGTCTGTGAGGCGAAAAAAGTCTGTGAAGCGAAAAAAAAGCACCGCCGGGCTGGCGGTGCGGGAAAGAGAAGAAATCGTGCGCGTTACTTGTTGATGAACGAGCGCGGTTTCGGCGGCGTAGCGGCCAGCGCGGCCTGAATACGCATCGGGTTGAAGTAGTTGCGCATCAGCCGGATACGGTGGTCGTCGGTGAACTCATAGCGTATCGCCCAGTCGTAACTGTAAGGCACGCGGGTGGATTTGGTGATCCCCTGCTGGCTGCCGTAAGCCATTGCCTGATTGTCGCTGAAGAAGACTTTTTCCACCACTTCGCTGCTGAATTCTACCGTCTGGCTCATCAGCGACCAGAAACGGGAGAAACCTTCGTGGCCGTAGAACACGCCGGTATAAGGCACATCCACCGGGCCGGTCATGTCCCACACCAACTGTTCGCTCAGGCAGGTGAGCGCCATCGGCAGGTCGCCCGCGGCATAGGCCTGACCGAGTTTCTCCAGCGTAGCCTGGTTGTTGGAGAACGTGACCGCCTGACTCTTGGCCTGAAAACGCGGCGGCGGCGGCGGGGTATACTCGAACGTCGGCGCCGCGCGGTAGGCGTTGTCGCCGGGGAACGGATGGGAGACGATCGCCCGGAAATCCTCCCGCAGCGCGCCCATCGCCATCACCGCCGGGGTGAGTTTTAACGGGCGGCCGGACAGCGCCAACTGTAGGTTTTCCAGCAATTCGCAGTAGCGACGGTTGAAGCGCACAATCGCCTTGTGCAACTCGCCTTCCGGATAGTCGCTGACTTTGGCCGCGCTGTGGGTTCTGACGGCCTTGTCCCATTCGATCGTCAACGGTTCGCCGGTCGGGCCGCTGGCGATGGTGTCGCCGTGGGCGTACAGCCGCTCGCAGTAGATTTCGTTGAAGCGATAATAGTGCGGGACGTCATTGTCTTCGCCCTGCCAGATATTGTGCGGCGAGCCTTCGCCCTGATCGCAAATCTGACGCAGGCTGGCGACCGCGCTGTCCAGATCGGTCACCGGAATGACGGCGCCGTAGGAACCGTGGCAGAACTGCTCCGGCTCAATCTGGCGGGTGGGGTCGCCGCAGAACACGGCCTTTTCGCCGAAAGATTCCACCGCCGCCCGCAGGCGTGATTCGATATAGACGTAGTATTCGCCGATCGACATGTCGCTGCAGACATGGCTGGCTACCACGTCCGGACGCACGTATTTCGGGTGTTCGATTTGCATCGCCTGATGTATGGCGTGCTGAGAAAACGGGTGTAGCTGAATTTCCAGATCTTCGATGCCGAACGGCAGCGTGGCCGGGTAATCGGGCAAAAAATCGTGGCCGCTGATATTTGGCGTGCCGCCCACCGCATTCAGCAGGTTGCCGACCATGACAAAATGCAGCATTTCTTCAATCACGACGGAATGAATCACCTCGGGGACACGCGGATCGATGTCGTCATTCATCGTATAAAGCATTGTAAGGTAGGGGGGGATTACCGCGTGTTCCAGCACCATCGCTTTTTGCAATAAGTCCCGGATATCGTCTAACTCGTGCGCCAGATCCTTATGGCTGGTTAATTTGACGTAGCCTTTTTCCCTGAACATAGCATCCAAATCTTGGTGTGTGGCGTGTTCGTTTAAGTTCATGATGTTATTCCGTCTTAGTCAGTGGCGGCAGTGACGAAGTGTGTAGTTAGTCTTATCTATTTATTCGTAGCATGAAACCCGAATATCATCATCTTTTGTAGCGCTTTTTTCGCGTTTAACGTGTGCTGGCACACATTCTGTCCAGTTCGGAAAGAATTGTGCGCGCGGCCCATAGCGTCAACGCCGCCAGCGTCAGGGTGGGCGGCGCCGTTCCCATGCTGACCATGTTGCCGGCTCCCACCAGATAGAGATTCTTATGAATCCAACTGCGTTGCTGGCGATCAACCACCGAATGATGGGGCGAGCTGCCCATACAGTGCGTGCCGGCGATATGCCCGGCGCCGACAAACGCCAGCGGCTGCCCCTGACAGGTAAAGTAGCCGGGGTCGTCGGGCGAGTAATGACTGTGATCGCGAATGCCGGCGTGCCGGCAAATCTGGCGCATAGCGTTGCCGGCGCGCGCGACGCCGGTGCGGGTGTACAGCGACAGGTCATAGTGGATGACCGGACGATGATTGCCCAGCGCGTCGCGGTAGTCAGGATGAATGGTCACCCGGTTATTGTATTCCGGCAACTGTTCCACCAGGCAGCGGGCGCTGAATTGCCGCGACAGCCGTTCGCGCATTTGGCTGCGTAAGCGGGCGCCGCACAACGGCTCCGCCAGCAGGTGTTCGATATCGTGGTATAAGGCGTTGACCGGCCAGCGCCAGCCGTCGTTGCTCAGCTCGATGCGATAGGCCGCGCGATGCGCGCGGGCCGGGCCGCCCCGCATGGCTTCAATCCCCGAAGTGGCGAGCGGGCCGCGCATCGGCCACAAGGGCGCGTCGGCCCGGCCCCAGACCGGCAGTACCGGGTGATCCATCAGATGACGCCCAACCAGATCGTTACCTTTACAGGCATCGGACGCCAGCAACAGCACCGCATTGGCAATGGCGTTGCCGGCCAGCACATAGCGTCGGGCGCTGACGGTATGCAGGTGATGCAATGCCGTTTCCTGATGCACATAATGGCGAAACTGAACGCCGGTGATGGCATCGGTCGATGGGTCGATCAGCAACTTGTGCGCTACGCTACAGGTGACGACGTCCAGCAATGCCGGATCGGCGTCTTCCAGCGTTTTCAACGCGTTGTAGCGAGCCTGCGTCGGGCAGAGCGGCGTGCAATAGCTATTGCCGGAGCAGCGCAGGCCGAGATGCGGGCTGCCTGCCGCGCCGCGAGGATGATAGCCGCGGCCGTGTTCGTAACCGGGGTGCGGCACGCCGTTGCGCGCGGACGGCGTGCCGCGCAGGGTCAACGGTGTCGCCTGTCCGTCTTCCATAACCGTCATGCCGTTGAGGCGGCGCGCCAGCTGTCGATCGCCCCAGGCAGGGGGCAGACCTTGCATCGGATAGACATAATCCGGCGGAAACCGGATTCCCAGATACGCCTGTTCCTCTACATTGGCCGAGACGCCCAGTTCGTACTCCGCCGCCCGATACCAGGGTTCAAGATCGTTGTAGCGCAACGGCCAGTCCAGCCCGATACCGTAGCGGCTTTGCAATTCGAAATCTTCCGGCAGCATGCGCATGGCGCTGCCGAGCCACTGTAGCGACGTGCCGCCGAGCTGGCGGCAGTAGGTGGAACTGAATGGTAACGGACCACGTTGCACCAGATAGCCGCGGTCGTCATAGCCGTCGGGCATCAGGGGCTGGAGGGCGGTATCGTGCGGCGCCGGCGCGTTGACGTTACGTGGGCCGGATACCTGATGGTTTTTGCCCGGATGCTGGCGATAACGCTGCAGCGTATGCCGGTATCCGGCGTAATGCAGGTTATCACCGTCGCCGGCCTCCAGTATCAGGCAGCGTTTTCCCCCGCGGGTCAGGGTTTTTGCCATCAGCGAACCGGCAATGCCGCCGCCGACGATCACCACGTCGTAATCGGTCTGCTCAGCCTGATGAGGGGTGATGAGATTCATCCGCGCGTTCTCCACTCCGCAATGGGCGGTTCGGCCCAGGCGCCGAATTCCTGCTGCCGGATCGCCTGCGGGTGGGCGTGGATGGCTTGCCAGATCAACGCCTCGCGCCAGGCGGCGTCGCTGAGAAAACAGGCGGCGGCGTCCGACTTCGAAGAAATGGGCACCCACTGGCCGGTGTACCATAAACGCAGCAGGCTGCGGGCGACCGGGCCGAGCGTCAGCGATGTCAGCACCGTGGCTTCCAGCCAGTTGAGCCGTAATGCGTCATCATCCGGTTGCGCCGCAAAGTCGTGCAGCAGTTGTTTGAACGGTGCGGCGGCGTTGTGCTGCAGCCAGGTGAAATAATCGTGAGCCAGTCCGGTGCCGGTCAGTTCAAACTGACTGAAACCGGTAAGCAGGGCGGATAGGGTCAGAAAATCGTCAAAGGCGGTGTCGGGTTCACTACTGTTACTCATGATGTGTTACCTGTGCCATGTCGTGAACAGCTGAGAGAAAACCGCGCGTCTGAGCGGTGTCAGGCGTCGTGGAACGGGGATCACTATCGTTTTTCGGCGACGTTGCCTAAGGCGACATCACCCGCAGTCTGGTATGCCAATACAGGTGTCAGAACACACCCAATGGATAACTGCAACCCGATATCCCTGGAAGAAGGGCCGTTCTGTTTTCCTTTGCAGGAGCAACAGTCCGGTCGTCATGATGGTGGAAAAAAGAACGGGGTAGCCTGCGTGCCTTTTTTAGCGTTGACAGTATTTTTTAGCGTCAACAGTACTTTTTAACATCGACAATATTGTTTTAAACCGGGCGAATCAAAGAAAAAACATGATAATAAAAGTATTCGTTACCTATTCGGTACGGCAGTGCACACCCCGTGTAAAACTATGACGTGAGAGTCGTATTTTTGCAAGACCAGCCTGATTTATAACGTGATTTTATCGAAATTTTGGATAAGGAAAGCAGCATAATTATTTGATTGTGTAAACTTTTATGCTGAAAGGGCGGAGCGTAATGCTCCGCCGCAGGGGTCAGCTTTCGGTCGGTTTGATCAGACCCAGAATCGTTCCCAGACGTTCGCGCTGTTTGGGTTTGATGTCACGCCCAGCCGCATAGCCGGCGTTCTGGATAATCATCTCGTTCAGGCCGATCAGCCAGTCATAAATGTAATAGGCGGTATTGTTGACCGGCGTCGCCGACAGTTTGGTCAACCGTCGGGAGGTGCCGAAGTTGGCCGTTTGCTTTTCCGGCTTGGCAAAGATCTTGTTGCCTTTGTTGACGCGGCTGTCCGGTCGGCCGGCCTCGGGCACCTGCTGAAAGCCTAGCCAGGCGACGAAATCGCCGAGCACGTTGAGCGCGCGCGAAACCTGTCGATCCGCTTTGCTTTCCCGGTTAATACCCAGTTGCCCGGAATCCAACAGCATGGTTTGCAGCTCATCGTCAATCTTCAGCCGCACGCTGGCCGTAATCAGTTCCTCCACCAGCATTTCGATGGTGGGGCGGTTAATCCCCAGTAATTCAATGATGGCGACGTTTTCCGGTAGGTTGCGCAAGTGGTTGATCCAATACCGGTACAGATTACGGGCGAACTCCGCTTCATAGCTGTGGTTTTCGGTTTGCTCTTCCTCGGTCGGCGCCGGCGCGACGACAGTTTCGTCTTCTTCGCTCGGGTCGGCGTCATCGCTGAACAGGTCGATATCCATCCCGACGCCAAACGGTTCATAGCTGACCAGCGGCACCGCCGTATCCTGCGCTTCCTGATAGGACGCGAAGTTGCGTTGCGCCTGTTCCTGTTGTTGCAGATACAGCCGACGTAGTTCATCGCGGGAAGGCAATAGCCGTTCCAGCAGTTCGCCGTGCACGCCGGTTCGGGTTTGCAACGCTTTGAGCATCGACTCGGCGATATGCTGTTTGTGCGCCGGGTCATCGGCGCCGGCCGGCTGATACCAACTGCCAAGCAGGTTATCGGACAGCTCGCGCTGCAATTCGCTCAGTTGTTCGTTGATGCGCCCCAGTTTGACTTCACGGCGAACCTCCGCGTCCAGCCAGGCCGCCATCCTGTTGATGCCGCGCTTGTCCATCGCCAGCATGGTGCCCCAGGCATCGCCGGGGTTACCCACGTAACGCTGTACCGCTTCATCGTTGTTATAGCCGTGGGTGAAACGCCGGTCATGACGGGTCACCGCCCAGATCAGGCCGGGTTTGCGGCGACTACGGACTTGCGGGTTTTCACCCTGGGTATGACGCACCCAAAAATCCAGCGCCCGGCCGACGTGGCGTACGTCCGCTTTGCAGGCGGCGGCGGTACAGACCATCAGCAGATTCATTTCCTGATCGTCGGTATAACGCTCCAGCAGATAGGCGCGTTTGGCGCGCAGCAATGCACGGGACAACGGGTGTGGCTTGAGGCGCAACAGCCGCTCCGGGTTATCCTCGTCCGGCTCGAATTCCGGCTCGTCCTGCAGGCTGAAACCGGGAAAATCGAGCAGGTCCACCTGTTCGAACAACGTTTCCTTTGGCGGTGACAGCAGCGGAATTTGCACTTCAGCCGCCAGCATGAGCAGTTCCGCCAGCGACAGCTCTACATTTCTGGCCGCGCGGCCGTTGACGATGGGGCGCACCTGCGCGCTGAGATCGGAAGGGCTATTGAGCCGGTCGAACAGGTTGGCGTTGAAAATACCGCTGTCGGGTTGCAGTGATTCATCCACCAGCAGGCTGATCGGCGCCAGTACCTTGCGGGTGCCGGACAATTGCTCCAGCGTGTGGGCGAAATGGCGGTAGAGCGAAGTGTATTCCGACTGTTCGCCCCACAGAACCGAGAACAGGCTGGCGCGGTCGTCGATGCTGAGGTGCGGCGCCAGCTCCACCGCCAGCGGCCAGAATTTGCGTTCCAGCGGCTTTTGACGCCGGGCGTCGTGGCGCACCAGATAATCCCACAACGCGACCACGTCATCGCCGTCCAGCCCGGGCACCGCTTCCTGCTGGCGGTGCAACGACAGGGTTTTCAGGTGCTCGGCGATATGCTGTTCGTCAAGCTCCGGCGCCGGGTTCTGACTGTCTTCCAGTACGAAGGCATAGGCCATAATTCGGGCGATATCGGCCTCGTTGAGCAACTGGACCTGTACCGGATTCGGGGTGTTTTTGCCTTCAGCCTGCCGGGTAAAGCGGGTGACAAAGGCCGGTTGCTGGTTGTCCGGATTGATGTTTTTCTGGTAATCCAACGTAACGCCGCCGATAGAGGTTTCAATTCGTCCGTTTTCGTTACCGGCCAGCGAGGTCAGCAGATAAGTTTTGCCGCCCTGAGCCAACCCGAACATGCCCATGGCGATCTCTTTTAACGACGAATCGGACAGGCCGCGGGCCTTGTTGCGACAGCGCCGCAGCTTGACGATAAGCCGATCGGCTTCCATATCCAGGCGGGGAACGTTGCGCCGGGTTTCATCCACCCAGGCGATCGCCTGATCCACGCCTTGCGAAACGGACTGTAACTGACGGCTGAGACGGCTCGACAGCTGTTTGGGCGTTAATGGTTTCATTTCTTGAAGACGCTCCCGCTATCGATCCAGTAATGTGCCATGCCGGAAACCGTGCTGGACAAGGTGTTGAGTTTCAGCCTTAGCTGATGCGGCGAAATGGCGAGCCCGGAGCCTAGCACCGCGTCGGCGATCTCGACGCGTTCCGGCGTGAGGTTATCGTCGCCCGGCACCACTTTCAGGCGCACGTGCAGTACGCTGTCGCCGGCCACCTTGCGGGCCAGTTCCGGATCGACGATCGACAGCGAGTAGAGCGGTGAAGCGGGCCAGCGTTCGTTGTCCAACTGGCGAAAGCCGAGGCACAGTGAGCCGCGTACTTCGAAACCGGACTGATCGTCCAGCGTGAAATCGGCGTCATCCAGATCGATATCGTTATAGTAGACGTTATCGGTGGTGAGGGTGTGGCTGCTGTCCAACATACCGAGGTAGCGCACGGTGGAATAGGGTTCGAAATCCCCGGCTTTGAAGTAGAAACCGGGCAGACGCAGATCCAGCGCCAGCAGGCACAGCATCGCGCCCACCGCGGCGGTGGATTTCGGGTTTTCGATACGCCCGCGCTTGTTAAACGGATACCAGTCGCTGGTGTGATAGCCATCCAGCGACATCATGCGGTTAATCGGCAGCGGCTGCAGGTGGCGGAACAGCGCCTGAATACCCGGAAAACGGGACGGACGGCCGGTCAGCAGCAGCACGTCGCAGGCATACAGCGACACCACTTCCGACATCAGCCGCAGGTGCTGGGTAATGCTCATGCGGTTGGCCAGAAATTCGCTGTGCAGCTTGCCAAGACGCAGAATCAGCGGCACCTGCAGAATATCGAACGGCGTTTCCTCGTCCGGCAATTCACGCTGGATCTCGCTGTTGACGTATTCCAGTACTTTGCGCGTCGGCGCCTGCGGCAGCATTTCGCCGAATGTGGTGTCGATTTCCGCGTTCAGATCGAGCGGGTCGAACTGTTCGTAGGCTTCCAGAATCGCTTGACCGATAGGAATGAACATTTGCAGCGTGACCTGCTGGCGCAGCGTCAGCTGGCCGTCCATGCGGCCTTCGCTGCCGAACAGCCGGGTCATCAGGCTGTCCGGGCTGGTGACGCCGGCTTTTTTCAGCGCGACCTGCAACGCCGGCAGCACATACAGCTGGATCACATCCAGCAGAATGTCATCGCCGGCGACTTTAAACCCTTCACGAAACAGCAGACGGGGGATGATTTTGACGTTGCTGCCGACGCCGTCGTCCAGCCAGTATTGGGTAATCGCCAGATCGGTGGTGCCGCCGCCGATATCGATAGACGCGATGCGCAAGGTTTTCCCCGGCTGTTCGTCGTCCGCCAGTTCTTTGTCCGGCCGCGCCATGCTGGCGAAGAACGCCTCCGCCCGGCCGCCGAAATTCACCTGCGCTTCGTTGTAGAGGTACACCATCTGTCCGCAGGTGGCTTCATCCCACTCCATCTGGACTTCCGGCACCGGCATGCTGCTGTGGCGCTTACCCTCCACCGTCAGGAAATCCTCATCGGCCGGGTGCCAGCCCATCGCTTTCCACACCAGACCGATCGCTTCGATCATCCGCCGCCGGAAGATCTCGCGTTCCGGTTTAGGCATCGCCGAGGGCAGGGTCAGAATAATGTTGCGTAACTGACGCGGCGCGTTGGCGTGAATCATCTTCAGGCGTTGGGCGGGGCTGTTCATTTGCATCAGCGCCTGCGCCAGCAGTTCTGAGAGCATGAACGTCATCACCGAACTGCGGCTGTAGTGCGGGTCGAACACCGGCAGGCGTTCGTCCAGCGGCAGGCTGAACAGCGGCTGGCCTTCATCGTTGACCAGCATGGTCAACGGCATGGCGGTCGCCAGCGGCTCCTGCTGACGCGGGCTGTTGGTCTGGCTGAAACGCCAGCCCGGCACATACGGCTCTTCGTCCCACAGATAACGGCGCGGGCTGGAAATACCGCTGGAACCCTCGGTTCCCTGACGCTGTAGCGCCAGACGGCTGGCCTCGCGCCCGACGCGGGTAATCGACGGCCAGACAAACGCATCGTCGCGGCCGCTTTCGAAGGAGAAGTTTTGCTTGCCGAAGCGCGCCTGGGCGAACTCCACCCGGCTGTCGAACAGCTCGTTGTACAGATAATGAGGCTGGCTCAAATCGCGGATCTGTAGCTCGTAGGTCTGCTTGAGGCCGTTGCTTTCGTCGGCGTGATCCTCCACCAGGATCCCGGCGGTGTGGGAGTTACCGACGTCAAGAATCAGATCCACATTGATGGCCGGCTCTTTCAGCGTACCGCTGGTGATGCGGATTTCCGGCACATCCAGCAGCGTCGCCATAATATCCAGCAAATTCAGGTAATGCGCCTGATATTCGAATTCACGCAGATTCTGGCGGATATCGCGGGGTTTGCGGCTTTCCACCACCAGCGCCTGCTGGGAAAATGCTTCGCGCAGCCAGCCGTCCACCCAGGTCTGGTCGAGGAAATCGTCCAGTTCTTCACTGTGGTAGGCCAGCGTGAACAAGCGCCCGGCGTTGATGTCGCTTTCGCTGGGCGCCAGCGCTTCCAGATCGTGACTTTCCGGATAAACACGGGTATCGAAGGCCAGACAGAGGCGGTGGGTGTTGCCGTCATCGTCCGGCTCGCCCAGCTCCAGCACCTGTACCCGCGCCCAGTTGTTTGGGCCGCCCATGAAGGTCCGCGGCGGGTTAAAACGGAAAAAAGGCAGCGGCAGCCATACGTTGCTCAGCAGACGCAACGACTGTTCCAGCGTGTAACTGGATTCCGGATTGACCGCTTCCGGCAGCACCTGCATGGCGCTCGGCAAGGCGTATTTTCCGCTGTGTTCGTTGTACGTCAGCCGCAACAGCGGCCCGTTGGCGCTCTTGCGAACAAAGCGATTGGCGAAGCTTGACCGGGCCGGCGGGAGCTTTAACGCAAAATCGAGAAACTGAATACCGCTATTCTGAATCAGCGTAATTTGTTGTTTGTAATCTGTCAGGGTTGCCAGCATGGTTATTTGCTCTCACGCTTAATCGTCATCGGTAGCTCTGTGTCGGCATCGTAGCGGCCTTTACATTCTGCGGCCTCGCTCGATTCTTGCCGGGTGCAGACGATTTCCGGCATCGGATAACGGGAACCATCGCTGCAGCGCGCCCGATAGCGGCTGTTGATCACCAGATTGCCGGACTGATGCAACCCGGCTTCCACCTCAGCCTGGCAGGTGACTTTTTCGCTGTAGTTAAAGCGAACCCGGCCTTTGCCGTCTTTGATCTGGTAGCGGAGAACCGGCGGTTTGCCGGTCAGCGGATTTTTCATGGAAACGACCGCCTGCCAGTTGCCGTCGAGGAAACGGATGGAGCCGATTTTTACTGCGTCGGCAGGCATCACCAGCGCGCCTTTCGGCGCGGCGCTCATCTCGACATGGGCGGGGGCTTCCGGCGCTTTTTCTTCGGGTTTCTTCTGTTCAGCCAGCGCTGGCGGCGTCAGCAGCGTCGCTACTTGCAACGGCAGATTCGGCGGTGGAAGCGTATCCGTCGGCGTAGCGCTCAGCGCGCGTTTTTCCGGTTTGATGGCGGTCACCGCCGGCGGAGCGTTGTTTTCGGGTTGAGAAACGCAACCGCGGATCTGGAACGCCAGCGTCGCCAACAGCGCGGCGCCCGGCGCCAGCAACCAGATGCTGGTCCAGACCCGGCGCGGCGACGGGGCGGCTTGCGGCGGAGCGACCGGTTCGGCAACCACGATCGGTTCCGGTTCGACCGGCGGCGGCGGTTGTTCCGGTTCGGGTTCGGCGACCTGTGTGGTCACTTCCGGCAGCGGTTCCGGAACCGGCTCGGGAATGTCGACCGGTTCAACCGGGCGCAGGCACTCCAGCACATCAGCGCGGGATTTTTTGCCCAGGCTGACGAATCCCCAAAAGGTGATGACCGGTTTATCGTCCACCAGATAGACATGATTGGAACCTGGAAACTGAAAGGCTTTCGACAACAATACCCCGAAGAGTTTCTGTGCCGGCTTGTTGGATTGCTGCGCCCGCTCGCTAATGGCGCCAACGGTGCCGAGATACTGTTCCAGCACCAGCAACGCCTGCTCACGCTGTTCGTCGCTGGCCGCCATCCAGGAGGTTATCTTGCCGGCGAAGGGCGCATACCAGTCGATGCGGTCGCCATCCTCGTTGGGTTGGGGGATGGCCAGACAGTCCGCGATGTGCTGTTGTTTGCGAAGACGCAGTGTCTCCCGTAGTTGCAGCGCCGAAGCATAAACGGGCTGGCCGTTCTCTCCCAACGCAAGAAAATCGTCTAAATTTCCACTGCGTAAAAATAATTTTGCCACGCCAAAGAGACCCTTTGTGATAAACCGTCAAGGCAGAAAATCGTGTTCAATATCTGCGATTATAATTCTGATGATCACGAATCAAATACGTAAAGAAGTGACAAATATGACAAATATTTGCGTCATCAGCTCTCTGAAAAAGCAATATCGCATAAGTGCGATGTGACTGAAACTAAAAAACCGGCAGGTCGATTATCTTACAGGTTACCCGGTAGCATGCCAGCTGGAAGGCGGCGGCGAGCATTCTGTGATGTTGTCGGCATTTTTATTCAACACTAACCTTTTTGTTAGTACTTACTAAAAGTTAGCTTTGGTCATATGCTGCTGGCAAGAGCTTCAGCCTGTTCTGGCGTTGAGAGCATGCGGGTTGAAGCGTGGCGTAAGGTTTTCTCATTAACAGGAGTACGTGATGTTTGCGATTACAGGAGCAACCGGCCAACTGGGCCGTCTGGTGATTGATTCGCTGGTGAAATCGGTGCCGGCAGAACAGATCGTTGCGGTGGTGCGCGACCCTGCCAAGGCCAGCGCTCTGGCCGCGCAGGGGATTCATGTGCGACACGGTGATTATGATCGGCCGGAGACGCTGGTCAGCGCGCTGAACGGGGTAGACAAATTGCTGTTGATCTCATCAAGTGAAGTCGGCAAGCGCGAAACCCAGCACAAGGCAGTAATTGACGCGGCGAAAAAAGCCGGTGTCGGGCTGATTGCCTATACCAGCCTGCTGCACGCGGATACCTCGTCGCTGGGGCTGGCGGCCGAGCATCTGGCGACCGAGAGTGCGCTACGCACCTCCGGCATCCCTCATGTTATTTTGCGTAACGGCTGGTATACCGAAAACTATGCCGCCAGCATCGCGCCGGCTCTGGCGCACAGCGCGTTTATCGGCGCCGCCGGCGAAGGTCGCATTGCTTCCGCGGCGCGCGGCGACTATGCGCAAGCGGCGGCAATAGTGCTGCAACTGCATGGTCAGGAAGGGAAGATTTACGAGCTGGCCGGCGATCACAGCTACACGCTGGCGGAGTTTACCGCGGAAGTTGCGAAGCAAAGCGGTAAACCGGTGCAGTATATCAACCTGTCCCAGGCTGATTTCGCCAACGCGCTGAAAGGTGCGGGATTACCGGACTTTCTGGCCGATATGCTGGCGGACTCCGACGCCGGTGCGGAAAAAGGCGGACTGTTTGATGATAAGAACGCGCTGACGACGTTGCTGGGGCGCTCGACAACGCCCTATGCCGAGGTTATC
Source organism: Dickeya dadantii NCPPB 898 (assembly GCF_000406145.1). Taxonomy (NCBI): domain Bacteria; kingdom Pseudomonadati; phylum Pseudomonadota; class Gammaproteobacteria; order Enterobacterales; family Pectobacteriaceae; genus Dickeya; species Dickeya dadantii. The sequence continues at coordinate 25,634 of NZ_AOOE01000043.1, read as the reverse complement.
CGCGGTACGCTGGCATCGCTGTAATTTTTTTTCATGTTATTAAATACCGTGGCGCGCTGGCGACAGATGCGCCACTTTTTATTCTGCCAATTTCCCCTTCCTCAATGTTCTGTCTGGTTTTTTTTCGTAGTCTGAACGCAAGGTAATAAAACGTCGATTTTCCTGACAGAATCTTGTCATTTTATTTCTGTTTTACTAACCTGTCTGTGTTGTCAGTCTATGCCGCATTTCAAGCTGATTAATGCATCACAAGGCGTATTCACTTTCAATAGGACAAAAAGTGAATAGGGTAAACAGTGAATAGACTCGTGTTTAGTCGCGGTGTTGCCAACATATCTACAATTTGAAGTATTACGGGTATAAAGACGAATTTCATGGAGGAAATGTTATGGCTTTATATGGAAAGAAGACCGATCTTTCTTCCGCATCATCCGGTGGCTATACCGGCGTGGCGGATGTCTATCAATTATGGCATTACCACGCCCGCGGCAATGGCAACATCGGCGATAAGCCGTCCTATACGTTGGAGCAGGCCCGCGATCAAATCACCCGCGGCAATATTACCTGGAATGGCGAAAAGGTTTTCGGTAAATCCGCCGCGCTGACTTACTCTTTTCTTCAGTCGGTCGCTGATAGCGACATGCCTGATAATTTCAAAGGCTTTGTCAAATTTAATGCCGCGCAGATTCAACAGACCAAACTGGCATTGCAATCCTGGGCTGATGTGGCGAACGTCACATTTAGCGAAGCTAAGGATGGTGAGCGCGCCACCATTCAGTTTGGCAACTATACATTAACCCCGGACGGCAATACGGATAACAACAGCCAGGCGTTCGGTTTTTATCCCGGCAATTGGAAATGGGCCGGCTCAGCCTGGTTTAATTATAATCAGGCCGACAATCAGCGGCCGGATATCAATGAATTTGGCCGTAATACGCTGACGCATGAAATCGGCCATACGCTGGGGCTGTATCATCCTGGAGATTATGACGCTTCCGACGGTAATCCGGGCTATAAAGACGTGACCTACGCGGAGGATACCCGCCAATTCAGTATTATGAGCTACTGGAATGAAGGGTACACCGGCGGCGATTTTCATGGCTATCATGCCGCCGCGCCGCTGATGGATGATATTGCAGCCATTCAAAAATTGTATGGCGCCAATATGTCGACCCGCACGGGCGATACGGTATACGGGTTTCATTCCAATAGTGGTCGTGATTTTTATACCGCGACAGACAGCAAAACGCCGCTGATATTTTCCGTTTGGGATGCCGGCGGCAACGATACCTTTGATTTCTCCGGTTACAGCGCGAATCAGCGTATTAGCCTGATTAGCGGCACCTTCTCGGATGTCGGCGGGCTAAAAGGCAATGTTTCCATCGCCGCGGGCGCGGTGATTGAAAACGCGATTGGCGGTTCAGGCCATGATGTGATTGTGGGTAATCTGTCTGATAATCGTATTGACGGCGGTGCCGGCAATGATGTGCTTTATGGCGATGGCGGCGCTGATATTTTAACCGGTGGCGCCGGTAAAGACATTTTTGTTTATGCCTGGGAAAAGGATTCGCTATCGTCGGCGCCGGATACCATTACCGATTTCCAGCGTGGCGAAGACCGGATCGATTTATCTGCATTTAATAAAAATCATGATCTTCGCTTTGTGGATAATTTCTCGGGAAAAGGAAACGAAGTGGTGTTGAATTGGGATAGTCAGTCTCATCAAACCAATATGTGGTTGCATTTAAGCGGGCACGAGACGGCTGATTTTCTGGTCAACATTGTCGGTGCGGCATTACAACCGTCGGATGTTATTGTTTAAAAATAACGGGAACGCTCCCGCTATTTTCGGGTTTGTTGAATAACGGCAGGTGTTTTCTCTTATCGGAAATATGCCTGCCGTTATCAACATATTTAACCAGATGGTTTCAATTATTAAACGCGTTCACTGATGACCGAATGATGGGAATATCATGAAACAGCTTATTATTGCGACATTATTGAGTGCACTGAGTGGAGGATGTATGGCGAGCAGTCTGAGATTGCCGTCCGCGGCGGAACTGAGCGGGCAGTGGGTATTGAGCGGCGCAGAGCAGCACTGTGATATCCGGTTGAACACCGATGTGCTTGACGGCACGACCTGGAAGCTGGCTGGCGACAGCGCGTGCCTGCAAAAATTGCTGCCGGAAGCGCCGGTCGGTTGGCGGCCGACGCCCGACGGCTTGACGTTGACGCAGGCAGACGGCTCGGCGGTGGCGTTTTTCAGCCGCAACCGCGATCGCTACGAACATAAGCTGGTTGACGGCAGCGTTCGCACCCTGAAAAAGAAAGCCTAAGGGAGAGAGCCCTGCCGTGAATGCTTCCTCTGAGCGAGATCGTTCGTTGTTCGGCGTGCTGCGCCAGTTCCGCCGCAGTTTCTGGAGCGTCGGGATTTTCAGCGCCGTCATCAATGTGCTGATGCTGGCGCCTTCGGTATATATGCTGCAGGTGTATGACCGGGTGCTGGCGTCCGGCAACGGTATAACCCTGCTGATGCTGACGTTGCTGATGGCGGGACTGTGCGCCTTTATGGGCGCGCTGGAGTGGGTTCGTAGTCTGTTGGTGGTGAGGCTGGGCACCCGTATCGATCTGGCGCTCAATCAGGATGTCTTCAATGCGGCCTTCGCCCGTAATCTGGAGGCCGGCGATGGCCGCGCCGGGCTGGCGCTGACCGACCTGACGCTGCTGCGCCAGTTCATCACCGGCAATGCGCTGTTCGCCTTCTTCGATGTGCCCTGGTTTCCGCTGTTTTTGCTGGTGCTGTTTTTGCTGCACCCCTGGCTGGGGATGCTGGCGCTGGGCGGCACCGTGGTGCTGGTGGCGTTGGCCTGGCTGAACCAGCATCTGACCAATCAACCGCTGGCGGAAGCCAATCAGCAATCGCAACAGGCGACCCATCTGGCTGACGCTCAGTTGCGCAATGCCGACGTTATTGAAGCAATGGGGATGCTGGGCAACCTGCGTCGGCGCTGGCTGGCGCGTCATTACCGTTTTATTTCCCTGCAGAATCTGGCCAGCGAGCGTGCCGCCGCGGTAGGCGGTGCGTCCAAATACAGCCGTATTGCGTTGCAGTCGTTGATGCTGGGGCTGGGAGCATTGCTGGCGATCGACGGCAAGATCACGCCGGGGATGATGATCGCCGGTTCGATTCTGGTTGGCCGGGTACTGAGCCCGATCGATCAGTTAATCGGGGTATGGAAACAGTGGAGCAGCGCGCGCATTGCCTGGCAGCGCCTGACCCGGCTGATCGCCGCCTATCCGCCGCGCCCGGCGGCAATGGCGCTGCCTGCGCCGGAAGGGCATCTCAGTGTGGAACAGGTGTCGCTGCGCACGGCGCAGGGCAATACCCGACTGCAGAACATCCATTTCTCGTTGCAGGCTGGCGAAACGCTGGTGATTCTCGGCGCGTCCGGTTCCGGTAAATCCTCGCTGGCGCGCTTGCTGGTCGGCGCGCAGTCGCCGACGCAAGGCAAAGTGCGTCTGGATGGCGCTGATTTGAATCAGGTGGACAAAAACACGTTTGGTCCGACCATCGGCTATTTGCCGCAGGATGTGCAGCTGTTTAAGGGCTCGCTGGCGGAAAACATCGCCCGTTTTGGCGATGCCGATCCGGAAAAAGTGGTGGCGGCCGCAAAACTGGCGGGGGTACATGAACTGATTTTGTCGCTACCCAATGGCTATGACACCGAATTGGGCGATGGCGGCGGCGGTTTGTCCGGCGGCCAGCGGCAGCGTATCGGTCTGGCGCGTGCCATGTACGGCGATCCTTGCCTGCTGATTCTGGATGAACCGAACGCCAGCCTTGACAGCGAAGGCGATCAGGCCTTGATGCAGGCGATTGTCGCGTTGCAGAAACGCGGCGCCACCGTGGTGTTGATTACCCATCGCCCGGCGCTGACGACGCTGGCGCAAAAAATTCTGATCCTCCATGAGGGCCAGCAGCAGCGTATGGGACTGGCGCGGGATGTGCTGACGGAACTGCAACAGCGCAGCGCCGCCAATCAGGCCCGGATGAACCCCACGGCCGCAATGCCGCAATGACAGGGATCTCGTGATGACAGGCATGGATATAACCACTCAGGATGAATTGAACGAAGCAGCAATGCGCGATCGCGCCAGCCGGGATGAAGAGCGCGCGTTACGGCTGGGCTGGTGGCTGGTGCTCGCCGGTTTTGGCGGTTTTCTGCTGTGGGCCTTGCTGGCGCCGTTGGATAAAGGGGTGGCGGTGCAAGGCAATGTGGTGGTGTCCGGTAATCGCAAGGTGATCCAACACATGCAGGGCGGCATTGTCGACCGGATTCAGGTGAAAGACGGCGACCGCGTTGCCGCGGGTCAGGTGTTGCTGACGCTGAATGCGGTAGATGCCCGTACCACCAGCGAAGGGCTGGGCTCCCAATACGATCAATTGATTGCTCGTGAAGCCCGACTGCTGGCGGAACAACGTAATCAATCGTCGCTGGCGGCGACGCCCCGGCTGACTCAGGCGCGCCAGCGGCCGGAAATGGCCGCCATCATTGCGTTGCAGGAAGATCTATTGCGTAGCCGGCAGCAGTCGCTAAAGCTGGAAATAGACGGAGTGCGCGCCAGCATCGATGGCCTGGAGACGTCGCTTGGCGCATTGCAAAAGGTGATGAGCAGCAAACAGTCCGAGCAGGCGACGTTGAGCCAGCAGTTGCAGGGACTGCGGCCGCTGGCGGCGGATAACTATGTTCCGCGTAATAAGATGCTGGAAACGGAGCGCTTGTTTGCGCAGGTCAGCGGCGAACTGGCCCAGACCAGCGGCGAGGTAGGGCGAACCCGGCGTGATATTCAGCAGCAAAAATTGCGCATCGCCCAGCGTCAGCAGGAATACGACAAAGAGGTCAACAGCGAATTGTCCGACGTACAGGCCAAACTGAATGAGGTGATCAGTCAGCGCGAGAAGGCGGATTTCAATCTGGCCAACGTGCAGGTCCGTGCACCGGTTGCCGGCACCGTGGTGGATATGAAGATCTTCACCGAAGGCGGGGTGATCGCCCCCGGGCAGGTCATGATGGACATCGTTCCCGAAGACCAGCCGCTGCTGGTGGATGGGCGCATTCCGGTGGAAATGGTGGACAAGGTGTGGTCCGGGCTGCCGGTGGAACTGCAGTTCACCGCGTTTAGCCAAAGCACCACGCCGCGAGTGCCGGGAACGGTGACCCTGCTTTCCGCTGACCGGCTGGTGGACGAAAAGGACGGCACGCCGTACTACGGTTTGCGCATTCAGGTGAGCGAAGAAGGCAAGCGTTCGTTGCACGGGCTGGAAATTAAACCTGGTATGCCGGTGCAGGGGTTTGTCCGCACCGGAGAGCGTTCGTTTATCAATTATCTGTTTAAACCCCTGATGGATCGCATGCATCTGGCGTTGACGGAAGAGTAACGGAAGGAAGCAATGCGAAGGAAAGCGGTACTACTGACGGTCGTGTTATCTCTGTCGGGCGGCAGCGCCCAGGCGATGGGGCTGCTGGATGCATGGGAACTGGCGCTGCGTAATGACGCACAGCTGCGGGCGGCCGGTTTCGAACGAGACGCCGGGCAGGAAGAGGTGGCGATCGGCCGCGCCGGGTTGCTGCCGTCGCTGCAATATACCTATGGCGCTAATTACAGTCATTCCAAGGTGACGCAACGCGATCGGACGCTGAATAACACGACTAAACGTGACTACGATAACTACGTATCGACGTTGACGCTGCGTCAGCCGCTGCTGGACTATGCCGCCTGGGCGCGCTACCAGCAGGGCGTCACCCGCAAACTGATGGCCGATCAGCGATTTCGCGATCGCAGTCAGGACCTGATGGTGCGTTTGTACCAGTCCTGGAGCGAGGCATTGCTGGCGCAGGAGAAATTGATGCTGCTGGATGCGCAGCGCCGTGCCTATCAGGAGCAGTTGGCGCTGAACCGTCGCTTATTGGCGGCGGGGGAAGGCACGCAAACCGACCTGCGGGAAACGGAGGCGCGTTACACCGTCACTGAAGCCCAGCGTATCGAACAGGAAGATACGCTGGATGCCGCTATGACCGATCTGGAAAACATGATGGGTTCGCCGTTGCAAATTCAGGATCTGTCGCCGTTGGCGCTGGATACGTTGCCGGATAATGTCACCGAAAATCGCTCGCTGTCGCAGTGGCGCGAACTGACGGTGCGGCACAACGCAAAGCTGGCGGTACAGCGTGAAAACGTCGATTACAGCCGCTACGAAATTGAGCGTAATCGCGCCGGCCATCTGCCGACATTGGATTTGGTGGCGTCCACCCGCAACAGCTTGTCGGAGTCTGAATACAACTACAACCAGAAATACGACACCCAGACCGTCGGTTTGCAGGTGCGCGTGCCGCTGTATTCCGGCGGCGCCGTTTCGGCCTCGATGCGTCAGGCAGCGGCGGAATACCAGCAAAGTCAGGCGGAGCTGGATAACCAGACCCGGCAGACCTTTGCGGAATTACGCCGTCAGTTCAACCTGTGCGCCAATGGGGCCGCCAAAATCCGAGCCTGGCAGATGAGCGTGGCCGCCGCTGAGGAAGCGATCCGCGCGACGCGGCAGAGCGTCGCCGGCGGCGAGCGCATCAATCTGGACGTGCTGATGGCGGAACAGGAGTGGTATAACGCCCGCCGCGAGCTGACGGAAGTCAAATATCGCTGGTTACAGGCCTGGCTGAATTTGCGCTATACCGCCGGAACGCTGAATGAGCAGGATATGATGCAATTGGCTGCCTGGTTTCAATCTGCGCCTGTAATAAATAAAACCGGAATAAACGCGGCCACCGGTAATAAAACGAATTAGCGGTAACCTTTGGCGTTAGTTGGTTGTGGTGTCTATGAAAACTGATGGTTTTCTCTACAAAAATTGATTGCAGTTTCCACGAAATTTCTTTCGCAGCCCGCTGCGAGAGATGGGTATGTCATTAAATTAGCCGTGATGATAATTGCCGGCGATTTAATGGCGAAACAAGGCATTCTGACAGTAATGCGTCAGACTTTATGGAAGAAGTGATATGCAACAAAACGAAAAAGCTTCGTTAAATACCTCTGCCGCTGCCGCCAAGGCGGGAAGTTATACCGGCTATGCCGATGTGTATGATTTTTGGTATTACCATCAGCGCGGCGACGGTCTGACTGTCAATGGTAAACCGTCTTATACCACCGATAAGGCGGTGAGCGAGGGATTAACGCGGCCGCATACCACCTGGAACGGTGATAACGTATTTGGCAAAGCGGCAAATCTGACCTACTCGTTTCTGAACACGTTTAGCTCGACGCCTAACGGTCATACCGGCCCGGTAAAATTTACGCCGGTGCAGATGCAGCAGGCAAAACTGTCATTACAGTCCTGGGCGGATGCGGCGAACCTGACGTTTACCGAAGTCAGCCCCAATCAAAAAGCCAATATCACATTCGCCAACTATACGCGCAATGCCGACGGCAGCCTGAATACTGATACCCAGGCTTATGCGGCTTATCCAGGTACGCATCCGGTATCCGGCAGCGCCTGGTTCAACTACAACCAGTCCAGCATTCGCAACCCGGATACCGATGAGTATGGACGTCATTCGTTCACGCATGAAATCGGTCATGCGCTGGGGCTGAGCCATCCGGCGGAGTACAACGCCGGCGAAGGCGATATTAGCTACAAAAACAGCGCTGCCTATGCGGAAGACTCCCGTCAGTTCAGCATCATGAGCTACTGGGAAGTGGAAAACACCGGCGGTGACTTCAAAGGTCACTACTCGGCAGGTCCGCTGATGGATGATATCGCGGCGATCCAGAAGCTGTACGGCGCCAACATGACCACCCGTACCGGCGATACCGTGTATGGCTTCAACTCCAATACCGATCGTGATTTCTATACCGCGACCAACAGTAGCAAGGCGTTGGTTTTCTCGGTATGGGATGCCGGCGGCACCGACACCTTCGACTTCTCCGGTTACAGCAACAACCAGCGTATCAATCTGAATGAAGGCTCGTTTTCGGACGTGGGCGGCCTGAAAGGCAACGTGTCGATCGCGCACGGCGTGACCATCGAGAATGCTATTGGCGGTTCCGGCAACGACATTCTGATTGGTAACGGCGCAGATAACATACTGCAGGGCGGCGCGGGCGACGACGTGCTGTACGGCAGCACTGGCGCGGATACGCTGACCGGCGGCGCCGGACGCGATATCTTCGTCTACGGCAGCGGTCAGGATTCCACCGTGTCGGCATACGACTGGATTACCGATTTCCAGACCGGTATCGACAAGATCGATCTGTCGGCGTTCCGCAACGAAGGCCAACTGAGCTTTGTGCAGGACCAGTTCACCGGCAAAGGTCAGGAAGTGATGCTGCAGTGGGATGCGGCCAACAGCACGACCAACTTGTGGCTGCATGAAGCGGGTCACAGCTCAGTGGATTTTCTGGTACGCATTGTCGGCCAGACCGCGCAATCCGATATTATTGTGTAATCAACCACTGAAAATATTAAACAGGGTGGGTTAACCATCCTGTTTAATAAGATTTCCACGGGAATCTTATTATCATGTCATTCTGGCAGGGCGTTGCTCGTCCTGAATAAAGGATGACAGTATTCTTTTATCGTATTTCCAGAGGATTTTATGGGAAAAAATCTGTCTTTACGTCAAGATGACGCTCAACACGCATTATCCGCGAATACCAGCAGCGCGTATAATTCCGTTTATGATTTTCTGCGTTACCACGATCGTGGCGATGGCCTGACGGTCAATGGCAAAACATCCTATTCCATCGATCAGGCCGCGGCGCAAATTACCCGGGAAAATGTCAGCTGGAATGGAACCAATGTATTTGGCAAGTCGGCCAATCTGACGTTTAAATTTCTGCAGTCGGTCAGCTCCATTCCATCCGGCGATACCGGTTTTGTGAAATTTAATGCAGAGCAAATTGAGCAGGCGAAACTGTCGCTGCAATCCTGGTCGGACGTAGCCAATCTGACGTTTACCGAAGTAACGGGAAATAAATCTGCTAATATCACCTTTGGTAACTATACGCGTGATGCGAGTGGCAACCTGGATTACGGTACTCAAGCCTATGCCTATTATCCGGGTAATTATCAGGGGGCGGGCAGCAGCTGGTACAACTATAACCAGTCTAATATCCGTAATCCGGGGTCGGAAGAATATGGCCGTCAGACCTTTACCCACGAGATTGGTCATGCGCTTGGCCTGGCCCATCCGGGTGAGTACAACGCCGGCGAAGGTGACCCGAGCTATAATGACGCGGTGTATGCGGAAGATAGCTATCAATTCAGTATCATGAGCTACTGGGGCGAGAATGAAACCGGTGCCGACTACAACGGTCACTATGGCGGCGCGCCGATGATTGACGACATCGCGGCGATTCAGCGGCTGTATGGCGCCAACATGACCACCCGTACCGGTGATAGCGTGTATGGTTTCAATTCCAATACCGATCGTGATTTCTATACTGCGACCGACAGCAGTAAAGCACTGATTTTCTCAGTATGGGATGCCGGCGGCACCGACACCTTCGACTTCTCCGGCTATAGCAACAACCAGCGTATCAATCTGAATGAAGGCTCGTTTTCGGACGTGGGCGGCCTGAAAGGCAACGTGTCGATCGCGCACGGCGTGACCATCGAAAACGCCATTGGCGGTTCCGGCAACGATATTCTGGTGGGCAACAGCGCAGATAACATACTGCAGGGCGGCGCGGGCAATGACGTGCTGTACGGTGGTGCCGGCGCGGATACGCTGTACGGCGGCGCCGGGCGTGATACGTTCGTTTACGGCAGCGGTCAGGATTCCACCGTGGCAGCGTATGACTGGATTGCCGATTTCCAGAAAGGCATTGATAAAATCGACCTGTCGGCGTTCCGCAACGAAGGTCAACTGAGCTTTGTGCAGGATCAGTTCACCGGCAAAGGTCAGGAAGTGATGCTGCAGTGGGATGCGGCCAACAGCATCACCAACCTGTGGTTGCATGAAGCAGGGCACAGCTCGGTAGACTTCCTGGTACGAATTGTCGGTCAGGCGGCACAGTCCGATATTATTGTGTAATGATATTCTGAAAATATTGCACAGGGCAGTTTATCTGCCCTGTTTAATATTCCATTCTGCATTAGGGTAGAATTCATTCCTGAAATTATTTTCTCTGTATTAAATCCTCTCGATAAAATTAACCGTTTTAACAAGCAACCGTTTCTTTTTTATTTGCCATCATTCAAATAACTTATTCCACTTTAATCAATTAGCATCGTATTGAAGCCGTGGGTTAACTCTCCAGTAAATAGAAAATTGATTAACGACTCTTTACAAAAACATTACAGTGGCTTATATAAATAATTAGCGCCAGTGACGGCGTTGTTTGTCTGTGTCAAATATCATCAGGCTTATATGCTGAAAAATATGTCATTAGATTGGCAGAGGTGTTCTTTATCTAAAAATTTAATGATTATGGCATTTTATGATTATTCATACCAATGAGGGTTTTATGGAAAAAAATCTGTCTTCACGTGATGATGACGCGTTGCATTCATTATCCGCCAGCAGCAGCTATGACTCTGTTTATGATCTGCTGCATTATCACGAGCGGGGAAATGGATTGACGATTAACGGCAAACCATCCTATTCGATTGAGGATGCGGGCGAACAAATTACCCGCGACAACGTCAGCTGGAATGGTTCGAATGTATTTGGCAAATCCGCCAATCTGACCTTCAAGTTTCTCCAGTCCGCACGCTCCACGCCGGACGGCGATACCGGGTTTGTCAAATTCAATGCCGCACAGGTCGCTCAGGCCAAACTGGCATTACAGTCTTGGGCGGATCTGGCCAACATCACCTTCACGGAAGTGACAGGGAACCAGTCGGCCAACGTCACCTTTGGCAACTATACCCGTGACTCCAGCGGTCGTCTGGATTACGGCACGCAGGCGTACGCTTATCTGCCGGGGAGCGGCAGCGCGTCCGGTACCACCTGGTACAACTACAATGTGGACAACATTCGCAGCCCAGACAAAATGGAGTACGGCCGTCAGACGCTGACGCATGAAATCGGCCACGCGCTGGGCCTGAACCATCCGGGTGACTATAACGCCGGCGAAGGGAACCCCACCTATAGCGATGTGACCTATGCCGAAGACACCCGTCAGTTCAGCATCATGAGCTACTGGAGTGAGAAGAATACCGGTGGGGATTTCAAAGGCCATTATGCCGCCGGCCCGATGTTGGATGATATCGACGCCATTCAGCGCCTGTACGGCGCCAATATGACTACTCGTACCGGCGATACCGTGTATGGCTTTAACTCCAACACCGATCGTGATTTCTACACCGCGACCAGCAGCAGCAAAGCGCTGATTTTCTCGGTATGGGACGCGGGCGGCAACGACACCTTCGATTTCTCTGGTTACAGCAATAATCAGCGTATCAATCTGAACGAAGGGTCATTGTCTGATGTCGGCGGGCTGAAAGGTAATGTGTCGATCGCGCACGGGGTGACTATTGAAAACGCGATTGGCGGCTCCGGCAACGATTTGCTGATCGGCAACAATGCCGACAACATTCTGCGCGGCGGTGCCGGCGACGATATCCTGTACGGCGGGGGCGGGGCAGACCGTCTGTATGGCGGCAGCGGTCGTGATACCTTTGTGTATACCGCCGTGTCCGATTCCAAAGTGGCGGCGCCGGACTGGATTCTCGATTTCCAGACCGGTGTCGATAAAATCGACCTTTCTGCGCTCAATACCGGTAATAACCTGCACTTTGTTAATCAGTTCAGCGGCAGCGGCGGTGAGATCCTGCTCAACTGGGATTCGTCAGCCAGCGTCAGCAATCTTTATCTGAACCTTGATAACAACACCTCGCCGGAATTCCTGGTGAAGATCGTGGGTCAGGTATCGCAGACAGCCGATTTCGTTGTGTAACTGTCTGATCACCGAAGGGCGGCTATCCGCCCTTTATTTTTTCACTTTCTCATTGAGAATTTATCTATGTCGCTCTGCCTCGTTAAACTCATTTAGTTACAACAACCTATTTAGTTACAACATACTTATATTTTTAATACCCTCGGTAACTTGAAACATTGGCGTGATTATCGTCAGGCAGGAGGGGAAATGTGGGTTTTACGTATGGCGCAAACGTGGAACGAGTTACGGCCTCTCCTTTGTCGGGCAGGAAGAGGTTGGGATAAACGCGAGGACAGGCAGGGAAATATGCCTGTCCTCCATCGTAAGTGACTAATTATAAATGACTAGATGGCGATGCGTCGACCGATCTCGATCACCTGATTACCCGGCAACTGGTAGTATTCCGTGACATGCAGGCAGTTTCGCATCATCCAGGCGAACAGGTAGGATTGCCAGCGCGGCAGGGCGTCCGTACTGTCTTTGGCGACGATCGACTCATGGCCGATATAATAGGTTACGGATTCATGATCGGCACAGGCTTTCAGCGGCGGCGTTTGCCTGAGCAGTTCGGGAATATTGGGTTTCTCCATAAATCCGTAGTAGGCCACGCCTTGCCAGAAACCGGGAAATTTTTCGGTTAACACCAATTTGTCTTCCTCCCTGACGCGCGGCACATCCAGCACCTGAATGGTCAGGGCGATGATCTTGTCATGCAAGGCCTGGTTACGTTTGACATGCCAGCGCATCACCGGCGGCGCGACATTCTGCACGCGGGTTAAAAATACGGCGACGCCCGGCACGCGCGAAATGCCATCAGCCTGTAGCGATGAGAGAAACTCGTCTACCGGCAGCGTTTTTTCCGCCACGGTCTGCGATACGCGGGTCACACCCCGACGCCAGATAAACATCACGCAGAAAATCAGCATCGCCAGCAACAACGGAACATAGCCGCCGTCGAACACTTTCAGCATATTGGCGACGCAGAATCCCACATCGATCAGGATAAAAATGGCGGTGATGCTGAGACTCAGCATCTTGTTCCAGTGCCAAATCTTACGCATTGCCATATATAACAGCAGCGTCGTCATCAGCATCGTGATGGAAACGGCAATACCATAGGCGGCGGCCAGCCGTTCCGAAGACTGGAAGAGGATGACCAGGCTGAGCGTAACCACCATCAATAGCCAGTTAACGGTGCCCAGATAGATTTGGCCGTAGCTTTGCTCCGCCGTCTGGGTGATTTTCATTCTGGGCAACCAGCCGAGCTGAATCGCCTGCCGCGTCATGGAAAACGCGCCGGAAATAATGGCCTGACTGGCAATGATGGTAGCCAGCGTGGCGAGAATCACCAGCGGTATTTGCAGCGCCGGAGGGCACAGGCGAAAAAGAATATTATTGTTGGCGTCGGTGCCGGATAAGATAAATGCCGCCTGACCGGCATAATTGAGCAGCAGGCAAGGTAGCGCCATCGTATACCAGGCAATCCAGATGGGCTTACGGCCAAAGTGCCCCATATCGGCATACAGCGCTTCCGCCCCGGTGACGCACAGGAACACGCCGCCCAGAATCAGCAGGGCGATATGCCCGTGGGTAGCGAAAAATGTCAGCGCATGGACGGGGTTCAACGCCCAGAGCACGGCCGGATAATTCATGATGCTCCTGATGCCCAGCAGAGCCAGCGTCGCAAACCATAGCAGCATCACCGGTGCGAAAAACCGACTGATTTTGGCTGTACCCATTGGCTGAATGGCGAAGATAAGGACCAGCAGGACTATTGTCAGCGGCAGGATGTAATCGGTGGTTTCCGGCAAAACCAGCTCCAGTCCTTCCAGCGCCGACAATACCGAGATCGCCGGCGTGATCGCGCCGTCGCCATAGATAAAGGCCGCGCCCAGCAGCCCGGCGGCAATAATCCATTTCTGGCGTTTGGCCTGATTATTCTGCAACAGCGACATCAACGCCAGCACGCCGCCTTCGCCTTTGTTGTCGATCCGCATGGCAAACAAGGCGTACTTGATCGAGGTAACGATGATCAACGTCCAGAACAGGGTGGAAAGCAGGCCCAATATGGTTTCCGGTCGGCTGCCATCGCCGGCCAGTTGTATCACGGTATTGAAGGTATAAAGCGGGCTGGTACCGATATCGCCAAATACAATGCCCAGAGCGGAAATAGCCAGCAAACCTGGTGCTTTTTCTTGCTGCGTATGCGTCATATGCACATCCCGGTGAATGGTTAGAATCAGGAAAAATGCCGTGTAATCATAGTGTAGTCGGTTACGTTCATCCGGACGTGACGGCGCCGAAATTCTGGATAACATAAGAAGACTTAATGTGAAGAAGACTTAACGTGACGCGAGATGTGATGAGATTTAGCTTGCGGGCGGAACGGGTTTTCTGCGGAATAAAAAAGGGATTCCGTGACACGGCGGAATCCCTGGCAAATGAGCGATAGGTCATTCACTCACGTATTACGTGGCGGATAACATATTACATAGTGGATAACGTATTACATGGCAGATAACTCAGTGCGGCAGCGCCTGTTCCGGGTGAAGGCCGAGCCAGCCCGGCGACGGTTCGCCTTTGACTTCGCCCAGATACAAACCGATCTGCGCTCTGAAACGTTCGACTGCCGCCCGGTCGCTCATGAAACGCTCGAAGGCTTCCGGACTGGCATTCTTGTATTCCCAGATGTGCTTGTAACCGGCCGGCGGCGCCACATCGGTGCGAACCGACCACATATACCAGACGTCGGTCTGGGTTTTCGGGTCCAGCAGCCAGCTCAGATACAGCCTGGCGGATTCCGGATGCTTAGCCTGTTTAAAGATTGCCACGCGCTGCGCCCAGGCGACAAACGGATCTTGTGCCGGCAGCACAAAGCGGGAACTGGCTTTGGCGTCAGGAACCAGCGCGCCGTCAGTGGAGAAGGTTACCGCGGACTTGCCGCTTTCCACATCGTCCGCCGGCGCCTGGGTGCCACGTACGTAAACCGGCTCTTGTTCGCTGAACTTCGCCACATAATCCCAGCCGTATTTATCCACCACCTGTTTGAACCAGAACAGCACGGCGTCGTCGTCGTTCGGGTAGGTGACAACGATTTTTCCTTTCAGGTCAGGGCGCAGGTAATCATTGGCTTCACGCGGCCAGGATTTCTGATCGACCAGCTTGGTGTTGACCACATTACTGAACGCATCGACGAAAATGCCGGTCCAGGCACCGTCCTGATCCCGGAATGCCGGCCAGATCTTGTCCCAGCCCGCCGGCTTGTAGTTCAGCAGTGCGCCTTCTTTTTTCCAGCGCGAATAATCCTGCAACGTCTGTAGCTGAACGACGTCCGGAATCAGGCTGTCGGTCGCCAGCTGGTTATCGATGCGGGCATCATGAAATTTGCTGTAATCCACGATGACATTCAGCGTCATACCCGGAAAGCGTTTTTCGAACGCCTGCTTGATGCCATCCTGCTGGCCCGCGGTGTCGCCGCCGGCGTAGACCGTGACTACACCGCCTTCTCTTAGCGCGCTCTGGTAAATCTGGTCCAGCGATCGTTGTTCCGGCGTAGTGGCGGCATTCCCGGCAAAGGCTGCCGTGCTTCCCGCGAGCGCCAGCGTTAATCCGGCTGCCTTCATCGCGTTATTCACATTCTTCATACGATAGTCCTTGGTTACGTGTAGGTACTTTTCCCATTTAGGTATTTTTCCCGCGCAGGGACTTTCCCCATGCCGGTATTTTTTCCATGTAGGTACTTTTCCCATAGAGGTACTGCTCCAGTTTTCGCCGGTCGTTTATTACCGGCAAAGTCATGCCTGCCGGGGCAGTTCACCGCCCCGGAGGAACATGTATCGTTTCAATTTCAATGGGGGCGGGTGGCAATGACCCGCACAGATGTGCGTTAAGGACCGATGGCGGACCTGTTGGTGACGATGGCGTGAAACGCCGCCTGAATCACATCCGCATCCGGCAAGTCATCGACGCCGCTCAGAATGCCGCGCATCAACCAGGCATCGGTGAACGACACCGCCGCTTGCGACACCGGGCGGCTGAAACCGAAATGCTCGCTCAATATCGTTTCGTGGGCATGTAGCCACTCGGCGGCGTGCGCCCGCAGGAAGGGGCGGGAAACCGCGGCCACGAACAGTTCGTACTCACGAGTCAGCCTTGAGCGCTCGCCGATAGTCCAGAATACGAAATCGGTCAGGATCGCGGCAGGGTCGTCGGTTCCACGCAGCGAAAGCCAATGCCGGGTGCTGACCGCAAAGTCTTCAATCGCCTGATGCATCACCGCGGCCAGCAGATCATCCAGCGTTTTAAAATGGTAGGTGGTGGCGCCCAGCGACATCTGCGCTTCTTCAGCTACAGCCCGATGCGTACAGGCGTGCAGACCATCACGCCGAATGATGGCCGCGGCGCTGCGTATCAGTTGTTCTGCTGTGATTTCACTTTTCGATCTCATGGTTCCTCTCCGGGCGTCAGCGGGAATGCCAGCCCACGATGACAGCGGGCGATATCGGGCGTTCCGTAATCCGGCCTGCATCGTATCCTTGCTGGCAGTGAGAAGAGAATAGCGTGGATTTGACAATCTTGCTCAAAAAAACAGAATGAACTTTTGGATCAAAAAACCATTTATGATTTTATATTCAGAATTTAATTCTTATTTATTTTCATAAAATTTAATTTTACGGACTTAAATATCTATTTTAATACAAATGTACGATTTTAACTGCTGGGCGCGCTGTTACCGAAACTCGACTTACACATACGGGAGATGGTCAACGCCGCGCGGTTTCTTGGGGGGCCGGAATGTGGCATACTGCGACATAATTAAACTGTACTGTCCGGTTACCTAAGAATAACGCTGACTACATCATTCCGGACAGGTGCCAGAGGAGGCGTAATGCGAACACTGACTGAGGAAAAACGGCAGGCCATTATCGATGCCGCCGCCCAATTGTTTCAGGAAACGGGATACGAACGGGCGTCCATGAATGAGGTGGCTAAACGAGCAGGGGGGTCGAAGGCGACGCTCTATAACTACTTTCCCTCAAAGGAAGCGTTGTTTGAGACGGTTGTACGCACCTACAGTACGCGCTTTTTGACGGACGCGGCGGCGGAGCTCGACATGCCGGAAGACGGGCAGCGTTCTCTGGAGATCAAGTTGACGCGTTTTGGTGAAAAAATGATGCATGTTCTGACCGGTGGCAACCCGGCTTTGCAAATTTATCGCATTGTGGTTGGCGAGGCGGGCCATTCAGATATCGGTGCCTTGTTTCAGGGGTCGGGGCCGAAAGAGAGCATGGCCAGGTTGGCCGATCTCATGGCCGAGGCTATGCAAACCGGCGAACTGGCTCCGGCAGATCCCATGCTGAGAGCCATGCAGTTTACGTCGCTGGTCAAAGCCGAAGCGGATGCGGTGCTGTTGCAGCGTGAACTGCCTGATTATTCGACCGATCGCGTCAAAGAAATGGTGAGAAACGGTGTCCAGCTTTTCCTGCATGGGGCATCCCCGCAGGCAGGGAAATGAATCGCCAGCGGGCTGGTTGCCCATTGGGACAATAAATCCAACATTTTCCTCGTTAACCTCATCTGCGTGGCGTTTGCTCAACGGCATCGTACGTCACGCAGCGATATTTTTTGGTACGTCTTCATCCCTCTTTTTCAGACAATCAACGCCTTGACAGTGTTTTTTCTTTATATAAACTAAACCGTACAGTTTATTTATTGAGGGTGGAGTATGAAAATTCTGGCGTTGGCAGGGTTTGCTGCGGCTGTCTGTATGCTGACCGGTTGTGTCTCCCTGTTTTAGGGGGAAGCCATCTTATTCGGTTACGAGTGAGGAAAGAACATGAGAATTATTGGGCTGGTTTGTATCGTCATGGCCGCCATGATCCTGAACGGTTGTCTGTCTATCGGCAGTCATATTTAGCGCGCCGCCTCTGGGCGTGAAACAGGAGCCAGGTCGGGTGACCGAACTGGCTCTTCTTCAGGAAACACCAGCTATCGCTGCATCGGCGTATCCTCTGATCGACGTATCCTCTGTTTGTTTACACGTCGCTTTTCCGTTTCACGATTGACACGCCATATTCCCATCTTGTTGCCATTGCCGGGCGGTTTCCGCCATCTGTGTCGCGACTCGCTCAATAATCTTCTGCCAGGCAGAAAACAGTTGCGTGAGATCGCCGGCGGCGCTTTCCGTCAACTGGCTGCGGCAAGACAGTTTGAGGTGCTTATCCCCGCTTTTGGCGGTCAGGCTCCAGTCGGCGTCGAGCGAGACGAACTGACCGGGCCAGCTGTCAAAACGCCGAATCTGCATGCGGACCCGCAGTACAGGGATATCGCGCGGCAGCGGCTGCCCAGATGCATTAGAGGCCCCCGGCCGCTGAGCCAGCAGTGATGACAGCGCCGTGTGAATCTCATCGCT
Source organism: Dickeya dadantii NCPPB 898 (assembly GCF_000406145.1). Lineage (NCBI taxonomy): Bacteria > Pseudomonadati > Pseudomonadota > Gammaproteobacteria > Enterobacterales > Pectobacteriaceae > Dickeya > Dickeya dadantii. The sequence goes on along the minus strand of NZ_AOOE01000043.1, from coordinate 7,285 downwards.
TAGCGGACTCAGCCAGCGATCGCCGTCAAGGATCATGGCGCCGTCCTGACCAGTGCGAATCACCACCTGCTGTCGGTCCACCTGCGCCGGTACATCGACCGGTAATACCTCAATCGCGAATGGCGCCGGGGGCGATACCGCACCGGCGGTCGGGGGAAGTAGCGTATGGTAGCGAACCTGCGGGGAGCGGCAGGCCGGTAGCGTCAGCGCCACAATGACAGTGAGCAGCGGCAGTATCAATCTCATGGCTATTTTCCTTTGGGGGAAGCAGAACGGTCATCCGCTGCGTTAGGGGCTGAATCCGATGAGCGTCCACGCAGTAGCGACTCCGGGTTACGCTCCAGTTGCTCCGTAAACTCGCGTAGGGTGCGCAGCGTCCGGCTTGCTTCCTGTAACGTCTGAGTGAAATGAATCAGCAATGGCGAGTCTTCCGCGATGAGTTCCTGGGCGTTTTCCGTCGTCAGTTGCGTTTGTTTCATCAGGCTGTTGGCGGTCGGCAAGGTCTGGTTATTGACCAACCGCAGCGTCTTGTTCAATTCAACCAGGGTGTTGTTCAGGTTATTGCCGATAGACTCCAGCGGCATGTTGTTAACTTTGGCGACGATACCGCCCAATTGCGCTTGCAGTTTATCCAGCCCGCCGCTGACGGTCGGTAATTCGATGGGGCGGGCGTTTGGATTAAAGCGGACGTTGGGGGCATCAGGCACAAAATCGAATGAAACATACAGTTGCCCGGTCAACAGGTTGCCGGGAACCGCCTGGGCCCGCAGGCCGTGGGCGACAAGGTCACGGGTGAACAGGGCGGCTTTGTTCACTGTTTCTGCGGGCGAAGGGGATTCAGATGGCGATGAACCGGGCAGTTTATCCAGCAAATTTCCCAGACGAGCGGGGTAGACCTCAACATCCACGATCGTCGGGAAACGATAGCCAGTGGGATTATAATCCAGCGTGATAGCCGTAACCCGACCAATGGTGACGCTGGAAAATTCTACCGGCGCGCCGATGTCCAGCCCATGTAACGCACGTTCAAACCGAAGCCGGAATGGAATCGCCTGCCCATCCGGCGCCGACATGGCGGACTCCTGATCCGGTGCCAATCGATAGCTGACGGGGGAGTTAATCGCCGGCGTTTTATCGCTATCTTTATTGCTCTCCGGGGTGGCAAACGCGATGCCGCCGGCCAGCACCGCAGCCACGGTCTGCGTTTTCAGGCGAAAGCCGTTGGCACCGACGGATAGGTCGACGCCGCTGACATTCCAGAAACGGGTGTCAGGCTGCACCAGTCGGTCATAAGGCGCATCGATGAAAACCTGTAAACTGACGCCACGGCCGTCTTCTTTCAGATGATAAGAAGCAAGACGTCCCACCTGTACCCGGCGGTAGTAAATCGGCGAGCCGATATCCAACGACCCCAAATCGTCGGCGTCGATGACAAAATGGCTCCCTGGCATGTCATTGATAATGGCGGGCGGGGTTTCCAGACCGGTAAATTCGCGCCGGGTTTCCGATGAATAGCCTTTATCCACGCCGATATAGGCGCCGGATAACAGGGTATCAATGCCGCTGACGCCGCTCATCCCCACGCGTGGCCTGACTACCCAAAACCGTGAGCCGCTGCGCGCCAGATTCTCTGCGCTTTTGTTCAGTTGCACCCTGACCAGAACACGGGAACCGTCATCGTTAATAACGATATCTTTTACTATTCCGACCGTGACGTCTTTGTATTTAACCGTGGTTTTACCGGCTTCAAGCCCTGTCGCACTGCGAAAGGAAAGGGTGATGTCAGGACCGGCGGACAGGCGAGACTGAACCAGCATAGCGAGGCTGATCGCCAGCGCGATAACCGGGACGAACCAGATAGCGGCATGACGCCAGCTGCGGCGAATGGCGGTGATCTCACCCGGTAACATCGGATTCATTGCTCCTCCTCCCAGATCGAACGCGGATCGAAACTCATGGCGGAGAGCATGGTCAGGATAACCACCAGTCCAAAAAACAGGATGCCGGGGCGGGGTTCCGCTTCGCCCAGCGAATGAAAGCGAACCAGGCTGCACACCACTGCCACGACAATCACATCCAGCATGGACCAGCGGCCGATCCATTCCGTTATGCGATAGAGCCGGGTGCGTTCGCGTCTTGCCCAAGCGCTTTTCCGACGAGCGGTGACCAGCAGGAGTATCAGGGACAGGAACTTCATGCAAGGGATCACCACGCTGGCAACAAATATGATCAGGGCAATGCCATACGAGCCATGCTGCCAGAAGTCGACGACGCCAGACATAATCGTGCTTTCGCCGCCGCTGGCGAGCTGGCTGGTGTGCATCACCGGTAGGGTATTGGCCGGAATGTAAAAAATCAGGGCGGCAAGCAGCAGAGCCCACGACAGGGCGGTGCTGCCTGGGGAATGTGCATCAAACCGGGTGTGGCAACGTGGGCAACGGGCGTTACGGTCATCCGCCGCCGGTGCGTCGAAAACCAGCCCGCAAACCGGGCAATCGCAGACATTCATCTGACGGGCTGACGGCACTTTATGCATGATGCGCCTTTCCGTGATGAACGGTCGCGCCAAGCGCCCACAGCCAACGATTCTCCTGACGGGTAATGATAAAAACCAGTATCAATGAAGCCACCAGAAACCACCCTCCGGGCTCGACAGAGACATCCAGCAGACCGGACAGTTTCCCCGCCGCGACCAAAAAACCGGGCAGACCCACTTCCATCATGTTCCAGGGGCGTAACCACCTCAGCGTTTTCATGATGGCGATAAAGCCCGGTGCCCGCCGGCGGGCGCTTGCGAACAACAAAATCCAGGTTAACAGCATGATTTGTAAAGAAGGGGCAAGAATAAGGAACAGCACCGCGCACCACGCCAGAAGGGCGGTATCACCCTGAGCAAGCGACCACATGGATTGCCAGAGCGTCACGTTATGGGTTAATCCATGAAAACTCACCGTCATGACAGGCCAGGCATTAGCCATCAGAAAGGTGATGGCGGAAGCAAAAGCCAGCGGAAGCAAACGTGCCGGGTCCATCGACGAGGAGCGATAAAGAATGGCCAGACAGCGCACACATTGCGCGACATCGTTGCCGACCAGCGGGCGGAGGCGATACACGCCACCGCAGTGTGGGCAGGCGATTAAATACGGGTAGCTTTTCATCGCGGTGGACAATACTCAGCAAGATAAGGGGGGAAACAGATAACCGGCTTTCGGTTATCTGTTGTTTTTAACATTTACCGGTATGCCCGCGGTGACGCCTTACAGGCGACTCGGCCGGTCAACGGGGATCGCTTATTTCAGTATGCCGGCCAGCTCGTCTGCACCTTTATCGATCCCGACTTCTGCCGCGCTCAATGAGCCAATGGTGGCAGAAACGTTCATGGCGTTCGGGTATTGCTTAGCGACATAGGCATGAAGCAAGCGATTGGAAGTAGAGTCGTAGATCTCGACAGCATAACTCACCGAACCGCTGAACATGCCCTCTTTGCCACGAATAGATTGCACGATGTTGTAAGGGCCGCCGGCAAGGTCGAACTTGGTGAATGTCCCTACCACTTGCGTCGTGGTTTCGGCACCGGTAAGCGTCAGTTTCAGACGTAAAGCATCCGGCGCAGATGCTGTCGCCTGCCTGAAGCGTGGGCGCAGCGCCTCTTCGAACTTTGTTTGCATATAGGCGGCAAGTTGTTGCCTGTCAGACACGGACAGGTCGCCAAACTGATTGTCGCTGCCTGAATACACCACGACAGGCTCAATGATAATGCTGTTGTACTTTTTCCAGTCAACCGGCGCGGCGTACTTGAAGGGGATTCGGTCGGATGCATCACCGCTGTTAGGGGTCAACTGGGCTGATGAACCAATACCGGTGTAGCGTAAGGGTTGCTGGCTACCAGAACAACCGGCCAAAAAGATGGCGAGGGTCACGATGGCTGGCTGGGCGGCCCGTGCGAATGCTTTCATTTGACGTATCCTGTGATAAAGAACTTATTGTTGAGTGACGTAACACTGACTTCCCTGGTGAAGGCGGAAACCTTCTCTATACGGCGTTAGCCTTCTGATTAACCCCACTTACCGGGTGAGCTAACGCCAACACATTAACTAAACCGTACGGTATAGTTTTGCATTGACATTTAAGGCCTGTCAAGGGAATGTTGCGGGCACTCAGCATGGCGTTGGCTATCTGGGGGCAGGCGAGGTGTGTCAGCAGGCAGCGCCCGCGTTGACGAAAAACACGGAGTGGATAAAACCAGTTTGCAGGCAAAACGTGGGCGGTTTAGTGGAAAAAGCGAAGAGGGCCAGAGGAGAGAGGAAAGAGCTACCGGTATCACCGGTAACTCTTATTTGCTCAGTATCCTGTCATCATAGAAATTAAGGCAGTTGTACTTTTCCGGTGATCAAATAGGCGGACGACGTGCTGTCTGACATCGGCGGGAGCGTATCGCTTAAGATATTACCTTTGAGATCGGTAAATTCGATCGGAATATCATTTTTACCAACGAACTCCAAAATAAAATGATTGTAATCTGTTTTTGGCGCACTGACCCACTGATTGCCTCGCAGATACTTCATCCCAATAATCGGATATTTGACATTTCTGAATTGTACTGCAGCCCAATAAGGATTAGATCCTTCTTTAACTCTGTACACCACATTACCGCTTATCGGTGCCTTTACTAATTCCCATTGGATATTAATTTTACCATCCTGCAAATTACCAATTTTCTCGAACGCATTGAATGATAGATCCAGTGCACAATCGCCGCCTTCAGGGTATAAGTCAGTGACATACACCGTTGTACTTCCCTTAGGCCCGGTAACTTTGAGATAAGCGCCGGCGAGCGCCGCTTTAACTCCTTTATAGTCCAGTTGCGCTCTGTTTAACGCGGTTATCTCCATATTGGCAGGGATTGGGTCCAATAATAAAGCGCCGCCGGAATAACCTGAACCCGTGGCAGTCGCATAGCCGTAGCAGATATCGCCAAGTTCCCAGGCAGCCTGGGCACTATGGGCCAGAGGTAATAACAGTGAAGATATTAATAAAGCCTTTTTGAATGTCATCATAGTCATGTCCATATATTATTTGATGTAAGATGAGAAGCACATCCCGCTTCACATTAAACATTGTGTAATATTTATATTTCAGTGAATAAGATAAATCCTAAAAAAATTAAAGACAACGATTCATCATAGAAAAAGAAATTATTCGTCATTGTGTGGATTAAATATAAATCCGGGAGGAATAAATGGGAAATAATGTGATGTAACGCAATGATATCCATATATTCAATTGAGAACTGATGGGAATTTTATGGCAACGACCAGAATTATTCCTCACCAGCCTGACCGTTGCGTTTTATCGATCCGAACCGGTGTTTTTTATGGTGCTTCCCCTGTAGTGGCAGGTGGGTCATAATTGATTGTTTTCCAGACACCACACCGGCATCTTTTTTAAAACTGAGAGGGCGTTCTTGATGGGCGTGCCACAAACAAAATCCGAACTACTTTTCGCTATTGATAAAAATTTCACGAAATTAATCGGTTACCTCAATGCGATTCCGCCAGAGCTCACTGCGGATAAATCGCTGGATGGCCATGCAAAAGGCACGGAGATGAGTGTTTGTGAGCTTGTTTCGTATTTGCTGGGATGGAACACTCTGGTTGTAAAATGGATTAGCGGTGACGCAACAGGGCAACCTGTTGATTTCCCAGAAACCGGTTACAAGTGGAATCAGCTCGGGCTTCTGGCGCAGAAATTTTACTTTGATTACAAAGGATTAAATTACCAGACGTTAATCAATAACCTTCAGTCGGTAAAAGACGAAATAGTGAGGCTGATTGACGAGCGCACTGATGAAGATCTGTATGGCAAGCCATGGTATGGCAAATGGACAATGGGACGTATGATCTCATTGAACACGTCATCACCCTATGCCAATGCTAATGGGAGATTAAGGCAGTGGGCAAAGAACAATCACCTGCGTTTAAAGTGAACATCTCAAATTGACGGTGATGTTCCATTATGGCAGTTAAACATCAGATCAGGAGCCTTCCACCCGGATAGCGGAAGACTCTTTTTCATACCGTATTATCGCATCAGGCCATTGTGATTTTTAAGCGCGGGGAAAATAGGGGGTCAATTACTGTTTTCCCTGATGATTAATTTCCCGCTGAATAAAAGAGACGCTGTTTTTATCATAAGGAGTACGATAACCAGATTAGAGGCAATAAATAACGGGAATGATATCCAGTATAATGCTCCGCCCGGTACAGCATTCCCCAGTCGGATGGACGTTGTCGCCAATGACGCGACACCAAATGAGAAACTCCAGAATGAGGGGTTAAATGGCTGACAACAGTACCAGGGAATCAGCCTTATCATAAACAGCATCTGTAACAGGCCATAACCGAACAATAATTTAGCAAAAACATCCGCCTGGCCGCCATTCACGCTTAACCAGGCGCTGCAGGCCACAAAAGCCGGAGCCATCTGAATGCCGAGCGACGTCCGTACGGCTGGGGACATTTCATCAAGATTTCGTAACCGACTCAGAATTGCGGGTTCAAGGCTAAGCCAGGAAAAAATCCCGGCCCCAAGAAACAGGATCCCGACATCCTGGAACCCCAGCGCCCCACATGCCATCGCACTGATAAAATTATTCGCGACGGTTGGAAGATACAGCCCCGGCGTAGTGGCTTCTCTGGGATGTTTCCCTTTCCATAATCCTGCTGTTTGCCAGGCTGAGTAGGTGAGTTGGATAGCGACAGCAATCAGGAAAAGGCCGAGAGCTATCGGGTGATTCCATGGCGCAATCCCTATCGCGACAAGCATCGACGTCGCCGGCGCCAGGCTCACAAAACTGCTTTTGAGCGGGTGTCTTATCTCCTGAAGAAGGCTGTCGGCATGCCGGAGCATTCTTATAATCAACGCCAACATCAAGAGCGCCCATATGATTATTGCCAGAAAGATGAGGGTATTAGCGGGTATGGTTGTGACGGGCCAGATAGTCGCCGCGAACCGCCAGGAAAATCCCAATCCAATGATGCCAAGGACGATGCCAAAGTAACCAGCGGGGAGGTTAATGTGTGAGTTGTTCATCACCAGTCTCCTGAAAATTCAAAATTATTAAAATATTTATTGATGCAGCATTCATGAGGTCAGGAAGAGGCCATTATTTATCGCTTTCTTGCCGGTGTTCAAAACGCCGTCCAGTTATGGGCGGGTATACTCATATAGTTATCAACGAATGTCTATCTCTTGCGAAAGGAACTCATCGGCTAACTTTTTGTTA
>NZ_AOOE01000042.1 GCF_000406145.1 Dickeya dadantii NCPPB 898 | reverse complement strand
GAAGTAATCGAGCAGTGAAACCTTATAGGCTTGTAGCTCAGGTGGTTAGAGCGCACCCCTGATAAGGGTGAGGTCGGTGGTTCAAGTCCACTCAGGCCTACCAAAATCGCTCTCATACTGCGTTGCTCGCCCGCTCGCTTATTTGAATAAGCGTCGTGGACTCGCGCCTTGCCTGAGACCGATTTGAATAAGGTTTGTCATATCGATGGGGCTATAGCTCAGCTGGGAGAGCGCCTGCTTTGCACGCAGGAGGTCTGCGGTTCGATCCCGCATAGCTCCACCATTCACGAATGACTTCAGAGTATACTGGCGACAGTATGCTGCGAAGTATTTTGCTCTTTAACAATCCGGAACAAGCTGAATAATTTGAAACGACGGCGTATGAACGAAAGTTTATAGGCTGGTCGAGTCTCTCAAAATACTCATACCCCGAGACACTTTCGGGTTGTGAGGTTAAGCGACTAAGCGTACACGGTGGATGCCTAGGCAGTCAGAGGCGATGAAGGGCGTGCTAATCTGCGATAAGCGTCGGCAAGGTGATATGAACCGTTATACCCGACGATACCCGAATGGGGAAACCCAGTGTGTTTCGACACACTATCATGGCATGAATACATAGTGTCATGAGGCGAACCGGGGGAACTGAAACATCTCAGTACCCCGAGGAAAAGAAATCAACCGAGATTCCCCCAGTAGCGGCGAGCGAACGGGGAGCAGCCCAGAACCTGAATCGGCTTGTGTGTCAGTGGAAGCGTCTGGAAAGTCGCACGATACAGGGTGAAAGTCCGTACACGAAGATGCACAGGCCGTGAGTTCGAT